>JAFUQN010000039.1 GCA_017472365.1 Bacillota bacterium
ACATTCGCCGTATGGGGGAACATGTCCACGGGCTGGGCTTCTTCCAGGCGATAACCACCTTCGGTAAGAACCTTGATGTCGCGGGCTAAGGTTGCCGGATCGCAGGATACGTAAACGATGCGCTTGGGAGCTACGTTCAGAACGGAGTCGATCAGTGCCTGGTCACAGCCGCTTCTGGGCGGATCCAGAATTACCACATCGGCCTTCACGCCCTGTAAGCGCTTCGGAAGGATTTCTTCCGCCTTACCGCAAATGTATTCCGCGTTGACGATACCGTTGATGACAGCATTTCTGTTGGCATCGATCACTGCCTGTTTTACCACTTCTACGCCGATGATACGGGCCGCACCTTCTGCACAGTAGAGACCGATGGTTCCTACACCGCAGTACAGATCCAGGATGGTTTCTTCACCGGTCAGTTCCGCGTATTCCTTTACCTTGTCGTATAATTTCACCGTCTGTTCCGGATTCACCTGGTAGAAGGACATGGGAGAAATTTCGAAAGTCAAATCGCCGATCTGATCCAGAATCGTATTCTTACCGGCAATAGTCACACAATCCTTCCCCATGATTTCGCCGCCTTTTCCGCGGTTGATGTTCAGGATCACACTTTCCAGTGCCCAGAACCAGTCATCGTCCGTTCCCAGATCGTTGACCGCATCGTCGCACAGTTCCACCAGACGTTCCACCTTCGGTAAATGGTCGTCATTGACCACGAAGATCGCCATAACTTCACCGGTGGTAAAACCGGACTTCACGATCACGTGTCGCAGCATCCCCATCCCGCTCTTTTCGTCATAGATGGATACGCCGGTTTCTTCCACATACTTACGGACAGCTTCCGCAATGGCGTTAGCCGGTTCGGACTGGATCGCACAGTAATCACAATCCACCACACTATGGCTTCTGGGACGGTAGAATCCCACGCGCAGAGGCTGGGTATTGCGATACTTTCCCTCTGCATTTTTCTTCATAAAGCCTGCGTTCACCGGGAACTGAGCCTTATTTCTGTATTCGATGGGGTTGAACATATCCGTTGCAGCGGACAGACCCTCTTCGTTCATACCGATGGTCGGTAACACATTGGGATTCTCCACACCACCGATACGAGCGATCTTATCTCTCACCCACTTTTCCTTTAACTTCAACTGCGCCTCATAGGTCATGGCCTGCAAGGAACAGCCGCCGCACTGGCCTGCATACTGACAAAACGGCTCCTGGCGGTCTTCCGACGGTTCTTCCAGAACGATCATCTGACCGCGGGCAAAGTTCTTCTTCACCATGGTCAGCTCCGCCTGAACGCGGTCACCCACCACAGCGCCGGGGACGAACACTGCCATACCATCAGCTCTTCCGATCCCTTCGCCTTCCATACCGGCATCTATAATATCGATTGTAACCAGATCTCCCTGTTTCATCTCTTTCCTCCGATGACTCTAAATTAAGCTTCCGGCTTTTTCCCTGTAAGCCAGCCTATCAGACATATTATAACAGACCCTGCCATTCCAAGGAAGAGCGGATCGATATCCGCAGGCAAAATAAACGAGCCGATCAGTACCAGCACCGGCCCTGCAATGATGGCCATGCCTGCGAATTTTGTCGAAATCCTTCCCGGGCTGAACAATGCGAAACACATCGGCGCAAAGGCAACCGCTCCGCGTAAGCCCATCGACAGGAAACTCCAGTTGAGAATCATGGATCCCACTTCTCCCATGCTGAACATCGCCGCGGAAATCAGAACCGCCACAATCACCAGACGGGAAAACCGCAGGTTTTCACGGTCGGTTGCCTGAGGACGGAAATAGACTTTGTAAATATCGCGGCTGATCATGGAGCTGATTCCCAACGCAAGCCCTGCTCCGGTCCCGATGATGGCGATCAACAGCGTAGCCAGGATTACACCGCCCAAAAATCCGGGAACGCAGTGGATCACGAACTGGGGCATCGCCGCGGAAGAAGGAATATCCGGCATGAACAGCTTCATGTACATTCCCACGAAGATTCCGGCAATCCCTATAATCACCGTCAGTGCACCGCCCAAAAGAGCCCCCGCTTTCGATGTCTTCAGATTTTTCGCTGAGATCACAGGTAAGATGTACGCCTGTGTGGTCAGAACGCCGAAAACCAGCGAAGCACCTGCCCCGCCATCCTTCCAGTAACCGCGGGCGAACAGATTGAAATACTGTTCTGCCGGAAGAACCTCTGTAAACACTGACAATCCGCCGCCCAGCTTCAGGGACAACAGACCGCACACGATCGTCGAAACATATAACAGGATCGTCTTCAAGATCCCGACCATTCCGGCTCCCAGGGCCCCACCGAAGATAACATAGATACCCATCAATAAAATAACTCCGGCCATGGCCGCTCCGGAACCGATCGGAACGATGGACGTGAGAAGAGCGGATCCGGATAAAAGCTGCGAAACGATACTGATAAACGTTCCCACAGACATCAGGACCGCAGCTAAAGTAGCGATCTTTTTCCCATATTCCTTCGACAAAATCTGCGGAAGTGTCTTAGATCCGCTGGTGTACAAGGGCTTCGCAAAAAAGATCGCCATGATCACCAGACCGATTCCTCCCCCCAAGGTGAACCACCAGGCAGAAAAACCATAGGTATACGCCAGCTGTGCCGTACCAATGGTGGATGCGCCGCCCACCAGTGTTCCAATCAGCGACCCGGCAACCATCGCCACGCTCATGTTGCTCCCCGTCGTGAAGTCAGCCGCCGATGTCACTTTCCGTCCGGCATACATCCCCGTGAGACAGACAAGTCCCAGCGCAAACATCATTCCCACTATTGTTGTAAACGAAATATTCATATTCGATATGCCTCCTGTAACGCGTACCATTATAGCACATCACCCCTTGGGATTCGATTGAAATCCTTTATATGATCTATAATTTGATATTAATCTCTGATCCCCGGCCAGATCAGAAGCTCTACATCTTCGTTTCTGTAATACATTCTTCCCCGGCAATCGGCTTCGCCCTCCAACATTCCCCGACACAGCTCACCAAAGGTGGTTGCCACCCGTGAAAGTAATGTGCCGTCAGCCAATGGGATATTGTGAGAACAAATCAAAGTGAAATCAGCAAATTTCTCTGCCAGCTTTTCGCAGGAATCCATATATTCTTTCAATCCTGTCTTTACATAAAGCGGTCCCGGATAAATTAAATCACCGGTACAGAGTAATTTTTCTTTTTCATTATACAAGACGACGGAATCATCACTGTGTCCACCGATGAATTTTACTTTCCAAAGACGTCCACCCAAATCAAACTCCTGGCCTTCTGTCAGCGGATTCAATTTGTATGCTCTCCGACAATAGTTTTCAATCTCTACCGGCCGCTCAAATGCATCCGGCTGGATATTGGGGTCATCTTCTGCAAATATTTCATCCTGCTGCGAGGCTTTGACCGTCGCTTCCGCTGGCCAGCCCCAGACAGAGTCAAATTCGTAGTTTCCACCGATGTGATCAAAATGGCCATGACTCATAATAGGAATCACGGGGAGATCCGTCAACTTCGATACCACAGGCCGGATTGGTTCGAGCCCCATTCCCGTGTCCAAAAGGATCGCGGAAGTTTCTCCCAAAATCAGAAAGCTGATCACTTCCTGAAAGTGATACGGTTCACAAATTGCATAGATCTTGTGGGGTAATTCCGAAACCCGATACCAGTCCGTTTTCACATTCACGACCGGATATTGTTCCAATTCTTTTCTCACCATGGTTTTCCTCGCAATATGATTTCCAAAGCAGATGTTCTTCTGACCTCAGTATAACACAAGACCCGGAAATCCGGGTCCTGCTTCCATATTCTTTCTGAAATTTGTTTTACAATTACCGCTATTCCAACATGCTGGCAGGAATCGTCACGCGCTGTTCCTTTCCGTTGATTCTTTCATACACGGTCACCGATCCGTCGCCATTCTTGTTGATGTGGATCGAATCGTGGGGATTTCTCGGATCACCGCTGTAAAAATCGAACTTGTTTCTCGTCTTCTTGATATACGTACCGGCTGCTGTAATATACGTAGTTCCTCCCTGTTCTCTGCGAACATCGATGATTCTTGTTTCTTCCATGGTGAAATCTCCTTTCGTTAAGCTTATTTACCTTCTTCTACGCGTGAGCATTTCAAATCCCGGACGTCTGCGTAAACTTTTTGAAATAATATTTAATCTGTTTGTAATGGTATTTTCCACTTGTTTAGGGTATAGTATATTAGACCCAAACAATACATTTGGGGGCGTAAAGGTTTCGACGGGGGTGTAGAAGCCGGATAAGCGAGCCGCAGTCGTCCAGTCTGCGTTAAAAGGGACCGTTTAAATATAAACGCTAAAAACGAAAACACTTACGCATTCGCTGCTTAGTTCGGCGGCCGCATAGCGGCGCGTTGTCGGCCCGGATTTACCTGTAGGTTCGGATCCCGGCATCGACTATACAGGAAAACTCTGTGTGAGCTCCCGGTAGCACAGGGGACCAACGGGATAGCCCGCATGTCAGCCTGCTTTTGGGCGGTCATGTAGGCGAAACAACAAATCAAAAGCTGCGCTCGGAGAAATTCCTGTGGAAATGCTTTCGGACGTGAGTTCGACTCTCACCGCCTTCACCAAGAAAAAGACCACTTGCAACTTGCAGGTGGTCTTTTTTTATCGTTACTATTCTGCTTTATACAGTTTTTCCAACAGTTCTACACAGAACTCAATGCCCAGCTCTCCGCTGTCCAGAGCGATATGGAAATTCCTCGCATCACCCCACTGATCGCGGGTATAACGTTCATAGTAGTTTTCACGCAGCTTATCCTTTTCGCGGACACGGTGCAACGGAGCTTCATCTCGTTCGCCGTACACTTCCACAATTCGTTCCGCACGCTTGTCCTGGTCTGCATGAATAAATACACGGAGCGTATCTTCACGATCCTTTAAAATACGGTCTGCACAGCGTCCAACGATCACGCAGGGGCCCTTTTCTGCCAGCTCCTGAATCACCTTTTCCTGAGCAATCCACAGAGCACTCTGCATATAAGAGCTGTTCAGTGCACGTTCTGCACGTGTGGTGATCAGCTTCTTACGGACTTCTTTTTCATCCAGTTCCTTGACCTGTTCTTCCGAGAAACCGCTTTCGTCCGCCATCATGGCGATCAGTTCCTGATCATAACAGGGAACTCCCAGCTTCTCAGCAACTTCTTTTCCGATGGTACGTCCGCCGCTTCCAAACTGACGGCTGATTGTGATGATTTTATAACTCATAGCACGTTCTCCTATTCTTATAAAATATCTGAAGCGATACTACCGCCTCTAGTCTTCAAAGGGGAATTTGTAATCCAGGCCGCATTCATCTCTCAGCGCAACAAATTCCTTCTGAATGGATTCACTGACCGGTACACCCTTGTCCTTGCGTTCCATCCATGCCAGGTATTCTTTTTCTCCGGCAGTATAAATTCGTTCTGCATCGGCAGCCTTTTTCGATCCGCGCAGTCCTCTGCAGATTCCGCCTGCCGTTTCTTTAAAGGTATCCAGTCCCATGAAAAATTCAGGGTTGATCACGAAGAAGAAATGACCGAGACGATACATCTTGTTATTTCCGTTTTCGTCCTTTCCGCTCAGTTCCTTCATGTAAGGACCTCCAGCCAGCGCCGCCGACAGGATCTCAACAATGGTCGTAAAACCATATCCCTTATATCCGCCGGTTTCTTCGCCCAGACCGCCCAGCGGCAGCAGCGCACATTTGCCCTGACGCATATTCCGCAGGATCTGTCCGGAATCCGTCATAGTACCGCCGTCTTCTGTCACGACCAGACCAGCCGGAGTCGGTTCACCCAAATGTTCATAGAATTCGATTTTCCCATTCTGCACCGTCGATGTAGCGCAGTCAAAATTGAAGGGGAATTCTTCATCTGTAGGCATCGTGAATGTCAGCGGGTTGGTACCCATCATGGGTTCTACGCCAAACGTCGGGGCAACCGACGGGCGTGCATTGGTTCCGGAAATCCCGATCATTCCGGCCTTTTCCGCCATGGTAGTCCAGTACCCGGCAATCCCGTAATGCGTGGAATTAAAGATCGTACCACCGGCCATACCGTAGATTTTGGCCTTTTCGATCAGCATTTCCATCATGCGGTAGCTTGCTACCATACCCATACCATTGTTGGCATTCATCACCACAGTGGTGGGAGTTTCTTTCACGATTTCAATATCGGTCACCGGAAGCAAGGTTCCGTTTTTGATTCTGTCCAGATAGATGGGCTTAAAGCGGTTACAGCCGTGGCTTTCCACGCCTCTGCGGTCCGATTCGAGCAGAACGTCGGTACAGATTTTCGCATCTTCCTCCGGAACTCCGTATGCTTTAAACACATCGACCATGAAGTCATTGATCAGATCCCATTGCACATAAGGTCTTGTTTCCATATTCATTACCTCCTCGTACTACTTATTAGAATACTCTAAATAATGGAATTAATCAAGTTTTTCCACGATTCGGGTCCAATTCCCGTTCAAAATCTGAGCATTCTTTTCTTTCGTGTTTTGTCGAAAAACCTTGTTTTCTGAAGTCTTTGACAAACCGGACATTTTTTTCGTTACTTTCCCCGTTTCGATGATTGTACTGATTGATTTTCTTCGTTTTGAAGTGTATGATATAAATATATTTATTATGGTACGCTAGGTTTATTCCGTGCAGTTCCTGGTCGTCTTTTGAAACGGTTTTTGCGAAATGCACGATACAAACCAGATTTAAGTTTAAGAAAAGAGGTCGTTTAACATGGTACAGATTAATCTGGAAAAGTACGGTATTGTTGGCGCTAAGGAAATCATCTACAACCCTTCTTATGAAGTTCTGTTCGAAGAAGAAATCAAGCCCGAACTGGAAGGCTATGAAGTTGGACAGGTCAGCGAACTGGGTGCAGTAAATGTTATGACTGGCGTTTACACCGGACGTTCCCCCAAAGATAAGTACATCGTAATGGATGCTAACTCTAAGGACACCGTATGGTGGACTTCCGATGAATACAAGAATGACAACCACCCCATCAGCGAAGATGTATGGGCTCAGCTGAAGAAGATGGCTCAGGAACAGCTGTCCAACAAGAAGCTGTTCGTTGTTGATGCATTCTGCGGCGCAAACAAGGACACCAGAATGGCGATCCGTTTCATCATGGAAGTTGCTTGGCAGGCTCACTTCGTAAAGAACATGTTCATCCAGCCCACCGCTGAAGAACTGGAAGCTTTCGAACCTGACTTCATCGTTTACACCGCTTCCAAAGCTAAGGTAGAAAACTATCAGGAACTGGGTCTGAACTCCGAAACTGCTGTTGCTTTCAACATCACCTCCAGAGAACAGGTTATCATGAACACCTGGTACGGCGGCGAAATGAAGAAGGGTATGTTCTCCATGATGAACTACTACCTGCCGCTGAAGGGCATCGCTTCCATGCACTGCTCCGCTAACGCTGATATGAACGGTGAAAACACTGCTCTGTTCTTCGGTCTGTCCGGTACCGGTAAGACCACCCTGTCCACCGACCCCAAGAGACTGCTGATCGGTGACGACGAACACGGTTGGGACGACAACGGCGTATTCAACTTTGAAGGCGGCTGCTATGCAAAGGTTATCAACCTGGATAAGGATTCCGAACCCGACATCTACAACGCAATCAAGAGAAACGCTCTGTTAGAAAACGTTACTTTGGATGCGGAAGGTAAGATCGATTTCGCTGACAAGAGCGTTACCGAAAATACCCGTGTATCCTACCCCATCGACCACATCCAGAACATCGTTCGTCCGGTAAGCGCAGCTCCCGCAGCAAAGAACGTAATCTTCCTGTCCGCTGACGCATTCGGCGTACTGCCCCCGGTTTCCATCCTGAGCCCGGAACAGGCACAGTACTACTTCCTGTCCGGTTTCACCGCTAAGCTGGCTGGTACCGAACGCGGAATCACCGAACCGACTCCGACCTTCTCCTCCTGCTTCGGTCAGCCGTTCCTGGAACTGCACCCGACCAAGTATGCAGAAGAACTGGTTAAGAAGATGGAAGCTAACGGAACCAAGGTTTACCTGGTTAACACCGGCTGGAATGGTACCGGTAAGCGTATCTCCATCAAAGATACTCGTGGTATCATCGATGCTATCCTTAACGGAGATATCGAAAAAGCTAATACAAAGACTATCCCATACT
>JAFUQN010000040.1 GCA_017472365.1 Bacillota bacterium
ATAAGGGATTTCCGGAGGCGGATCTGTATGTCTGCGCGCCGGACCGTCAAAGAACGGCGGCCGGTCACGGGATCACCCTTCGCGATCCGGTGTTATTAAAAGAAGAGCCTTTTGAATTTACGAAGGCGGCCTGGTCCTGTTCCGGGACGCCGGCAGACTGTGTGAAGGCGGGGATCCGTCTGATGAGTCTGGAGGGAAAGCGACCGGATCTGGTTTGTTCCGGAATCAATATGGGATCCAATCTGGGAAGCGATGTCCTGTACTCCGGTACGGTGTCGGCAGCGCTGGAAGGGATCATCTGCGGAATCCCGTCGGTGGCGTTCTCCGTCTGTGATCACGATGCGACCCACTTCGAGGCATTTGAAACGCTGGTTCCCAGCGTTTGTAAGCGGACGCTTCAGGAAAATACCACACGCTGGATCATGAATGTGAACGTTCCGGATCTTCCAAAGGAAGAAATCAAGGGGATCCGCTACACGAAACTGGGTGAACGGATCTACGGGGAGGATTTCTCTGTGGAACGTCAGGGCGACACCATCGTCTGTCAGCTGTATCTGGGCTATGAAGTGGAACAGGAAGAACTGCCCCTCGATAATGACGTTCGGGCATATCAGGAAAACTATATCTCCATCACACCGGTCCATCGTGAACTGACCAAGAACGAGCTGGTGGGAGACATGGCCGGTTGGGGAATTCAGTGGTAGGGCAACCGCGGAGCGGGTTGCTACGGCGCGGGACGTGTTGAAGTTTGTCGAATTAAGGAGAAAAACAATGACTGTGAAGAGATTAAAGAAAGATAATACACTGCTGGTGGTCATCGATTTTCAGGAAAAGCTGATGCCGGCGATGCATAATAAAGAAGAACTGGAAGATAAGATGGTGCGCATGGCTAAGGGAGCCAAGGTCATGGGAATTCCGGCGCTGGTGACACAGCAGTATACCAAGGGACTGGGACCGACCATTCCATCCATCGCGGAAGCACTGGGCGAGTTTACGCCCTTTGATAAGACCAGCTACAGCATTATGGGTCAGCCGGACTTTGCGGAAGCGCTGAGAGCGGCTGGAAAGAAGAATATTATCATCACGGGGATCGAGTCTCACATCTGCGTGGCACAGAGCGCGATGGACCTACTGGAAGAAGGATATAACGTATTCATTTGCGGAGACTGTGTTTCTTCCCGAAAGCCGGAAGATCAGCGGTTCGCAGAATTGCGTCTGATAGATGCAGGGGCGGTTTATACCAGCATGGAAGCGATTTTATTTGAGCTGTGTGGCGGTGCAAAAGAACCCGGTTTCAAAGAAATTTCCGCAATTATCAAGTAAAGCGTTGATAATTTAAGAAAAAATCGTGAAATTTGGGAATGGAACAAAAAATGTTTAAGGGAAATTGCTGTTAAACAACATTTTAACAAGTCTGACATAATTTCGATGATTTTGGGGAAACAAAAGAGTAGTTACGGCTATTTTGTTTTTCTTCAAAAAATATTCTGAAAAGGAAAACGTGAATAATTATGACTTTGTTAAAAAAATATCTATCAAGAGAAAAATTGTTTCGGGAGTTTGAAAAAAGAACCGAAACAACCACGGAAAACCGTTGAATTTCGGGCTATCCCGGGGGTATTGCAAAGATGAGACGGTAGTGCTATGATAAGGTTAGCACACATACAACAAAGATTTCGATTTTTCGGAAATAAAGAATCTTAGGAGGAAAATGACATGAGAGAAGTTGTAATCGTAAGCGCAGCTAGAACTCCCATCGGCAGCTTCGGTGGTACTTTAAAGGGAACCCCGACTGTAACTCTGGGTGCGATCGCAGTAGAAGAAGCGATCAAGAGAGCTGGTATTAGCGCTGATATGGTAGATGAAGTTGTTCTGGGCTGTGTACTGCAGGCAGGTCTGGGCCAGAACGTTGCTAGACAGATTTCTATGGCTGCTGGTATTCCGAAGGAAGTTCCCGCAATGACTATCAACAAGGTTTGCGGTTCCGGTCTGAGAGCTGTAGGTCTGGCTACCTCCATCATCAAGGCTGGAGATGCTGACATCATCGTTTGCGGTGGTGCAGAATCCATGTCCATGGCTCCCTATGTACTGCCGACTGCAAGATGGGGATCCAGAATGGGCGACACCAAGATGATCGACGTTATGACCAACGACGGTCTGACCGATGCTTTCAACAAGTACCACATGGGTATCACTGCTGAAAACGTTGCTGAACAGTGGGGCCTGACCAGAGAACAGCTGGATGAATTCTCCGTATGGTCTCAGCAGAAGGCAGAAGCTGCTGTTAAGGAAGGTAAGTTCAAGGAAGAAATCGTTCCTGTAGTAATTCCCCAGAAGAAGGGCGATCCCATCGTATTCGATACCGATGAATATCCCAAGTTCGGCGCTTCCCTGGAAAAGATGGCTAAGCTGAAGCCCGCGTTCAAGAAGGACGGTATGGTAACTGCTGCTAACGCTTCCGGTATCAACGATGCTGGTTGTGCATTCGTAGTTATGGCTAAGGAAAAGGCTGAAGAACTGGGTCTGGATTACCTGTGCAAGATCAAGTCCTACGCTTCCGCTGGTGTAGATCCCTCCATCATGGGTATCGGTCCTATCCCCTCCTCCAGAAAGGCTATGGAACTGGCTGGTCTGACCATGGACGACATCGATCTGATCGAAGCAAACGAAGCATTCGCTGCTCAGGCTCTGGCTGTAGGTAAGGAACTGGGTATCCCCAACGAAAAGCTGAACGTAAACGGCGGTGCAATCGCTCTGGGTCACCCGATCGGTGCTTCCGGCGCTCGTATCCTGATCTCCCTGATCTACGAAATGAAGAAGAGAGATTCCAAGTACGGTCTGGCTACTCTGTGCATCGGTGGCGGTATGGGTACTGCTCTGATCGTAGAAATGTAATCTGATTACAAGTCACGACTTGATACGATCCTAATTAAGAAATAAAGAAGAGCTGTCCAATTTGGACAGCTCTTTTTTTACATCGAGGTGAGAATATGTTTGAAATTCGACAGGCGAAACCGGGAGAATATGAATTGGTTCGCGATTTTTATTACAAGATGATCGATATGGTGGAAGATGCGGAGTACCATCCGGGCTGGATCAAGAATGTTTATCCAGAGGATGCGTATCTGAACGAATCCGTGGAAAAGGGGACCATGTACCTGGGCTGGGCCGACGGGGAACTGGCCGGGGCAATGATCATGAATCACGACTATAATGAGGGGTATAACAACGTTTCCTGGGGTGTTGATGCGAAACGGGAGGAAATAACGGTCTTTCACATTCTGGCAATCCTGCCCACGTTCAGTGGTCAGGGCTTCGGCGATGCGATGGTGCAATTCGTTATTGACCACGGACGGAAAATCGGTCAGAAAGCTATCCGACTGGATGTTCTGGATTATAATGTTCCGGCAGAGCGGCTTTATATCAAGAAAGGTTTCCAATTACGGGGTGAACAGAGTATGTACTACGAAGATACCGGTTGGACAGGATTCCGGCTGTATGAATATCTGCTGTGATATGGTATAATAAAGAAAATTATACGAGAGGAGAACTGTCATGAGTACCGAAGAATTAAAGAAGGAAGAACTGACCCAAGAACCGAAGAAACAGAGCGAAGTGGTATCGTATCTGATTTTTGGTGTGGCGACAACCGTGGTCAGTATGGTGGTCTACGGCGTTTGTAACAGTGTCTTCGAGATGCATTATCTGGTCTCCAACATCATCTCCTGGGTCATCGCAGTGGCTTTCGCTTATATCACCAACAAGATGTTCGTGTTCAAGACCCGCGGAATGGGTTTCGCCCAGCTGAAGCGTGAAATCACGCTGTTCGTCAGTGCACGACTGGCATCTCTGGGAATCGAAGAAGTTGGATTGTTCGTTCTGGTTGGGATGATGGACTGGGGTGAAATCGGCGCTAAGCTGGTGATGCAGGTGGTCGTCATCGTCCTGAACTACATCTTCAGTAAACTGGTGATTTTTAAGAAATAAAAAATCACTTGCACCGAAATACAAGTGACGATATACTATAGTTAGATAATGTGCTACCGGTAAACGGTTAGTCCGATATATGTTGGTTATGGTAAACCGCCTTTCGGGTAATTAGGGCGGTTTACTTCATTTTTGCGTCAATGTATGCAACTAACAATGGAATGATGATCGCAAAAATCATCAAAACAATTGAGAGCAATTCATAGTCACTCATGAAATAGCCCTCCTTTCCGCAGATTTCCTGTAAGGATTTCTATGTAATCAGAGGGTCCAGTCCCTCTGTTGAAGGACTAACCGCCTACCGTATTGGATAGCACATAATCATTATAACATAAAAGCGTTTGTTATACAACGAAACTTAAAAGTGTGACGAGAAAATTGTATAAGGAAAAGACCTTGTGGAATACTTCCGCAGGGTCTTTTTTTGTGGTACAGATATCGGTCATTTGACCGTTTCGTAATGGTTCATGTCGCTGAAGGTTTGGACTTCCAGATCGCTGGGACGGAGCGTAAAGAGGATATCTTCCTGAGTCAACGCTTCGCGAAGTGGTTGGAGTTCTTCCTGGGTATAAGGATCGGAGACCCAGCACTCGGCGCCGCTGACAGGGTCATATTCATAGTGCCCGCGGGGCTTGAAGTAGGCCAGGGTAATGTGCGGTGTCCAGCGAGGATAGGGGTACGGAGGATACTCCGTTGGAGCCAAGTGGCCCATGGCCACATCCACACGTCGGATCATTTCGTTCAGCTGATCTTCTTCGTTGGGCTCGGCGTCCACACCCAAGACGATGCTGGTATGACACATATTGAACAGACGGGTTCCCTGAACGGGGATCTCGTTCGGGAAATCAGCCTGGATTTCTTTTACGGTCCGGCTCAGAGAATCGCTATGACACAGGTAGCCTTCCTCGGGAAGTTCGTAAGGTGGGCCGCTGATGATATCCGTAAGAGTCATATGAAACGTATTGACGTCGATCCGGTCCGATAACAGATGACCGCAGATTTCGTACAGGCGGTCCTGGACAAAGGACAAATACTGGATCACGTCCGGTTTTAGGCGAAATACCACAGTGATCCCGCGGTAGGGAACAAAGTGTCCATCGGGAGATACTTTCAGCATCAACGACGGTCTTGTAAAAAAATCTTCATGGGATGGAACGCTGTCGACGATCCAGTCTTCTAAAATATCGATCATAAAATCACGCTCACTTTCAGAAAATCAGGGAGGCAGTATCGTCTCGATTTATCTCGACATCCATAAACCAAGTCAGGATCTCTGTTTCGGTCTCCTTCCGTTCCTGGTCAAAATACCAGTGGGTTTCCAAAGAAGGGAAGGAAAGCGTCGCCTGGATGGCGGTTTTCAGACAGGTCTGGAGCCAGCTAAAGGTCTTTTGGAGTATTTCGTTTCTGGCCTGTTCTTCCAAATCCCCGCGACAGTGGAAGTCATAGGAAGTCCAAATATTTTTTCGTTCCTGAACATGGCGTTCACGGAAGTTGATTCGAAAGGCCGAACGCTGTTCCTTGCGCCAGGAAACGAGATCCAGAAGGGAAGGTTTATCGGTCAATTGACCAATGAGATCCTGATAGTTCATCAGGCAGTCACGGGTCAGGGGTTCCATGAGAAAAACGGATTTCATAATGGCGTTGGAACTCAGGTAGAGTTCATCCGGTGTGTGGATGGGAGAATCGAACATGGTGGTGATGCACCGCTCCAATGCGGAGGAACGCAGAGATTCGGGGATTGCATCGATCAAATCCTTCTGAAGCTGGGAAAGCAGAGTGAGGTAGGCTTCCTGACCCTCTTCCCGGCGATGGCGGCGGACTTCCGCATAGCCATGGTAACAGGCGGAAAAGGCTTCGGCCAGGATTTTATCCTTTCGGATACTTAAAGTCTCCCACTGATTCAAGGCGGTTTCGATGTAAGGACCGGGTTCCATGGCTTTCTGAAGCGGTTTTACCATGTGAGCTTCATGGAGCCGCGTCAGTTCCATGATAAAGCTGCAGTCCGAGGTACAGAGCTCTTTCCAACGCGTTTCCAGAGCATGGATTTTCAGCATGGGGACAGCTAAAATTGCCAGGCCGCGGATCACGGCTTCGTGGGCACCGGTCATAACCACAGGACAATCGAAGGATTCATCCAGGATATCGTGCAGAGGTTCCATATACCAGTCGATTCCGTTGCAGAGGACAAGACCGACGGTGTGGTCCGGCTCGGGAAGTCCCGGAGCGTTGTTGAACAAGGGGAAACGACATCGGTGGTGAATTCCTTTCAGGAGCGCTTTTACAGAACGGGCGAAGGTTTCTCCGTCTGTGTAGAATCCCTGGGTCAGAAGGAATTGGTTTATGGAAAGGCGGATATCGCGTTCTTCCCCTTCGCCGGAAATCAAGGCCACCTGGGTTTGGTCCTCAAAATCGTTTTTGATGTACTCGCGGAGATATCGCTGACGGAGTTCCCCCATTTCATGGGAAAGCTGGCGAAAACGCAGATCCTCCCGGTTCAGAGGCTCACGCAGCATCTCATTCACAAGGATATCGTCCAATTCGGACGAAGAGGTTCCGTGACGATGGTAATAATCATCCCGATAATTCAGATATGTATTCTGGATCAAATCATACCGGTAATCGTTTCGACCCATGGTCAACACAGCAATGCGGCGACCGGGAGTAAAGGAAAAGATGTTCGGCATCTGATTTTGATAATAGGCTTTTACAGCATCCGCATCGGAAATCAGCTTGAAATTTTGGTAACCGCTCAGATGGAGCTGCTTTTCAAAATTCGATCGCTGTGGTTCGAGGAACAGATCTGTGGAACAGGCGATGAGCCAGAGGTCCGGTTCGCAGCGATATTCTTCCGGAATTTGACGCAGGAGATTCGTCCGCCAACCGGGATAACAAAAGTCAAGTTCATTTTTGAAAGGGATACCCTCTGGGATCAGAGAGACTGGCGGAACTTCGGGGGCACTGGCATCAAAAAAGCTGATGAACGCACGGTCCGGTCCGTTAGAAAGTAAATATATCCTCTTCATGGTCATTCCTTTCCGCCATGAGCTTCTGTTTTTCCTGTCGGATGTAATCCAGTTCTTTCAGGAGCTCCGCTTCACGGTTACAAAGCAGGCTGTAATAATATTGGTTACGTCCGGCCATATAGGGAGGTTCTTCTTCCGCCGTGCGATCCGCAGTGAAATTGGTGTAGCCTGTACTGCGGGCTTCGCTGTGATCGAACCCGGTATTGTTTCTGGCTGTCGCCCGAGCCAAAGCGGCGCGCAGGGCCGGGGTCATGACACGCGGGTTCTTCCGAACGAAGTTTTCTACGGTGTCGGGAGCGAACATCAGGTAGCTTCCGGAACGGTCGGTATCTTCCGTGGAAGGGTCCTCGTCATAGGGAACCAGCTTTGTGCCGTTCAGACCGTCGGTACGCCAGCGGCGGACGGTGGTGGCCTTTACACCGCAGAGTGCAGCCAGATCGGCCACGCTGAATAAAATGTCGTATGTTTTTTTCATGTTGTCACCTATCATTCATTTTCCGGAGTTTTCAGGAAGTTACCGGAGCCGACGTTGTTTTCTTATCTGAAGCGTATCATATTGTAACATGAAATGCAACCAAAAAATGATATAATTTCACAGCTTTGTGATATTAAAATGATATGTTTGTTACCTATCATAAGGAAGATGCTCCCGCCGGCAACCGCTTCGCGGATCTTCCGCGCAACATAAAACCCGCCGGCCGGAGGCGGGGCGGGTTGCCGAAACGGTAAAAATTTTAGAAAAAATAGCGAACCTCCGAACACTGTCCCGGGGGTTCGTGTTATACTAGGGATAAATTAAGGACATGAGCCGCCGGGGCGGCGATTGCCGGAGAACGTTCGTGTGTAACGAAAGATAAAGGAGACTATCATGAAGGAATATACCGCACCGCAGGTGACTGTAATTGACAACTGGGAAGAACTGAAGATCGAACCGGCGACGCTGGAATGGGCGCTGGATGTAGAAAAGAATCAGATCGTGGTGACCAGCCGTTTTGAAACGGTGGAACCGGAAGATGAAGAGGATGAAATGCGCTACTTCAAGCTTCGCCCTGAGGCTGTGGAAGTCCTGCGTGTGGATTGTGATCCGGCGGAAATCGAAATCGTCAAGGAAGGTGTGGACGAAGAAGGAAACAAGTTCAAGACCATCGTGACTAAGAAGCAGAATGTGGCTTTTGAAATCGGTGCTCCCGAAGGGGAACTGAAGGAATGGATGGCTTATGGAGAAGATTTTTCCGTATACTGGGGCGATGTGGACAGCTATTATACCGTAGCATTCCACAAGGATGGCCGCTGGTGGTTCCTGGAACTGAATCACAATAATCTGGGACTGATGGGTTACACTTATTGGGATGATGAAGCCGACAGAGATGTGGAAGTCCCCTTCAGCTGTGAAACCATTCATCAGATGAGTACATATGAACCCTATATTCACGGAGAAGGTGAATATGATGGAGAATATACCATGAGCGGGAGAGAACTGTGGGTGATCTGCGAAGATGGTGATGATCAGTATGGTGTACGTTTCTATGAAGGATGCGGCGATGTGGAACATCTGAATCAGCATCTGGGAGACGGTGAAGCTTGGACGAAGATCGAGCTTGTGGGAGAATCCATCACGATTTCTACGCTGGAAGATGAAGCTGGCGTGAAGAAACAGTGGGTTCGCAACGGCTTTTTCAACGGAGTACTGGCTCTGTATGATCGCGAAGCGGAAGATAGTGAAGAATTTCAATATGATGTCATCAACGGAAAGTTCCTGCGCATTGTTCAGGGAAGTCGTCTGAATTTGTACCGCCTGAAGGCTGTCTATAGCTTTGGCATGGATATGAAGGATGATGAAAACGAAGTGATCCGTGATATCAAGGCGGGTTTATACGGATATCTTGGAATCGAAATCAAGGAACGCTGCGACGGATATTTCGTGGTAGAACAGGAAGTTCCTGCAGGAAGCCGTAAAAAAGTACAGAAGCGTATCATCTGTGATGACAGTTATGTGGGCGGTGTGTACGATGATGCTGAATTCCTGGGATTGGCAGTGGAAGGACATGCGCCGCTGTTTAAGGTAAAGAAGGATGGCTATTGGGGAGTTATCGATGAAACCGGAATGGTTGTGCTTCCCCTGCATTATACAAAGATCGCGTCTGTAAAAGACGGAGTCACCGAAATCAACGGCCAGAAGGTGATTTATGACTTGTTCCTGGAAGAGTTTGGCCGAAAGGGCTGGGGATATGTTACGGAGGAAAATGAATTCTTCCAGACGATTCCCTGCGAATATGAATGTGTAAAGATGGACTTCTATGGAAACGCGGTAAAGACGATCCGCGTGGAAAAGATGGGCCGTATGGCGACATATGATCTGGATGGCCGACTGAAGGATGAATTCAAGCCGGGTAGAATCTAGAGACCGACTGGTTTGGAAGGAGACCTACCATGAATAAAAAAGATACAGCGGGTCTGATCTACGACTACGTCGTGACCGGTCGAAATCAGGCTGATATCGCTGCGGATTATGATACGGACCAGTGGGGCGGCGTTTCCGGAACGCTGATGCGCTACGGGTTTTACGACGGAACCCGTGGTGGCTATAAAAAGAGATTTATTCGCGGGCTTCACGGACTGACGGTCACTGAGGGGATGATCTACGATTATCTGAGACAGTGGGAAGAGGGCGACGATTATTACTTTGAAGACTTCGTAAAGGATAATTACGATTATTACGCGAAGAAGCAGAAGGTCGGTCCTTATGCGAAGACCACGACGACGAAGACTACCACGACCAGAACCAATACGGGACGGTCGACGGGTTCAACTGCCGGTCGGAGCGGTTATGGGAACGGTGGTTATAGCGGCGGGTACCAGCCGACCTATACCTATACACCTCCGCAGAAGTCCGCCTGGGAGATCCAGCAGGAACAGGCTGCGGAAGCGAAGAAGAAGCGCTATGACAGCGTGATCCGGTCCTACAATTCTTCGGACTGGAACGGACTGATCCGCTTCTGCGACGTGTATTCCAGCAACAACCAGATGGATACGCCGGAAATGTGGTTCTACTATGGTTACGCTTACCATCAGTTGAATCGATATAGCGAAGCGATCAACGCATATCAGAGATATCTGAACACTTACCCTGAACGGAATAATGTGACCACCACCAGAAGTAACATTGCATATTGTCAGGTGGGCGTCGGGAGAAAGCAGGAAGCGCTGAACGAACTGAAGTACTGCCAAGAACGCGGATATAACGTTCCCAATCTGGCTTCCCGAATCCGTGAACTGGAAGAGGAACTGAACAAGACCAGTACTAAGGAAGAGGCAAAGCGCGCCTACAACGCGCAGAACTACGAGCGCTGTTATCAGCTCCTGCGACCGCTGGCTGGATTTACCACAGTGGGGACAACGCTGCGCAGTTATCAGTCCAAGCTGGGCGATATGGCCTTTGAACTGGCGTATTCTGCAGCAGAAACCGGTCGTAAGAAGGAGGCGGAAGGGGCTTATACGGCTTATATTTCCGCATGTCCCAACGATCCGATTGGGTATAACAACCGTGCCATCATCTACAAGGAGTGGGAATGGTACGAAAACGAGCTGAAGGACCTGGAAAAGGCCTGGTCCCTGGGTCACCGGAAGAACAACATCGAAAGCAGAATTGCCACTGCGAAGAAGAATATTGCGGAAAAGGAAGCGAAGAAGAAGGAAAAGGCCAAGTTCGACGGCGACATGACGTATCTGGATCAGTGCTTCGATCAGAAGAAATACGAGCTGGTTTGTAAGACCGGGGAATACTGGGCAGAGAAGAACTGGGACCTGGGTTATCGTTATTTCCGCTACGCGTATGCGTTGGCGGAACAGAATCGCGATAACGAGGCGCTGTTGAACTACACCAAATATCTTCAGAAATATCCCACCGACCAGGCATCTCTGAATAACCGCGCGATTCTTTTGGAACGTGCAGGTCGTTTTAAAGACGCGCTGGATGATCTGAACAAGGCGTACGGACTGGGTCAGCGTGATTATAATATCGAAGCCCGCATCGCGCGCTTGAAACAGAAGATCGAAGACGCGGATGTGGAAGCGAAGAAGAGAAAGCAGTTCCAGGCTGATGCAGAAGCAGCGACAAAGAGCTTCGAAGCGGCAGAATACTCTGATGTGGTGGACCGACTGGAATCGTGGTTTGAACAGAACTACGACATGGGAGTTAGTTTGTTCCGATACGCCTATGCGTTGAATGAAGTGGGTCGCTCGGAAGCTGCGCTTTCTGCATACAACCGTTACCTGAGTAAGTACGAAGATTCCATGGCTGCGTACAATAACCGTTCGATTCTTTGGGAAAAGAAAGGGGAATTGGACCGCGCTCTGGAAGATTTGGAAAAGGCCTATGAGCTGGGAGAACGGGAACGCAACATTGATGCCCGCCTGACTCGTCTGAGAAATGCAAAGGAAGCGAAGAAACAGGCGGAAGAACGTCAGAAGCGTTGGGAAAATACGAAGCGCATCGTCAGAAACCTGATGGCGATCATCGATCAGCCTCTGTACGCTGTGAATACTGTGAAGGAACAGCTTCAGCCCTGGGTGGATGACGGTGAAGACCTGGAAGACTACTGGGCACTGTACAGCTGGGCACAGGGGATTACCGGCGATTTAAATGCCGCAGAAGACCGCTTCGAGTGGATGATCACCTGCGGAGATCACGTGGGCGAAGCCTACAAGTATCGCGGCTGGATGTTTGCCCGTCTGTGGGACGAACAGAAAGACGAAACCTATTTAATCAAGGCTCTGGAAGACCTGAAACGGGCGTCTCAGTATCTGACCGCTGATTCCAAGGTGAGCATGCTGTACGACCGCATGAAGAGCGAAAAAGAAACTCTGGACGAAGAACGTCGTCGCGCGGAAGAAGAACGGAAGCGCCAGGAAGAGGAAGAATTCCTCTTGTTGATGATGTAACAGGAACGCTATGCAGCCCGCCCGGGACGGGCGGGTTGTTGGGAGAAAAGCAAAGGGCGGTGATTCTGCTGAAAATGGGTTTTTTATCGGATAAGATCCGCTTTGCCGGAGAGGGATAATCAATGACATACATTCATACGTATCGCGGAAACGCTGTAAATATCGAAAATCCACAGCTGGAGGTCATCGATATCGAAGATATTGCCCATGCGCTGGCGTTTCTTTGCCGCGGAGGCGGCCATACAAAGTTTTTCTTTCCGGTGGCCCGTCACTGTGTCTATTGTGCAAAGGAAGCACAGGCCCGGGGATATTCCAATGAAGTAGTTCTGGCTTGTCTTCTTCACGATGCGTCGGAGGCATATATGGTGGATCTTCCTTCACCGATCAAGGACAACTTGTTTCCGGAATACCGGAATTACGAAGGAAAGGTTTTGGAGTGTGTTTACCGGAAGTTTATCGGCCGGTCATTGACTGATGAGGAATTGCGTCTGGTGGACGATGTGGATCATACGCTGCTGATGTACGATTTGAAATACTTGTTGAATATGGACGTGACCCTGCCGGAAATACACATTGAGTTGAAGTATGAGTTTGAACCTTTTGAACGCTCCTACCAGGAGTATCTGAACCTGTTTCAGGAACTTACAGATTCTGTAGAAAACGTGTAACTTGATTTTTAAAGATTGCTTTGTCGGAGTGACCTTAACAAAAAAACGACCAACGGTCTTTCGGGTGATAAGCCCAGGGACTGTCGGTCGCTTTTTGTTGTTTCAACAATATATCTAAAAAAGGAGCTCTGACTACTTTTCTGCAGGAGCATCGTCGTTCGCCGGTGCATTGGTACCTTCGTCACATACGCCGCTAAAAGCGTTGACCTTGTCGGTCAGATAGAATTCCGTAGAGGAAATCACGGGCGCATTGTCGCCCTCAGGCTGAGGATTTTGTCCGTTCTGATCACCATCCGGGCGCTGACCGCGATTGTTTCCGAATCCGCCAAACAGTTCCATGAGCTGGCGGCCGTCGGTACAATCAAGGATCTGTTCCACAGTGACTTCCGTATCGGCGTTGAATTCCTTCATCTGCTTCAGAAGTGCTGCAGCGCCGTCTTCCGTGATGGTCAGAGTACCATCTTCATTCATGGTGACGCCCTCAATATTTTCGAAGGGGTTTCGCTTGGAACCGGGGTCGCCCATGCCTTCCGGGCGTTCGCCAGGCTCGAACCCTTCCGGACGCTGGTCGCCCTCGGGGCGATTGCCGCCGAAGTCGCGGTTACCGCCACCGCCAAAGCCTCTCATACCCACGTCAGTGCCGGTGAATTCCTGCTTTACGCCGCCGTCAAAACCAGTGACGGAGTCGGGGTCGAAGAGGCCATCCACATCGGTACCTCTGACGTCGCCGCCCACGTATACATAATAGGTCTTACCCACTTCAAAGTTGGGGGAGCTGAGAATTGCTCCCTGATAACCGCGGTTGTGAGAACCGGTGGTTTCGTCCTGGTCCGGATCGTAGGCGAAGACGATAATACCGTCTTCAGTTGTAACGACGATGGCTTCATCGTTATTCTGCGCTGCCGCAAATTGCAGGTTCATGGTTACTTGTTCAGAATCGCTTTCTGCCCAGTCCATGGTGGAGCCGGTAGCCATGACAGTACCGCCGTTGATGTAAGAACCGAGATCGGCATCAAGACCGGAATCGCTCTGGGGTTTTGCTGCAGAGATCACCGTACCGCCGTTGATCATCAGATAGCCATTAGAGTCGATACCGTCACCTTCGTCACCCAGTCCCGCTACGATATGCAGAGAACCGCCGTTGATCGTAGTGACGGAAACATTATCTTCGTTGGTGTTGATTCCGTCGTTACCGGAGGAGATGTTGATCTTACCTCCATTGATCGTCAGATGCATTTCGGTGTCCAGGCCTTCATTGGAAGCTGTGATATTCAGAACACCATCACCTCTGTCTCCACCATCCACGTTCATGGTCATTTTGGAGTAGAATGCGGCGTCATATTTATGAAGTTTCTTTTCCTGGCCGTTATCTTTGTAGATTTTAGAAACATAGGCACCATCGATATTGTTGACGGAACCGTCAGCGATGATCACATTGGCGCCGGCCTTTGTGGTGTCCACATCGGGAACGGCTTCGTAATCTTCTGTTTCACCTTCATCATAAGCAACCCAGGCTTCGTTACATTCATAGACATCATAGAAAATCACAGCCGGAGCGACTTCGCAGGTGATATCCACGCCGTCCAGGATCAAAGTGACGACGGCTTCCGGATCGCGTTTGGCATCTTCGCCCAGATCCACGGCAACCTGTCCTTTGGACAGGCTTCCGGTCACCCGATACGTTCCGGCTTTTGTAATATTAACTACGGTGTGAGCGGCGGCATCTTCAGCGCTGTGTTTATCCGCGTCAGTACCTTCGCCATAGGCATTTCCGTTGTCATACGTATCGCGGTCTTCATAGTAGACGATATCGTGGGATGTATAGACGGCCGAGCCTTCGCTTTCAGAAACGGCATTCCCGTCCACAGTGATGCCATCGTCGGCTAATACGATCTGAGTGGCATCAGCCCAGTTATCGGAGTCGTTCGCATTGGGATTTCCGGAACATCCGCTGAAAGCAGTGCCCGCCAGCATGGTCAGTGCCAGAAGTGCTGCACCGCGTCGTTTTAATTTCGTCATGAGGAAAACCTCCTTATTTTAAAGTATTGTTTCTGTTGCGGCCCTGTACAGGGCCGCTTTGATTTGAATGGTTGAATTTATCATACACCCGGTTTGTGGTTATTTGGTTTTATTTTTTTGAAGAATTGGTGAAATGTTCATGAAGTGAAATGTCTCATCCTGATTTTACAAAGCCGATGATTTTTTTACAAACCTTTCACTTTTCTGTGATAAAACCTTTTACAAACCGGGGCTAAGATGACATTGTACCGGGCGGAAGATGGATACCCGGCCGATTATGAAAACAAAGATGTCACATAACATAAAAAGAAAAGGAGTGTATGACAATGAAAATCAAGAAGAAATGGATTGCAATGGGAATGACATTGGTACTGGGAATGAGCGCGCTGGCAGGCTGCGGCGGGAGCGACAGTGAAGGCGGCACCGGAGAAGATCAGCTGGCGGGGTTTGACACTGCGAAGCAGATTGCCGTGATGTCCAGAGAAGACGGATCCGGAACGAGAGGTGCGTTCGTGGAACTGTTCGGTGTGGAACAGAAAAACGAAGCTGGCGAAAAGGTAGACATGACCACGTTAGACGCGAGTATCACTAACAGCACCGCAGCGATGATGACCGGTGTAGCCGGAAACGAATACGCCATCGGTTATATCTCTTTGGGATCGCTGGATGACACCGTCAAAGCGCTGAAAATCGATGGTGCAGAAGCGACTGTAGAGAACATCAAAGCCGGCACCTACGGGATCGCGAGACCGTTCAATGTGGCGACCAAGGGCGAATTAAGCGATGCGGCCCAGGACTTCATGAATTTCATTATGAGTGCAGAGGGACAGGCTGTGATTGAAGATAACGGCTATATTGCTGCCAATGACGCAGCAACCGCTTACAGCGGAACCAATCCGGATGGAAAAATCATTGTTGCGGGTTCGTCTTCCGTGACACCGGTGATGGAAAAGCTGAAGGAAGCCTATCTGGCACTTCAGAACGGAACCGTTACTATTGATATTCAGCAGAGCGACTCTTCCACAGGTATGACCAGTGCCATTGATGGAACCTGTGATATCGGGATGGCATCTAGAGCACTGAAGGACAGTGAAATCGGAGCAGGACTGATCGGAACTACCATCGCCATGGACGGGATCGCAGTGATTGTAAACCATGCCAACACCATCGACGATCTGACCAGTGAACAGGTTATGAACATCTACACCGGAAACACAACCGTATGGGAAGAGGTCATCGAATAGCAACGCTTACAGTGAGGAGCCGGGGAATCCCCGGCTCGCTTGCATAGGAGAAACATGATGAAACGAAAAGAAAAAATGATGCATGCGGTGTTCTTCCTGACGGCTTGTGTGTCGATCCTGTCGGTGGCTCTGATCTGTTTATTTCTGTTCGCCAATGGAATTCCGACCATGGGAAAAATCGGACCGGTGAAATTCCTGTTGGGAACGGAATGGCGCCCGGGGAACCAGATGTTTGGGATTTTGCCGATGATTTTGGGGAGTATCTATGTCACTGCCGGCGCTGTGGCCGTGGGAGTGCCGGTGGGAATTCTGACTGCGATTTTTATGGCGCGCTTTTGTCCTCCGCGTTTATATAGAATCATGAAACCGGCCGTTGAACTTCTGGCAGGGATCCCTTCCGTCGTTTACGGTTTTTTCGGATTGGTGGTTTTAGTACCCTTGATCCGTGACACCTTCGAGCTGGTGGACGGTCAGACGATGCTGACGGCATCGCTTTTATTGGGGATGATGATTCTCCCCACAATCATTAACGTCAGCGAATCCTCCATCCGTGCCGTTCCTCAGTCCTACTATGAAGGCGGGCTGGCGTTGGGAGCCAGTCATGAACGCAGTGTATTTTTCGCAGTACTCCCCGGCTGTAAATCGGGAATCTTATCTGCAGTGATCCTGGGGGTGGGCCGGGCCATCGGTGAAACCATGGCAGTGATCATGGTTGCCGGGAACCAGCCGAGAATGCCGAAGGGGTTGTTGGCCGGAGTGAGAACCATGACCAGTAACATCGTTATCGAAATGGGGTACGCGGCGGATCTGCATCGTGAAGCACTGATCAGCACTGCGGCGGTCCTGTTCGTATTCATACTCATTATCAATTTGACGTTTTCTGAATTGAAACGGAGGGCTGACATATGAAACATCGAGACCCGTTGTCCCTGTTCCTGCGCGGAGCAGTGTGGCTTTCAGCAATCCTCACTGCGTTCGTCGTCATTACACTGATTGGATATATCCTGATCAAGGGGATCCCGGCGTTGAACAAAGACCTGTTCGCCTGGGAATACACCTCGGAAAACGGTTCGCTGATGTCATCGCTGATCAACACGGTGATCATGGTTGTTATGACGCTGGTGATCGCAGCACCTGTCGGGGTCGGTTCCGCCATTTACCTGGTGGAATACGCGAAACGCGGAAATAAACTGGTAAAAATAATTCGCCTGACGGCAGAAACGCTGTCGGGGATTCCTTCCATCGTCTATGGCCTGTTTGGTTATCTGTTTTTCGTCACTGCGATGAAATGGGGATATTCCCTGATTTCCGGGGCGTTCACAATGGCGATTATGGTCCTCCCGCTGATCATGCGCACCACAGAGGAAGCATTGAAAGCGGTTCCGGATTCTTATCGCGAAGGAAGTTTCGGTTTGGGTGCAGGCCGGTTGCGGACGGTATTTCGCATCATTCTTCCTTCGGCGACACCGGGGATCCTGGCAGGGATTATCCTGGCAATCGGCCGCATCGTCGGTGAGACGGCGGCCTTGATGTATACCGCGGGTACGGTGGCGGCCGTTCCACGGTGGAAATGGACCGGTCATCCCCTGCGGGATTTCATTACGCCGCTGTTTTCGTCCGGCAGTACGCTGTCCGTTCATATGTACCGCATGTCCCGCGAAGGCCTTCAGATTGACACTGCCTATGGGACGGCGGTGGTACTGCTGGCCATTGTCATTGGAATCAATGCACTGTCATCGTTTACGGCAAAGCGTCTGATGAAAGTCAGTGGTGGAAATTGAGTGCAGAACAGGAATGTTTCAAGGAGAATTTATGGAAAAGATAAAAGTACAGAATCTGGACTTGTATTACGGTGACTTCAAGGCGCTGAAACAGGTGAATCTGGATATTTGTAAAAACGAAATCACGGCGTTCATCGGACCTTCCGGATGTGGGAAATCCACGCTTTTGAAATCCCTGAACCGCATGAACGATCTGGTGGAAGGATGCCGGATCGAGGGCCTGGTAACGCTGGATGGGGAAGATATTTACGGGGACATGGATATGACACTTCTGAGAAAGCGTGTGGGGATGGTGTTTCAGAAACCGAATCCGTTCCCGATGAGTGTATATGATAATATTGCGTTTGGACCGCGGACTCACGGGATCCGTTCCAAGGCAAAGCTGGACGAAATCGTGGAACAATCGCTGCGAAGCGCGGCCATCTGGGAGGAACTGAAGGATCGGTTGAACAAAAGCGCTTTGGGATTGTCCGGCGGCCAGCAACAGCGTCTGTGCATTGCCAGAGCGCTGGCGGTAGAACCGGAAGTGCTGTTGATGGATGAGCCCACATCGGCACTGGATCCGATCTCCACCGCGAAGATCGAAGACCTGGTGGTGGAACTGAAACAGGACTATACCATCGTTATGGTGACACATAATATGCAGCAGGCGGCGCGTATTTCTGATAAAACGGCATTCTTCCTTTTGGGAGAAATGGTGGAACTGGGAGATACGGAGAAGGTATTCTCTGTTCCGAAGGATAAGCGCACAGAAGATTATATTACAGGAAGGTTTGGTTGATACTATGACAAGAAACCGATTCAATCAGCAGCTGGCAGAACTGAACATGTGCCTGAGTCACATGGGCCAGCTGTGCGAAGAAGCCATCGGTGCAGCTGTGGAAGCGCTGGCGGCACAAGATATCAAAATGGCGGAGGATGCTGTCGCTTTGGAACGGATCATTGATGAAAAAGAACGCGACATTCAATCTCTCTGCCTAAAGCTGCTGATGCAGCAACAACCCGTCGCCAGCGATCTTCGTGTGATTTCCTCCGCAATGAAAATGATTACGGACATGGAACGCATCGGGGACCAGGCGGCAGACATCGCAGAAATCGCGATGTTTCTCATTCAGCAGAACCATTTCGTAGAACCTCGTTATATTGCAGAAATGGCTGTGACTACACGAAAAATGGTGACGGACAGCGTCAGAGCGTACATCGACCGGGATGTAGAGCTGGCTGAAAGTGTGATGAAATCCGACGATACTGTAGATGAAATGTTCCGCCAGGTGATGCAAAAGCTGACGAAGATGATCGCAGAAGATCCGCAGAGAGGAGAGATGATCCTGGATCTGCTGATGGTGGCGAAATATCTGGAACGCATCGGAGATCATGCGACCAATGTGGCAGAATGGGTAGTGTATTCCATCACAGCGGTCCACCCCGATGAAAAAGTAGGAAAATAAGCTCCGCAGGGAGCTTTTTTTCTTGCAATCTCCTATGGATTTCTGCAAAATAAAAAGTAGAAATGACATCAAAAGGAGGGCAATATCGTGAGAAAAGTGAGACGGATATTGAGCGTGATTTGTATGTTATCGCTGGTGCTGGGAGCTGTCCCGGTATTTGGTGCACAGAAAGAGCCTGTGGCAGTGATTTATTACACCAACGATATTCACGGAGTCTATGAAAACATGGCAAAAATCAAGGCGTTGGCAGAAAAAGAAGACGCAATTTTAGTAGATGCGGGCGATGCGATCCAGGGGAGCATTGCTACAACGCTGACGAAGGGGCAGGCCATGGTGGACGTGATGGATGCCGTGGATTACGATGTCCAGATTCCGGGAAATCACGAGTTTGATTTCGGGATGGACCGGTTTATGGAAATTGATCGTCTGAGAGACTATGTCTGTGTAAATTTAAAAACTCTGGACGACGGAAAGCTCGTCATGGAACCTTACAAAATCATCGATGCGGACGGGGATCCTTCCACAGAAGACGATCAGATCGCCTTTGTGGGTGCGGTGACACCGCTGACCATCGGCAGTACAACACCGGCGTTTTTTCAGGATGAAAATGGAGACTGGGCGTATACATTTTTATCAGATGGAACTGGTGAAGAGTTATATAACGCAGCACAGGAGGCCATTGATGCGGCGAAGAATGAAGGCGCCGACTATGTGATCTGCGTCGGTCATCTGGGTGAGGAACTGGGAACGAATCCCTACATGTCCAGCGATTTGATCAGAAATACTGTGGGATTTGACGCGCTGATCGACGCCCATGCCCATGACATCGTGGAAGAAAAATGGGTGAAGGATAAAAACGGAGAAGATGTCCTGATGACCCAGACCGGTACAAAGCTGGCTTACGTGGGCCGCATGGAAATCGCGAGCGACGGAACCATTTCTGCTCGTCTGATCGACGTGGCGACCCTGACTGAAACAGATCCGGAAGTCCAGGCGGTGGTGGATCAGATTGCGGAACAGATCAATGAAGTGAGTCTGGCAGTCATCGCAGACTCTGAAGTGGCGCTCCAGTTCAATGATCCGGTGACAGGAAAACGTCTGATTCGTCATGCAGAAACCAATCTGGGAGATTTCATTACCGACGCTTACCGCGGAGTTTTGGGAACAGAGATCGGTATGGCCAACGGCGGCGGAATCCGCGCCAACGTGGAAATCGGTGACGTAACCAACGGAGATTTAATTGCTGTTCATCCGTTCGGGAACACCATGTGTATTGCGGAAGTCACCGGCCAGCAGATTTTAGATGCGCTGGAAATGGGCGTTATGTTCTATCCCGGGGAGAGCGGAAGCTTTCTCCAGGTCTCCGGTCTGACGTATGAACTCCATTCTTACATCCCTTCTGGTGTAAAGCTGAGCGCCGAAGGGGATTTCCTGGGCGTTGACGGCGAATACCGCGTCAAGAACGTGATGGTCGGCGGCGAACCGATGGATGTAAACAAGATTTATACGCTGGGGAGCCATAATTATCTCCTGCAGAGCGGCGCATATACCATGTTCAACGATGCGAAGATCCTGCGTGATGAAATCATGCCGGATAATGAAGCACTGATCACTTATATCAAAGATAATCTCGGCGGTGTCCTGAAGGCGGACGGGTATGAAAATCCCTACGGTGCCGGTCGTATCACTGTGGTGGATGAAGCACCGGTGGATGCTTCTGCGAAGGTGACCCGCGGACTGGCGGTAAAGATGCTGTATGAACTGGAAATGGAAGAATCCGCGGCAACCGCTGACGCGGTTCGCTGGGCGAAGGAAAACGGCATCGCCGCAGGCTATACGGACGGAACCTTCGGTGAAAATGATCTGGTGACCCGTCAGCAGATGGCCACCTTCCTGCACAAATATGCGATGTATAAAGGCATTGACGTAAGCGTGGGAGAAGATACCAATATCCTGTCGTACGACGATTTTATGGAAATCAGTGACTATGCATTTCCGGCTCTCCAGTGGGCCTGCGGTTCCGGCATTATGAAAGGCCGCACTGACGGAACACTGGATCCGCGTGGAACGATTATTTACAGCGAAGCGCAGTGGATGATCCGGAATTACGAAGGGATGTAGAATGAACGAAATTACATTGAAAGCATATGCGAAAATCAATCTGTCTCTGGATGTTTTGGGGAAGCTGCCCAATGGATATCACGAAGTGAAGATGGTGATGCAGCAGATCGATTTGTACGATCTGGTGACCGTAGCCTGTGAGGAACTGCCAGAGGGATCGGACATGGTGATCCGCGGAGGAACGAGCCGCGGAGATCTTCCCATGGATGAAACCAATATTGCCTACAAGGCGGCGATGCTGATGCGCGAGACGTATCGCCCCGATAAGAACTATGATATTGTCATTACTCTTCAAAAACGTATCCCCATGGCTGCTGGACTGGCCGGCGGAAGTGCCGACGGGGCTGCGGTGATGCGAGCTTTGGCGAAGCTTTGGAATCTGAACGTTCCTGCAGAGGAACTGGCGGCGCTTTCCGGTCGTGTCGGATCGGACGTCCCGTTCTGTCTCATGGGACAAGAAGGCCAGTACTGTGCTCTTGCTACGGGAACCGGAACGGAACTGGCTCCGGTAACGCCGTTGGACGCATGGATCGTGGTATCCAAACCGCCGGTGAACGTTCCGACCAAGGATGTATATGGAAATCTGAAACTGGACGGTCTGACTCATCCCGACGTGGATCAGATGGTACGCGGACTGAATACGTACAATCTCCCCATGGTTCTGGACAGTATGGGAAATGTACTCGAAACAGCGACCCTCCCACTGTACCCGGTGGTAGAACTCACAAAGCAGGCTATGAAAGATCTGGATCTGGCCAACGCCGTACTGATGAGCGGAAGCGGTCCTACAGTCTTCGGAGTATTCATGAACAAGAAGAAGGCGCAGAGCACTTACCTTTGGATGAAGCAGATGCACAAAGAAACCTTCATGGTCAGAACGCTGGTGTAGCGCTGCGAGCGGAGCGCCCAGCGGAGGGCGTGGAGCGGTTGCCGGAATATCTGGAATCGAATGAAAAAGAAGAGCTGTCGTTTGGCGGGGAAATACCCGTGCAGCGACAGCTCTTTTTGTGTGGTCAGAAAGACATACCCCGTCCTTTCCGGTCATACACTGTGGAAAGAGGAGGGATGAGAGATGAGCGAACGAGATCCTTTTACATTGGAACCGATCCCGGAATTTGCGATGCGGCCGGCCCGGGAGAATGATGATAGTGGATTCGACCCGGAAGTCTACGAGAGACTGTTGGCTGGATTAGAGGTGTGGGAACCACCAGCAGAACCTGCGCCACCAGCAGAGCCGGAAGAACCCGCACCGAAACCAGAACCTGAGGCAACCGCGCCCCTGAGGGACGCGGAAGTAACGGTTGCACACGAAGAACAGGTTTTGCGTGAGGAGAAAGAAGAGGAAAGAACTGTCGTGTCTGCGGGAGCGGCCGTAGCATCGGATCGCCTGGAGCTGGTGGATATGGTTCCCTGTGAGCCGGTGAAGATCCGGATCGAAGAAGATGTTCTCGTACCGGACAGTAAACCGGATCTGGCATCGATTCTGACCATGGACGGAATGTTGCGGCTTTCGGAAAATGACCGGAATTTCCGCGGAGAACTGACGCTTCAGACGCTGTACGTTCCCCAGGGAAAGGGCGCGGACCGGGCGGTGATTGCCATCGAATCGAAGATCCCGTTTCAGAAGGAGCTCGATCCGGAGGAACAGGGACTGGGTACGAAGGTCATGGCGAACATCGAATCACTGGAGTACACCATTGTCAACGAAAGAAAGCTCCGCGTGAAAGCGGTGGTGGTGATGGAAGGACGCAGGTACCGGAAGCGGGAACTGGAGCTGTTTCAGGGCCTGAAGGGCGATGAAGTCCAGCTTCTTCAGGAAAAGCTGGTGATTACCGATGTGGCCCGGCGGAAGACGGAACTGTTGGAACTGGAAGAAGATTTGGTGCTTCCGGAGGGAATGCCGGAGGTGGGGAAGATCCTGCGCTGTGATGTGAATCTGGTGGAAAACCACAAGCAGATCAGCAGGGAAAAAGCCGTGATCAGCGGGGCTGCATATTACAATATCATGTATCTGCCGCTGGAAGAAGACGCAGAAGCCGACGGTGAGCCGGTGCTGTATCAGGCGAAGGGAGAGTTTACGCAGTTCATTACCCTGGGGAGATCCTCCGACGGACCGCAGAGTGGGAGAGCCTTCTTCCGGGCAGTGACAGGAACAGCAGAAGCAAAAGAGGCCGAAAACGGAAGCCGGAGACTAATTCATGTGAAAACCGGAGCAGAGACTTTTTTGGAACTCTACCGTGATGTGGAGCGGCAGATCGTGACCGATGCCTATCATCACCAGAAGGAAATGGTTTTCGATATGGAAGAAATGATGCTGATGCAGTTGTATCCCGGCGGGGTCAGTGAAACTACAGTGCGGGAAGTGGTCAGCGTACCGGAAGATGTGGAAAGCGTAAAGCGCGTGTCGTTTATTTCGGGGGATCTGCGGAACGTATCGTCGCGGGTGGAAAACGGAAGAAATGTAACAGAAGGAACCGTTTTAGCGAAGCTGGTCTGTCTGGCTGAAGCTTCTCCGGCATTACCGTTTCAGATCCTGCGGGAGATCCCGTTCCGGATCGTTTCAGAACTTCCGCAGGGAATGGAAAATGCAAAGCCGGATAATGAAGTGCGGTTAAAGGAACTGCGGTTTGACCGCCTGAACAACCGTCAGATCGAGATCAATGCTTCGGTGACCGTCAACGGAGCGGTGGTTTGTCAGAAGCGCTGCCCGCTGATCCGCAATGTGGGTTTTCTGGAACATTCCGGGCCGGAAGAAGAGCGGCCGGGACTGGTGATCTATATTACGCGCAGCGGAGATACGATGTGGAACGTGGCAAGGCGGTACCGGACCACCATCGATACGGTGGCGAGGATCAATCATCTGGACGGTTCATCGCCGCTGAAACCGGGAATGAAACTTCTGATCGTGAAATAAACCGTGAATAAAACTTTGGAGACCGGACAACAATGAAGATAGACAGTACGGAAGAGAAAGGAATGTTCGGTATGGAATCCAGAATAAAAATGGCTGTAGCCGCGATGATTTTGTTTATCATTGAGTTTTATACGGGAAGGGTGCAGAAAGTTCAAAATCTGTCCAATGCGGATTTTATCCGCTTTCACGTGGTTGCCAATAGCGATTCGGCAGAGGACCAGGCGCTGAAACTGCAGGTGCGCGACGGGGTTTTGGAAGAAATCAACCGTGGAATGGCGGAGTACACCATGGCCCAGGCAGATCCTTCAGAAAAACGTGTGGAACTGACGCTGGAACAGTCGAGGGAATATGTGAAAACCCACCTGGATGAAATCCAACGGACAGGGGAACGGATCGTGCGGACGATGGGATATGACTATCCGGTGGATGCGGATCTGGAAATCTGTGAGATTCCGGAAAAGACTTACGGAAATGTGACGTTTCCGGAAGGAACGTATGAAGCATTGAACGTGACCATTGGCAGCGGCGGCGGACGAAACTGGTGGTGCGTTCTGTTTCCGCCACTGTGTCTCGTCGGAGCTGTCCCGTCGGAAGAAGGGATGGTTCCGGAAGAGACAGAGGCATTGGAACTTTACCGGAACGCGGTCTGGGATCCGAAATATGATCAGCTTTTGAAAGCTGCCGAAAAGGCACAGCCGGTGAAGCTGGAATTGAAATTCAAAGTGCTGGAAATTTTAAGTGAAGCGTAAATCATTCAAGCATAGCAGCAATGTGAAGAGACTGTGATTTCTTTGGAAAACACAGTCTTTTCTATTCTCAGATCGGCGTTTTTGTGGTACACTTAACTATGTGTAGGCAAAGTGCCTTCATTTTGTGATGCGCGGATTTTTTCGACAGAATTCGTCAAAAATCGCCGCAGGTTTGTAAGTACACCCGCGGTCCAGCGGGTTTCAAAGAGTAAAGGAAATAAGAATCGAAGGGAGAAAGATCTTATGAGCACAGGAAAATATGAAACCGTATTAAAGCAGTGCAAGCTTTGGATGGATAATTCCAAACTGGATCCGGCCATGAGAGCCGAACTGGAAGTGTACACCAAGGCTCTGGACCAGAACCCGGAAGATGCAGCGGCTCTGGATGAAATCTATGAACGCTTCTATAAGGAACTGGAATTCGGTACCGGCGGTCTGAGAGGGATCCTGGGTGCAGGTACCAACAGAATGAACGTACATACCGTTGCCAAGGCGACTCAGGGCCTGGCGAACTATGTAAATAACCACTACGCAGTAAAGAAGACCCTGTTCAAGAAGGGAAAGAAGGCTTCTGTTGCGATTTCTTACGACAGCCGTAACATGTCCAAGGAATTCGCAAACATGTGCGCGAGAGTATTGGTTGCCAATGACATCGAAGTATATCTGTATAAGGAACTGATGCCCACTCCGGCGCTGTCCTTCGCAGTAAGACACTACGGTTGCGCTGCCGGTATTATGATCACCGCCAGCCATAACCCGGCCAAGTACAATGGATACAAGGCTTACAACGACGAAGGCTGCCAGATGAGCGGTGAACAGGCTGACGAAGTGCTGGGCGAAATCAACAAGCTGGATATCTTCAGAGACGTAAAGATGGCTGCTGATGACAGCGCTGTCAACTACATCCCGGAAGAAACCATCGACGCTTACATCGCTGCTGTTAAGAAGGAAAGCACCGGCTTCAACGGATGCAAGAACCTGGAAGTGGTATACACTCCGCTGAACGGCGCCGGTAACAAGCCTGTACGCCGTATTCTGGATGAAATCGGCGTAGGTAAGGTCATCATTGTTCCCGAACAGGAACTGCCCGATGGGAACTTCCCCACCGCACCGTATCCCAACCCGGAAAAGAAGGAAGCTCTGAAGCTGGGTCTGGATCTGTGTAAGGAACTGGGTACCCCCGACCTGTTATTAGCAACCGACCCGGATGCTGACCGTGTGGGTATCGCTGTGAAGCACGACGGTGAATTCGTCCTGCTGACCGGTAACGAAGTAGGCGTCCTCTTACTGGACTTCCTCTGCCAGGTGGAAAAGCTGGCGGAAAACCCCATTTGCGTAAAGACCATCGTATCTTCCAAGATGACCGACGCTGTGGCTAAGAACTACGGTGTGGAAGTGAAGAACGTTCTGACCGGCTTCAAGTACATCGGTGAACAGATCAAGCTGCTGGAAGAAAAGGGCGAAGAAGACAGATACGTTCTGGGCTTTGAAGAAAGCTACGGCTACCTGTCCGGTCCGTATGTAAGAGACAAGGACGCTGTGAACGCATCCATGCTGATCTGCGAAATGGCTTCCTTCTACAAGAGCGCAGGTACCGACCTGGTGGCTCACCTGAACGATCTGTACGACAAGTACGGCTATTATAAGAACGATCTGATGGATATCAACTTCGAAGGTGCTGCCGGTATGGAAAAGATGGCTTCCATCATTGAAGGACTGAGACAGAATCCGCTGACTTCCGTCAACGGTCACGCTGTGGTTTCCAAGATCGACTATGGTAAGGACGACACCGGCCTGCCCAAGTCCACCGTGCTGGAATACAACATGGAAGACGGTTCCACTGTTATCGTTCGTCCTTCCGGTACCGAACCGAAGCTGAAGATCTATCTGAGCGCCCGCGGAACTTCTGTGGCCGACTCCGAACGAATCATTGCAGCCATGAAGGAAGAAATGGGTGCGCTGGTAAAATAAATCACGCCGCAATTCCGCGGTATCACTAAGGAGTAAAAACAAATGAATAAAGCAATTATCGCTATGGATAAAAGCGGTTCGTTCCGTGTATATCTGGCGATTACCACTTCCATGGTGGAAGATGCCAGACAGATCCATGATACCACCCCGCTGGCAACCGCGGCCATGGGCCGCGTTCTGACTGCCGCAGGACTCATGGGTCTGATGCTGAAGAACCCGAAAGACAAGTTAACAATTCAGTTCAAAGGTGATGGCCCGGCCAGAGAAATTCTGGCGACCGCCAATGCCGACGGCCGTGTGAAGGGTTACATCTCCAATCCCGACGTGGATCTTCCGCTGAAAGCCAACGGAAAGCTGGACGTGGGAAATGCTCTGGGGATCGGCCATGTGACCGTAATCAAGGATCTGGGGCTGAAAGAACCATACGTGGGACGGATCGAACTGGTCAACGGCGAAATCGCCGAAGACCTGACCGCATACTTCTTCGTATCGGAGCAGCAGTCTTCTTCTGTAGCCCTGGGTGTCCGCGTGGATACCGATCTGACCGTGGCTGCGGCCGGCGGTATGATCATCCAGATGCTCCCTGGAGCGAACATGGCGTCCGTAGACGCTCTGGAACCTCTGCTGGATCAGATGACACCGATTTCCACTCTGGTGGAAGAAGTGACAAAAGAATCTGCCGGTAAGACGGAAGAGGCTGTCGTAGAAGACCTGTTGAACCGTATCTTTGCACCGATGCCGGAAGAATTTGCAGTGATCGCCAAGGAAACCAGAGATCTGGGCTGGGAATGTGACTGTTCCACCGAACGTCTGGAACAGGCGCTCATGAGCATTGGCGTAAAAGATATGAAAACCATCCTGGAAGAAGACGGTGAAGCGGAGCTGACCTGTCAGTTCTGCAGAACGAAGTACCATTTTGACAAGGCACATCTGGAACGTCTTCTGGAAGAGATGATGTAAATTACGGCGGGGGACCGCAGATCGGTCCCCTGTTCAGATATGCGAGGTACATAAGATGAAAATTATCGAGGATTTTAAAAAGTTTGCGCTGAAGGGCAACGTCATCGACATGGCTGTCGGGGTTGTTGTCGGCGGTGCGTTCTCTAAAGTTGTATCTTCTGTCGTAAGTGACCTGATCACTCCGGTGATTGGAGTACTGACTGCTGGTGTGGACTTCAAGGATCTGAAGTGGGTCATTGCGTCCAGCGTTGCAGAAGACGGGTCCGTTGTGGAAACAGCTATCACTTACGGAAACTTCATCCAGAACGTTGTGGATTTTCTGATCATCGGATTCTCCATCATGTTTGTAGTCAAGGCCATCAACAAGGCTAAGGATCTGACAGAAGCTAAGAAGAAGGCTGCGGAAGCGGAAGAAGCAGCGCGTATCGCTGCAGAAGAAGCTGCAAAGCCGAAGGAACCCACCGAAGCGGATCTTTTGAAGGAGATTCGCGATCTGCTGAAGGCTCAGCAGGAAACCGGCGCAGGAAAATAGCCGGAAATCAACAGACAGACACGGCCGCGTGCGCTGAAAGCGTCAGCGGCCGTTTGACGCTTGCCTGAAACTCATTATGGAGGCAAAGAAATTATGATCAAATTAGGTGTATTTTTTGGCGGAAAGTCGGGAGAACACGAAGTGTCGCTGATGTCGGCGTGCTCGGTGATCCGGGCCATCGACCGGACCAAATTCCAAATTGTGATGATCGGAATTACGAAGCAGGGAAAGTGGCTTCTGTACGACGGTCCGGAAGAAGCCATTGAGGATGGATCCTGGGAAGCTGTCGCTGAACAGAAACTGAATGAAACTCCGGAAACGTATCAGATCATCATGTACGGAGACAGTCCTCTAGCTCTGAAAAACCGCATCGATTTCGCTCTCCCCATCCTGCACGGGCCGTATGGGGAAGATGGAACGATCCAGGGATTGTTTGAAATCATGGATATCCCCTATGGTGGCTGCGGCGTACTGAGTTCTGCGGTGGCCATGGATAAGATCGTGGCGCGCGATACCTTCGCCAGCGCCGGTCTGGCCCAGCCCCGCTACATCCGTACCAACCGCGAGGAGATCGAACGCGATCCGGAAGCGCTGATGGACCAGGTGGAAGAAATCTGCGGCTATCCGGCATTTATCAAGCCGGCAAACATGGGATCGTCGGTGGGCCTTTCCAAGGCAAAAGACCGATCTCAGCTGAAAGCTGCGCTGGATTTGGCCCTGCGCTACGACCGGAGAATCATCATCGAAGAGGGAATCGATTGCCGGGAAATCGAAACGGCGGCTCTGGGAAATTACAGTGCGGAATTCGGCGCCATCGGAGAAATCATCTCCGCCAATGAAGAATTTTACGATTACGAATCCAAATACCAGTCAGGAAATAAAACGCGGCTGTGTATTCCGGCCGATTTGACACCGGAACAGGAACGGGAAGTCCTGGAAATGGCTCAGACCGCGTACCAGGCTATCGACGGTACGGGTCTGGCGCGCATCGACTTCCTGATGGATAAACATACGGGAAAACTGTATATCAACGAGATCAATACGATGCCCGGATTTACAAAGTACAGCATGTTCCCGCTGTTATGGCAGGAAGCCGGGATGTCGTATTCGCAGCTCATAGAAAGGATTGTGGAGTTAGGATATGAAAGATATCATGCTAAAAATCGTAGGTAGACAGGTGACCAACGATGGTACCGGTCCCTCGGACGAACAGGTCATGGAATTCGTCACCGAGGGTCAGTTGTTTGAACGCAACGGTTCTACTTACTTGTTATACAAAGAAACGGAGATGTCCGGCCTGGAGGGTTGTACCACGTCTCTGAAGGTGAAGGGTGATACGGTCCGCATGAAGCGTTACGGGGAAGCCCTGCCCATCGATACTGTGATGGAATTCCAGAAGGGAAAGCGTTATGAAGGATACTACGAAACGCCGTACGGTGCGTTTGAAATGGAAATCCTGACCAATAGCGTGGATAACCGCCTGCACGAAGGCGTTCTGGACATCGATTACGCGATCAGCCTCAAGGGGTTAACGGAGGCCAGATCCAGACTGAATATTACGATCCTGAATCAGTAAACGAAACGGGGTCGCCGGAGAGAGGTGTTGGTATGAACGGAAGAAAAAAGAAAGCGGTCCGGGCGCTGGCGCTGATCATTGCGCTGGTAATGATCGTGACGACGCTGATGATGGGACTGACGATGATTTACGGAGCCTCGGAGATCTATGTTTACGGTGCATCGGAAGATGTGACGGACCGGGAGTCTCTGGAAAAAGAACTGGGTCATCTTGCGGATGTCATCGAGAGGATCCGAAAAATCTATAAAGACGAGGTTTCTTACGAGACGCTGGTTTACGGTGCCTTTGAAGGTGTGTTCGATGCACTGGAGGATCCCTACAGCGAGTATTTGGAAGCCGAAGAAAGTACGGAATTTCGTGAACAGTCCAACGGGGAGTTCGACGGCATCGGAATCACCATGGAAGATGACGGTTACGGCCGCTGCCTCGTGGTATCTCCGGTATCCGGATCTCCTGCGGAAGAAGCCGGAATTCAGAGCGGCGATATCATCGAATCTGTAGATGGTAAATCTTTGGCGGGAATGACGCTGGGGGAATGGGGCGATTTGATCCGCGGAAAGGCGGGAACAGAGGTAACGCTGAAAATCAACCGCAGCGGTGTGATCATGGAATTTACTGTGATCCGCGCAAAAATCAAAACGGAAGCGGTGACCTGGGAGCTGATCGGCGACGATATCGGATATATTCAGATCAGTCAGTTTGACAGCGATGCAGATAAGGAATTCCTCCTGAAGCGTGCCGGGGCAATCCACGCCGGCGCGAAATCTCTGATCATTGATGTGAGAAATAACCCCGGCGGTCATGTGGATGTGGTCTGTAACATTGCCAATATGCTGATTCCCGGAGAAGACAAGGTCATCATGGAGATGACTCGTCAGGAAGAAGTGCTGGGAACGATTGAAACCAACGGAGCCGGGATGGACGGAATCCCTGTGGTTCTGCTGATCAACGAAGGAAGTGCATCTTCGTCGGAAATCCTGGCTGGAGCGCTGAAGGATAACGGCGCGGCGACTCTGGTGGGGACGACCACCTACGGAAAGGGGATCGCCCAGTCGGTCAGCGAACTGAAAAACGGCGGAACGATGAAAGTTTCCACCTATTATTTCACAACGCCTGACGGGGATGTGATCAATGGCGTGGGGGTTGCTCCCGATGTGTATGTGGTCAACGGATCAGGCTTGTCGGAAGAAGACGCAGCAAAGGAATATGCCAAGCTGGCGCCCATGACGGAGAAAATCAAGTATTACAAAGGGCAGACGGGGCTTAATGTCTATGCAGCTCAGCAGAGACTGAACCTGCTGGGATATGATTTGAAGCTGACGGCAACCATGGATGAAGCTACGGTGGCTGCGGTGAAGCAGTTCCAGGACGAAACGGGAATGTTCCCTTACGGCGGACTGGATTACAGTACCATGGCCATGTTGGAACAGCTGGTAGAGGAATGGCTCACCGGAGGTACGGAAGACAATCAGATGGCCAAGGCAATTGAATTATTAACAAAGTAGAAATCAACGCAACTCCAGAAAAGAGTTGCGTTTCTATTTGAGGGAGAGTATAATTAGTCGTGCAAAACCGACCGACGGGTCGGAAATATAAGAAAGGGGAAGAGGAATGAAGAAGGTACTACCTGCAGCGTTGGTCTTAGCCATGGCATTGACTGCGGTTCCGGCGTTTGCAGATACAACAGATACAACGATTCCGAAGGATGTTGCGGGAACGGGATGTGAAACAGCGGTGGTGAAACTGCTGGAAGATCACATCGTCAGCGGTTATAAAGACGGATCGTTCAAGCCGGAGGCTTCGATTACGAGAGCAGAAGTCTGCGCCATGCTGATCAAGGCCGGCGGCAATCCGTCTGGCGACGGAATCTCGGATAGCGAGAGCGAAGCGGTTGTCGCAGCGTTCAGTGATCTGGACCAGGCCCCCTGGGCGGAAAGCTTTATTTTGAAAGCTTCGGAAGCAGGGATCGTCAGTGGTTACAAGGATGGAACCTTCCGACCGGCGAATACAATCAGTATCAATGAGCTGAATGTCATGGTAGGGAAGGCCTCCGGTATGAAGGCGGACGAAGTGGCGAAACTTTGGAATGATGCAGGAAATGTTCCGGCCACCAGAGGTGAGGCGGCAGTTGCCGTATACGATGCCCTGGAAAAAATCGAAGCTGCTGCGGAAGCCGGGTATGTGAAAGAAATTGAAAACGAGGTGACCGATAAGGAAGAAGGATTGGGTTACGAAGTGTCCAATGCTACTTCTGAATTCACAGGAACTCCTCTGGTTCTGTCTCTGGAAGAAGCTGTGACTAAGATGCAGACCGAAAGCATCAGCGCTGAAACAGCGGAGCTGAACAAAAAGAGCGATCAGGCCAAGGCTCAGGGATATGGGGATAGCTATACCAGTATGAATGAAGCCATGAAGTACATGGATTATTTACCGTTATCCACCCAATATACCATGCAGCAGGAAGGATTGACTGAAGCCAATGAAGAAATTCTGAAGCTGCAGAGAGACTTTGCTCGTGCAAACATCGAAAATAACTACCAGACGGAAATGAATCAGATCCGCCTCAGCGCGATCCAGACATATTATGGTTTGTTGCAGGCCAACGATGCTCTGCGGATCCAGGAAGAAAATCTGCAGGTACAGCAGAATCTCCTGAAACTGACGCAAAGAAAGTACGAGCTTGGGACGGTGTCGAAGATCGATTTACTGACAGCGGAAAACGCAGTGATCAAAGCGGAAAACGATGTTCTGGCGGCGAAGAATATGGTTGCCCAGGCGAAGATGGGTGTGAATATGCTGTTGGAACAGCCGTTGATGCAGGAACTGGAACTGACTACGCGCTATGAGGCACTGAAACTTCCGGAAATCACGCTGACCGAGGCCATCAACAGTGCCATGAGCCAGAGAAATGAACTGGTTTCTGCGGAGTTTACCCAGAAAGTCATGGAAACCAATTATAAGAGTATACGCTACCGTTATGGGATCCAGTCCACCAAATATAAGGAAGCAGAGGTCCAGATGAAGCAGGTGGAACAGCTGTGTCAGATGATGCCCGCCAATATCGAGATGGATATCCGTACCCGTTATTCTGACGTTCACGCCAAGTATCAGGCGGTACAGGCGGCGCAGAACACGCTGGATTTTGCGAAGGAAGGTTATCGTATCGCTACGATCACGTATAATGCCGGAATGAATACCATTTCTGACGTACACCAGGCGCAGGTGGGCGTTCTCGGTGCAGAACTGGGACTGTCCTCCGCCATTGCGGCGTACAACCAGGCTGTCTACGAATTCGAAGTGGCTGTCGGTACCGGAACGGAGCGGATCAGCTTCTAAATCAACCAAATGAAAAACCCTATGCAATTCGCATAGGGTTTTATATTTTTTGTGCTGGAGGACCGACCCGGAGGGACGGTTGCCAAAATTAGCTTTCATATAAGTTGTTGTTGGAAAACTCCGGTTCGCTGGTGGCGTCAATTCCCAGGTCGCGGAAGACGCCGCTGTCACTGTCGCTTAAGATGGCGGTACAGTGAGCCGGGCAACCGTGGAGCTCAGTAAGCTTTTCCATGGCAATCTTGGCACTGGGATTTGTAGCTGCGGAGATGGTCAGCGCACTGAGTACTTCTTCGCAGTTCAGAGTGGCCTTGTCCTTCTTCAGGATGTTGGTCTTCAGATTCTGCATAGCCAGGAGAACTTCCGGAGAAATCAGCGGGAGTTCGTCGGGAAGTCCAGCCTGATATTTGATGGCGTTCAGCAGAGCTGCTGCACCGGCAACCATCCGTCGGGAGCTGCGCCCGGTGACGATGGCACCGTCGGGCATTTTGATGGCCATGGCGATGACATTTTCGTACTTGCGGTTCTGATTACGCTTCTTTTCTACATAATCTAAAGCGGGCTGGACCACATCGCGGTCGCTGATTTTCAGATTCAGCTCGTCCATCAGAAGCTTGGCGCGATCCAGAGCATCCTCGGAGATCCCGCCTTTTTTGTAGTTACAGCGGGCGATCAAATACCGGCGGATGATTTCCTGACAAGCAGCGTATCGCACGGCTTCGTCATCGTAGATGGCAAAGCCGACGCGGTTAACACCCATGTCAGTGGGAGATTTGTATTCGGATTCTTCACCGGTAATCTTTTCGATGATACGTCTGAGAACAGGGAAGCTTTCCAGGTCGCGGTTATAGTTGACGGCAGCTTCACCGTAGTGTTCCAGGTGTAAGTAGTCGATCATATTGACATCGCGCAGGTCGATGGTAGCTGCTTCGTAAGCGATGTTGACGGGATGTTTCAGCGGCAGGTTCCAAACCGGGAAGGTTTCAAACTTGGCGTAACGTGCTTTGATCCCACGCTTGTTTTCGTGATACAGCTGGGACAAGCAAGTAGCCAGCTTTCCGGAACCGGGACCGGGACCGTTGACAACGACCAGCGGCTTGGTAACTTCGATGTAAGGGTTCGCACCATAGCCTTCTTCGCTGACGATGGTATCCACATCAGTGGGATAGCCCTTGGTAAAGCCGTGGGTATAGGTCTTGATTCCACGGCGTTCCAGCTTACTGATGAACATGTCCACGGCAGGCTGCTTTTCGTAGCGGGTAATGACCACGCTGTTGATGGACAGCTCGTACTTGCGGAACATATCGATCAGACGCATGACTTCCAGATCGTAGGTGATTCCAAAGTCCTGACGGGTTTTATTTCTGGTGATGTCGCCGGCATACACACAGATGATGATTTCAGCGTGATCTTTCATGTGCTGAAGCAGCTTGATCTTCGCATTTTCGTCAAAGCCGGGAAGAACGCGCATGGCGTGCTTATCGTGGACCAGCTTTCCGCCGAATTCCAGATACAGACGCGGGCATTCTCTGCTGTTGATGCGCTCTAAAATATATTTCGACTGTTCTTCGATGTATTTTTCCGGATCAAAACCCTGTTTCATCACTTCGTCCACCGCCTTTGTTTATTGTGACCGCCTGGGGCAATCGGCGCTGCGCGCCTCCATGCGTATTGTTTCTTTTTTAAGCGTGCTTCATCCATGCAACACCTCAAAAATTATATCACCTTTTGTCGGAGATTTCATTAAGAAATATAAAATTTTTCACAGAGAGGTAAGGAATTGACGGTACGCAGCTTAAAATGTGGAATTTCAAAAAAATGTAAATTCTCATTGACGGAAAGGAAAGAACGAGGTATGATGAAAATATAAAATGTAAATAAATGGGAACAGGAGGAGAAATTTCAAATGAACACAACGAGAAAGGGGAACATGATGTTGGCAGTGGCCTTGTGCGCAGTGCTTCTTGCCGGATTTGGCTGGGGTATTGTCGGAAACGGAAAGGCGTTCGCCGCATCGACATTCAGCGATGTAAACAACGGAGACTGGTATCGGCCCTATGTGATGGAGCTGACGGAAAATGGGATCATCAGTGGATTTCCCGATGGGACGTTTCGCCCATCGGGACAGGTGACAACCGGACAGTTTTTGTCCATGGTGATCCAGACCGGATTTCAAAATGGGATACTGGCTGAACCTGTCGGTATGGAACGGAAGGAGGGCCACTGGGCCAGATCCTTTTACGATCTGGCGCTTTCCGAGGGACTTTTATTTGACGATGAACTTCCGGCTTCGTCGTTAGACCGACCAATTTCGAGACAGTGGATGGCGGTGATCACAAGTCGATTGATGGGCAGAGGCCTTGAAATGTATCGTATCCCATCGAAAGAGGAGTATGAGGAAGTATTGGACTCGGTCCGAGATGTGGAAGAACTGTCGTCTTACAGCTACGAAATCGTCACGGCGTACTCGTCCGGTTTGTTGTCAGGTTATCCCGACGGGACGTTCCGGCCGGAGGAATATCTGAGTCGGGCGGAGGCAGCTGCGGTGATCTATAAGCTGAATTCCTCGGAGGGGACGACCGGAGTAGAAATCAAACCGGATTCCGAATGGGTTGATATGTATTGCGGGTATGATGCGGAACCGTCGGACATGGTAAAAGGAACGCGTATGTTCTGGTACATCCTCCCCATGGGGGAAGATGAGCAAAGATCTTCTTCAGAAATTCGGGAAAATCTGAGCGAGGTAAAGGAGTTGATGAAACGGTACACCCCTGGGCTGGAAGAGGAATTATATTTATCGTTTTTAGATTTTACAGAGAAAGCGTTGGAATATCAAAAACAGGGAAAGCAGGGACTGCGCAAGGAGTATGCAGGAGGATATCCGGTATTGATGGAAGCGGTCAGCGGAGAAATTCATGTTTATGTAAAGCCGAAGGGGACAGAAACACGGTTTTGGGGTGTGGAACCGGGACAGAGATCGGAAGAATTTTTCTGAGAGAGGGGGATTGGGATTGAATCAGGGATTGAGAGATGCCAGCCGCAGGCTGGTTGCCGTGGGACTGGTGATCGTTATGGTGATTTTAGGGATTCCGTGGGCGATGACCGGCTGTCAGCCGGAAGTCAGTTACGGCGCGGGTTTGACAACGGCGGAGATTCTGGCAGTGACCGAAACCATTGAGGATGAGGCGGCGAAAAATGAAATCATCACAGCGGTAAATGAAGGGGCAGAAGTTACGTTTTCGTATACTGCGGACGGACGAGTGGCGTCGTACCGGATCGTCCGGGAAGGTGTATCGAAGAAACACGAAGATATGACGGAAGAAGAAAAGCGTCAGGCACTGGACCTTCTGATCGAACAGGGAGTCGTGGAGAATCGGATCTTAGTTGATGGAACGTACTATTCTCTGAACATTACGCTCTGGATGGAACAGGGAATCATTGTTTACGGCGAGACCGCAGAGGTGAACAATGCGGTCAGCGTCACCTCGGGAAGTAACTATAAAGACGGTCAGTATCGCTTTTGGGGGTATGATATTAACGGAGGCTTGTACGGAAACGACGATTTTCCGAGGGACTCGGATTCGGGAACACCGGCCTATGAAAAGGACTGGCTGACGACGGAGGAAATCAGGGAAAGCGCTGTGGCACGGGGCTACATCGGGGAACACGGAATGAATGCCAATGGAAAATACGGCGACGGAGACAAGAAACGGACGGCAGATGCCTGGCTTTCGGAACATCCGGAGTGGATAGAAGCGGGGCTCGATACGGATTACATTTTAGAACACTTCTATTTTAACTCGGTGCTCAGCGATAATGGACTGACCACAGGTCAATTTACAGGGGTACATTTGTCCAGATATAACGGGACGCTGTATTACCAGTCCTTTTCCGTACAGGGTGAGATTCCGACCTTTGTGGTGACGGAAGGCACGGTGGAAGAGCGGGTATTGATCGAAGACGGGACTTCCGGCGGAGATGCCGGAGACAGTGGGGAGGATGAAGACGATTCGCCGTCGGAAGTGGATATGGAGGTGGAGCTGGCGTTGCCGAAGGTGTCGTATGTAGGTCATCCTGTAACAGCCACTGACAGAACTGCCTTTACAGTGAATGGCGAAAGCCGGAGTGCGACCCGAGTCTACGCTGAAGGGCTGGCGAAAAATACATTCCGCCTTCCGGACGGCGGCGGAACGATCCGGAAGAACAATTCTGTTCCCACCAAAGCCCAGACAACCTTCGATAAGGCCGGAACGCACCGGGTGATGCTGACGGTCACGGCCGGCGGAAGCAGCAGCTCCGATACGAAAACCATTGAAGTGGTAAAAACGCCGGCCATTATTCATTCGCTGACGGGAACGCAGAAGCAGAACCGGGCCCAGACGTTAAACGTGTGGGTTGCCACGGACCCGAAGAGAACGCTGGAAGAGGCTTGGATCGAGGTAAAAGACACGGTAACGGGAGAACTGGTCCATCTGGATCACCATGTGGGCAGCTCGGCGGGGACGGCCAACGGACTGGATAATACGGAAATGATCAAAACGCGGCCCGTTGAAAGACTGGATTCGGATGAACTGTTCACCAACTTCCGGCTGGAGTTTCTGACGAAAAATGAGGAAGAACGGGAATTTGAATACACGATTTACGTGAAAGATGTGGAAGGAAATACGGACCGGATCGTTCAGAATTTTAAAGTAGTACCGGATCTGGCGCCCGAAGCGGCTGTCGTAATGGAACCATCGTTTATTCGTGAACGCGGTGAAAACTACGCTGTGGTGACGGCGGAAGATGGATCGAAAACGGACGGAGATCAGTTGAAACGGCAGTGGAGTTTTGTTACTTTGGATCCGGAGGGAGACTATGTGGATCTGAAAACCCAGGTGGGCTATGAGGATCTATCCTTTGGTACGGCTCAGAAAATCGGCTTTCACAAGGATGGAGTCGGGACGTTTCGTGTAAAACTTCAGGTGACCGATGTGTGGGCAGAGCCGACATTGGAAGAATATGTGACGGATGCGGACCGGAAAAGTGCTGTGACCACAAAAGACAGCGAGGTGGAGAATATCGCACCGCAGGTCAGTCTGGAAGCGAAAGAAATGAAGACCGCAGAAATCTTGTTTCTGACGGAAGATGGCGCGGTGTACGAAGATGTGTGTAAACAACTTTCCCAGGTAAATACGAAGCTGTTGGAAAGCGGATATGACGGGACCGTGATGGCACAGCAGATGTATCCGGCGAAAACGTCAGAATCCCGACCGTGGGAAAAAACCATCGAGGTGGATACCCCCTTTGGGTATCAGGGGAGCTGGATCAAACTATTTGAAGAGGATAATTTTATTACAGACGACCGCCGTTTATACAAAATCGATGCAACATGGCTGGGATCGGATAAAGAGTTCTATCCAGAAGATCCGTATACGATCACTGCCTGGGATGGTGAAACTGGCGATGTAGACTGGACATATACATTTGATGAAAGCATATTGACGGTGGCGGACAGCGGACCGTATTTTGCGCAGGATGACAGCGGAACGTATTTGTATTTCGTATCCGGTAAAAAAACGCTGATTTTGGATAAGGATACTGGGGCAAAGCTGACCGTACTTCCTTTTGCAGTGGGAGAATCCTGCTTTACGGCCCGAAACCGGATCTTTACGGTGAAATCTGACGGGATTTACGCGATCCATACCGGAACAGGGAACGTAACACGGATTTATGAAGGCCTTCTCGGTAACGGATCGGCCCGTTTCGCCGGAAGACTTCAGTTTGTGAGCCGTGTGGGAGAAACGTTGTATCGCGGATTTATGAATCTGGAAACACAGGAAATCAAACTGCAGAAACTGACGGGTGTAACGCTGGCTGTGGGAACATACGATGCAGCGGCCTTTTGTACCGATGGAACACTGGTTGTAAAAGAAACGACTGAAGAATCCATTCGCTTTTTAAAGTTTGGAAAAGACGGAGCACTTTCCGGAGCGGTGAGTCACAGTGCAGAAGAAATGGATGCGGCTATAGTCAGGGACGGTTCGGGAAATGTGGAATACGTGTCTTATATCCACAGTGACAAATCGGGAGACTACTATTATATATATGTAACTTGTTATCATTTGTCCTCAGGGAAAAAGGCACAGACGTATCTGCGCAATAAGAACGGTGATCCTGCAAAAACCAAAATCATTGCGGCGGAACAGGAAGGTGACCGGGTGTATGTGGTTGCCGGAGGATATACGACATGGATTGTCAACTACGGCTGGGCGACAGGCGCAGCCCATGGATATCCGGAACGTACCAGAACTATTCGGTTTGATATGACAGAACTGAGCGGTGAAGAGGTCAGCAATGAAACGTACGGACTGGATGAATGGAAGGAATACGGCCGCAGCAGCGATGTGTATGTGGCGGTTCAGGCTGCGAAAAACGGCCAGTATCAGGATCCGCCCTCGGGGAACATTACAACGCTGTATCGCCGGTATCAGACACCGGAACAGGTGGAACAGAGGTATCGGTCAAAATTGTTGTCGGATGACGGCTCAGTGGATCGCCAGGAAGTATTTGTTCTGACAGCGGAAGACTTGGCTTCGGAATCGCTTTCGCAAATGGTGGTTCAGAATCTGGAAGATACCAGCGGTGAAGCGACATCCTATGTAAATCTGACAGCGACGGCTTCGGGAGGGAATTTGCAGAGGACGGTGATGTTGCTGCCGAACAAGACGTATTATTACGAATATGATTTGTATGGCCCGGGTTTAAGCGAAGCCAGTGTCAGGGATATTTTTTCGGTCAGGGCGGATTTAACGCAGCGATCTTCGGAGCTGACGGGAAAGCAGTATCGCGTTACCAAAGCCATTATGGAGCAGTTTAATAACAACACCGTAGAAAATGAATATTATTCCGGGATATTGTCAGAGAATCTGATCAATGACAGATGGCATGTGGCTCCCACACCGGAGCGTCTGAAAGTACGAAAGGCATCTGCAACGCTGAATTTTACAGTAGAAACCGGTGAAACTGCGGTGCTCTCTTTTGATTACGATATAAAACGGTTTACGGATAACGGGTATTTTGGGAATTATATTCTGATCGACGGTTCAAATTGGAAGTTGCCGATGGAAGAAGGAAAGACTCTGACGGGACACTACACGCATCCGTTTTTGCTGAGTGCCGGAAATCATACGATTGAGCTGTTTTGCGGAACATATACGACATACGAAGCTCATACGGCCATCGACAATCTGACGGTGGAATACGTAACGCTGGAGAATGAAGCGATGCTTGCGACGGATAATGAATTGGTGGATACGGCGGACAGTTATCAGGAAAAGGTGGGTGACGGATGGACGCGGGTCAGCGGAAGTTTCCGAACGCCCATGGAAAATATCGCCTATCAGGGGATTTCTGGTACGGTAGGAACGGAGAATGCCGGGAAAGGTGCGGTCACGAAACTGACATCTTCGACGCAAAAGTTGAAGGAAATGAATTATCTCATCCCCGAGGGAGAAACGGTGATCTATGCCAGCGCGGCCACCACATCGACCCCATCCAAATCCAGCAGCAAACATTACGGCGTATTTTGGTATCTGAACGGAACCAGCTTTACGTGTTATCTGGACAGCTATTTTGGGACGAATGACCAGAAGCGGCTGAAAGGTACGGGAGTCCCTGAAAGCTATGATTTCGTCATGCCACTGGATGGGGTGTCGGATCCCGGATGGGAAAGTCCGCATTTCAAAATGTCCTTCTCTGGAACGGCGACGGGAACGGGTGGGACAATCGGGAAAACAGTTTTGGCTTCTGTGAAGAAAACTGATGAATCCACCGAAAACCGGGAATACTTCCTGCGCCCCAGTGGGACAACGAAGGGGATTTACACGGCGAATCTGAAATTTAATACTAAGGCTCAGCTGAGATTTGTACCCGGAAATGACGGTGCGCAGGGAATTGCGAATCTGAAGATTTATACGATTGAAAACGGTGTAAAGATTTATGTTTCAGAAGAAGACATTACCCAGGCCTCTGAATTGAACCGGTGGAGCGCGAAAAAAGTGACTGCGGAAGTGAAAACGGACGGTGCGCCTGTGGAAGAAGAAACGAGCATGGTTTACGCCAAGGGAGAAGCGGTACATACCAGTGTATTCTACTACGACTATGAGGGAGATCCGAGTAAAGCTTCGTACTGGAAATATACGCATCTTCCTTATAATGACGGACCGCATCCACAGGCAAGTGTAGTAATTGATGAAAATGACAATGCGGTCGGAGGAACCGGAGACATATTATCAGAACCGATCCAGAAATTCTATGTGGATGGAAAATATATCATCGAACACTGGCAGACTGACAGCACCGGAGATCCTGCTTACGATAAAGACAGCAATGTGGCGAAAATGATCATCTATATCGGGGGCGGTGGGAGTGCACCGTGGATCGAGTCCATCACAATAAAGCCTTCGGGCCCGGAAGAAGGCGATGATGTAACGGCAAATATAACTGTGGACGATCAGGAAAAGGATCCGCTTCAGCTGGATATCGAAATTTATCGGGATGGGACACGCATTTCAAAGAAGACTGTAAAAAATCTGGCAGCGGACAACCGCGGTGTATATCCGGTTACAATTTCTGATCCAATCACTGATGCAGAAGCCGGAAAGTATGAAATCGTATGTACAGTCCGAGATGAAGGAGGGGTCGGCATCGGTAATCGCCAATTTACGATTCAACCCGCAGGAAGCATTTGCGGAGCAGTTTCTCATACTGAAGCCTGGGACAGTAACCGTCGCAGCTACAATTTGAATCTGTTTGGCGAAGAAGCTTCCGTATATAATACAGCGATAACCTTGTCGCAGTATTTGTTGTATGATGAACCGCGTCCGCGTGGTACAAATGTGTTCTGGGCAGGAGAAGAGCTTGTTCTGACTGCAAACGTCGGCGGATCGCCGACATCGGTAACGGCGGAAGCTGGCGGCTATACTGTCCGGATGAACAGTACCGGAGAAAAAACAGCGAAGGGTGAAACGATATATAAAGGAAGTTTGTGGGATAAAACCATGCGGAGCCGGTGGGGAAAGACTCCGGAAGAGATCACAGTGACATTTACTTCTTATTATAATAGCGGAGAACAGAAGGTTGATGAGGTTAGAATTATTGTAGACAGTAATACGGAATATTGGTTATTACACAGATATTCGTAAAACAAATGCTTGATATTACCAGCGAAAAGAAAGGAACAAAAGCAACGAAAAGACCGTCTTATATTTGTGCCTGAAAGTGCAGGACCGTAAGGGGTTTTGTGCTCGAATCGTTAATACTCCTGTAACACTTCTGTAATGGACAAATGGGGGAAAAACGGTATAATGAGTAATGTAAAATCCCTATGAACGGGCGAAAAACGTGTAGAAAATTGTTTATTACAGTAATATTACAATTCAATCTAGCGGTTGACTCGCGAGCCTGTCAGAGGGTATAATTCACTGTGATAGAATATGCCTATGGGTTACTCGTATGCATTTCTATTGATAATGTCAAATTATCTTCAGGAGGGGAGGGTAATTTGGTACAGACAAAATAATAAGACTCCCCTTCGAAGAATTCTAAAGGAGGAATTAAAAATGAAAAAAGTACTTTCTTTTGTACTGGTCCTCTCTATGATTCTGGGAAGCTTCGGTATGGCATTTGCTGCTCCTGCTGATGTTGAAGGCAAGGACTACGAAGATGCTGTAAACGTGCTCGTAGAATTAGGCGTAGTTGCTGGTTACAAGGATGGCACCTTCCGTCCGGAAAACATCGTAACTCGCGCAGAGATGGCTACTTTCCTGATCAAGGCTATGGGTCTGGCTGACTATGCTGTTGCAAAGTCCGAATTCAGCGACATGGCTGGTCACTGGGCTGACCCGTTCGTAGCTTATGCTGCTTCTCTGGGAATCGTTGCTGGTTATGCTGATGGCACCTTCAAGCCTGACGTAACCGTAAGCTACGACCAGGCTATCACCATGGTGATCCAGGCTCTGGGATACAAGGGTGAATACCTGGTAGGCGGTTTCCCCGGCGCATTCGTTAACCAGGCTAAGGCTCTGGGCATCCTGAAGGATGTTAAGGCTGGCGTTGCTGGCGCTAACAGAGGCGACATCGCTACTCTGCTGTACAACGCTCTGCCGAAGGCATTCCAGCGTTATGACAACGAAGGTGCTATCCAGCCTGCTGGTGGTTCCATGATGACTCGTCTGGGTGCTGAATTCGTAGACGCTGAATTCGTAGTAGTTGGCGACGAAGATGCTGCTATCAACCTGAAGGAATACCAGGGTGCTAGCGTAAAGGCTTGGTACAACGAAGATGAAGAAATCATCGCTGTTGAAGTACAGTCCGTATTCGTAGAGGCTGAATATGATGCTGAAGACGAAGTATTCGTAGTTGGTGACAAGGAATACAAGGTTGACAGAGTTCTGGAAGATGAAGACGGCGACGATATCGTTATTAAGATGTTCAGAAACGGCGACGCTGATGGTACTGCTACCGTAAAGAGCCTGCTGGTTGATGAAGCTGAATACG
>JAFUQN010000041.1 GCA_017472365.1 Bacillota bacterium
CTTCTTCCTGCTTTTCAAACACAGAAGCCGGCTGGTAACACAGCGGACATTTTTCCAGCAGTTCAAAGGGACCTTTTTCCGCTTCGTCGTGGACATAACCACAGACACTACAAACATACTTCGCCATTGTCGTCCTCCTTTGTTCTCAAACCCATTTCCTTACGCTACATCTTTTCCAGCAGGGTAACACATTCGATATGCTTACTGAACGCAAAGTTATCGTAAGCCTTCACATACTTAACCTTATATTCGAATAACCCGGCCATATCCAGGTTTTCAACCAATGTTTTGGGGTTGCAGGAAATATAAACGATCTGCTTTACTCCGTAGCTTAAAATCTTCTGCATGGCCTTGGGATGGATCCCTGCTCTGGGCGGATCCACTACGATCACATCCGGCTTTTCTTCCAATTCATCCAGGACCTTCAGAACGTCACCGGCAATGAACTTACAGTTGGTCAGGCCATTTTCCGCGGCGTTGACACGGGCTGCCTCCACGGCATCCTCTACGATTTCCATACCGATGGCTTCTTTCGCGTGGAGTGCCAGACGCTGGGTGATGGTCCCGGTTCCACAGTACAGGTCGAAGACCACCTTTCCTTCCACGTCGTCAATCAGATCCACGGCTTCGCTGTACAGACGTTCCACCGCAGGAACGTTGGTCTGGAAGAAGCTGAAAGCGCTGACGCGGAACTTCAGACCCATAATGGTTTCATTGTAATAATCGCGGCCGAACAGAATATCCATCTTATCACAGTAAACAGCATCGGCAATGCGATCGTTGTAAGTATGAAGAACCCCTACCAGTTCGTTGTTCAATTCCAGGCCCTGGATCATTTCCACGAACGCCTGATCGTCAAAGTCACTCTGGGTGGTGGTTACCAGATTCACCAACAGCTCGTTGGTGTGCTGACCCTTTCTCAGGATCAGATGGCGCAGAAGACCGGTGTGGCTCTTCTTGTGATAGAACTTATATCCCTTTTCGTTGGCAAAATCCAGCATAGCGCTGAGGATCTTGTTGAAGTCCTCATCCACCAGCTGACATTCATCCACGGTGACCACGGACATAAAACGCCCACGCTGATGCATGCCCAGCGTCATGGGACCGTCCTTCACCTGGTCGCCGAAGGTATATTCCATTTTATTACGATAGCGGTACAGCTGGGGACTTCCCTGGATCCCACCGAACTCTTCCGGCACGATTCCCTTCTTTTCCAGAAGCCGCAGGACTTCCTTTCCCTTCATTTCGCGCTGCTTTTCATATTCAATTCCCTGATAGATGCAGCCGCCGCATTCGTTATTATGTTTACAAATATCCAAACGTTATTCCTCCTCAACTTCTTCGTCAGGCGTGTCCCATTCCAGTTCGGACAGTCGTTCCAGATCGTAGTAAGTTTCCTGATAAACGTAGTTCAGCCAGTTGGCAAAGAACAGATTCGCATGACCCTTCCAACGTACTTCCACACCCTGTTCCGGATCATCGTTTTTGAAATAGTTGGCCGGAACATCGATGGGAAGACCTTTCCCCAAATCACGTTCATATTCCAAACGGAGGGTGTCGCGATCGTATTCCATGTGACCCTGGATGAACAGCATTCTCTTGTTCTTTGTACAGATGATATGCGGCCCGGCCTGCTCCGATTCCGCCAGGATCTTCAGATCCTTCTGCGCCACGATGTCTTCCTTTCGGATCTGGGTGTGACGGCTGTGCGGTACATAGAACACATCATCAAAACCGCGCATGAATTCCGAACGGTTGTCCAGAACCTGATGCGGGAACACGCCAAACAGCTTGGACGGGAGCTCATACTTGTTGATTCCGTAATGGTGATACAGCCCGGCCTGAGCGCCCCAACAAACATGAAGCGTACTGAACACGTTCTTTTTACAATAATCCATCAGAACCGACAGTTCATCCCAATAGTCCACGTCCTCAAAATCGTAGAATTCCACAGGTGCCCCGGTGATGATCATACCGTCAAACTTCTGGCTCTTGATTTCTTCATAAGTAGTATAGAACGTCTTCATGTGAGACTCATCCACATGAGTCGAGAAGTGGGATTCCATTCGCAGAAGGAACAGCTGCACCTGCAGCGGCGTATTCGCCAGCATTCGTGCCAGCTGTGTTTCCGTGACCTGTTTCGTAGGCATCAGATTGACGATGGCGATGCGCAGCGGACGGATGTCCTGTCTGGACGCACGGCGTTCGTGCATGACGAAAATATTTTCGTTCTTTAAAGTTCGATACGCGGGTAAACCTCTGGGAATCAGAATAGGCATATTGTGTCAGTCCTTTCGTTGTAGTCTCATTTTCGCTCCGGCAATCCCGCGCGGAGCGCGGGAGGATTGCCGCCGGCAGTTTAGAACTTACCGTAGCTGTCGTAAAATTCTTTCTTGTATTCTAAGAAGCGGTCTTCTTCAATGGCTTTGCGGATCTTACCCATGGTATTCACCAGGAAGTGCAGGTTGTGATTGGTCAAAAGCATCGAAGATAAGATTTCATTGGATTTGAACAGATGTCTCAGATACGCTCTGGAGTAGTTTCTGCAGGTGTAGCAGTCACAATTGGGATCCAGCGGTGTGAAATCACGTTCGTGGCATGCGTTCTTGATGGAAATACGTCCCACGGAAGTCATGGCCGTACCATTTCTCGCGAGTCTGGTGGGCAGTACACAGTCGAACATATCGACACCGCGTTCTACACCTTCAAACAGACAGTCCGGACTTCCTACACCCATCAGGTATCTGGGTTTGTGCTTCGGAAGGTATTCCACACAGTCGTCCAGAACTTCATACATCAGTTCCTTCGGTTCACCTACAGACAGACCGCCGATGGAGTAGCCGGGCAGGTCGCGTTCCACGATCTGCATAGCACTTTCGTATCTCAGGTCTTTATACATACCGCCCTGCATGATACCGAACAGTGCCTGCTGTTCCGTATTTTTGTGAGCTTCTTTACAGCGGTCGAGCCAGCGGATCGTACGTTCCAGAGAATTCTTCACATAATTTCTGTCCGCCGGATACGGTGCACATTCGTCGAAAGCCATGATGATATCAGAACCCAATGCATTCTGAACTTCCATGGACTTTTCCGGAGAGAAGAAGTGCTTGGATCCATCGATGTGGGAACGGAAGTACACGCCTTCTTCCTTGATCTTTCTCAAATCTCCCAAGCTGAATACCTGGAAGCCACCGCTATCGGTGAGAATCGCACGGTCCCAATTCATAAACTTGTGAAGACCGCCGGCTTCGCGGACAATTTCGTGCCCCGGTCTCAGATATAAGTGATATGTATTGGACAGGATAATCTCAGCGCCCAGCTCTTTCACTTCTTCCGGACGCATGGCCTTAACGGTCGCCGCGGTACCTACCGGCATAAACACCGGTGTTTCAATGGTTCCGTGAGGTGTGTGGACACGACCTCGTCTTGCCCTGGTTCGCGGATCTTCCTTGATCAGTTCATAAGTTACTGCAGGTTTCATATAATCAAAACTCCTTTAAAAACTGCCGATCGGCCTTTCACCGCCGTCAGTTATAATCGATAACATTCTCTGCTATTTGGACATAGCTATACAAAGTTTATTATACACTCCAAGCAGCGGAAGTTCAAGAAGTATCGCTGATGTCCTGTGGCAACCGCCTCCGGCGGATCAAAAATGAAAAGGCCCTGCAGACGCAGGGCCTTTTCTCCATTATTGTCACATTACTTTCGATTCAAATGATACGTTCTCAGCAGCATTTCCTCTGCATAACTCTTCGGTTCCTGAAGAACGCCGCCCAGTTTTTCCACCAAAGCGATACTCACCACATTGGATGGAATCACTGTATAATTCAAAAATGGATACACAGTTTCAGAGAAAACCATTTCAATCACTCGGGATAACATTTCAAATCCAAATCCCTGTCCATGATACTCTGGAAGAACTTCCACGTGGATTTCCGCTGTATTCGTTTTCTTTCCTTCCGTTGAATCAATTATTTCCGTCAAAGCCACATAAGAAATCAATTCACCATTATAGAAGCCACCATAGACCGCGGAATACTCTGTATCCAGTAAGGATTGTAACCTCTGGATGATATCGAAAACGGCCGACTGATCTGCCATGATTTTTGTGATCTCTTCTTTTGAAAGCGATTTCAAATATTCATCCAGCCGTGTTGTCTGATTTCGTTCCGTTATTTTTTTGATTTCTTCCGGCTGGATTACCCGAATACAAAGACGCATCATTTTCTGATCCATGTTTCACTCCTAACGTTCGTTGATATAAAACGCTTCTTCAAATTCCGTCAGAACCCCTCTCAGCGTTTCATCCAGATAACTGTCAGCCACCATGGCGATATCCTCCGGGATCCCGTAATATGCCCCGGCAATCGCTCCCGCGATGGCTGCGATGGTATCGCTGTCACCGCCGATGGAGATACAGTTACGGATACAATCCTCGTAATTCTCAGATTCTAAGAAACACTGAATCGCCTGGGGAACACTCCCCTGACACGTCACATCGAATGTATAGTACGGACGAATCTCATCCAAAGTGAATTTCAAATCATAATAATTCTCACGGACATAATCACCGATTTCTTCTTTCGAAGAGCCATGCAGTGCCATCCAGGAAGCGACAGCGGTTGCCTCGGCGCCCTTGATCCCCTCCGGGTGATTGTGAGTCACGCCGGTGACAATTCTTGACAGGGTTTTGACTTCTTCCAGGTCACGGGCCACGTAAGCCACAGGACTGACACGCATAGCGGCACCATTTCCAAAACTGAAGTACGGTTCGGTATCGTTCAATAAAATCCAACGGCCGAAATGTCCACCGTAACCACAGTCAGGATACTGCCTTCCGATTTCATGCATGTACCGGATCGTCAGCTGTTCCAGGTCGCCTCCCTTCTTCCATTCCGTCAGCGCCTTGGCGATTGCCAGAGTCATGACGCTGTCATCCGTGGGAAAACATTCCTCATCAAACAGCGGGAAGTCTTTCGTCTTGATATTATTAAATTCGTAAACCGATCCGATGATATCTCCTGCAATTGCTCCTAACATTCTTTTCTCCCCCTTCAAATAAATTCTTTAGATGATACCATTATAACAGTCCTAACACAAAAAACGTCGCTTTCTAAGCGACATTTCACCAAAAAAGTAAAAAGTGATCCTTCACAGGATCGCTTTTCACTTTATCATGATTATGTTATTCAATAAACATCGCATCTCCGTAGCTGAAGAACTGATATCGTTCTTCCACTGCGGTCTTATAGACGTCTAAAATGCGTTCGCGATTGTACAGAGCCGAAATCAGCATCAACAGAGTGGACTTCGGTAAATGGAAGTTGGTGATCAGGCTGTCAACTACCTTGTACTTATATCCGGGATAGATGAAAATACCGGTACTGCCGCTGCCGGCTTTCACAATGCCGTTTTCATCGGATGCGCTTTCCAGCGTACGTGTAGAAGTTGTTCCCACCGAAATGATCCGACCGCCTTCTGCCTTTGTCTGGTTGATGATATCGGCAGCTTCCTGGCTTACGGTGTATTCTTCAAAGTGCATCTTGTGTTCTTCCACCACTTCGCACTTTACAGGTCGGAAGGTCCCGATCCCCACATGAAGCGTAACGAAGGCCAGCTTTACACCCTTTTCCTTCGCCTTTTCAAGCAGTTCTTCTGTAAAGTGAAGACCTGCTGTGGGCGCGGCCACAGACCCTTCTTCGCGGCAATACACCGTCTGGTATCTGTCCTTATCGTCGAATTCCGCTTCACGTTCAATGTACGGCGGTAAGGGCATTCTACCGATCTCCTCCAGGATTTCCAGGAACACGCCATCGTACATGAACTTTACAATTCTCGTACCGTCCGGGCCGTAATCCAGAATTTCCGCGCGAAGCTTACCGTCTCCGAAGGAGACGATTGCTCCGGGATGAAGACGCTTTCCGGGACGGACGATAGTCTCCCAAACGTCGCCTTCCACTCGCTTACTGAGCAGGAATTCGATTTTTGCGCCGGTTCCTTCCTTCACACCGAACATGCGGGCGGGAAGAACCTTGGAATCGTTCATAACAAGGCAATCACCGGGCTTCAGATAATCTAAAATGTCGTAAAAATGTTTATGTTCCACTGTGTGATCGTCGCGGTGCACCACCAGAAGGCGACAGTCTTCACGCTTCTGCGAAGGGTGCTGCGCAATCAGCTCCAACGGGAGCTCGTAATCAAATTCGCTGATATTCATATGTATCCTTTCATCCGTAAACAGCCTTATTCGTCATATCCGCCGTTCACATAATCGATTTCAATGTCAGTGTAGAAGAAATGGAGGATCTCTTCAAAATCCAGACCTTCTTCTCCCATGACAATGGCGCTGTCCTGAGCCATACCGATGCCGTGGCCGTAACCATATCCGGTTAGAGTGATTCCCTCGTCAGAAGCCATGCTCTTGACCTCTTTGTCCTTCAGTGTCTTTTCAACGCTGGCACCGAGAACCACCATACCATCCAGAGAATCATATTCAAAGGATTCGTCCTCCGAACCGTATACCACGATTTCCTCACGGTCTGTCTCCAATCCATCAGCTCCCAGAACTGAAACGCTGGCCGGAATCACGATGGTCTTTCCCGAGCCGCCTTCCAGCTCAAAACGCAGGGATTTGCAAAGTGAAGCTCCCAGCGTTGTACGGATCTTCTCACGCTTCAGAACCTTGGTATCATCCTCTCCGACCACAGTCAGTTCATACACATTACCGTTGTCGGTCCATTCCGTAACGTAAGCATCTTCAACGTCACCAATGTCCGGGATTCGTTCCGTCAGATCTTCCCATGTATAAGAAGCCGTCCATTCATACTCCGGAGACCAGATATCTTCCACAGCTTTCAAATACCCGGAAACACTGCCCCAAACATCCTCACTGTTCTGTGTATATCCGCCGCTGTTTTTACAGTAATACGCCGGTACGATCTCACCGTCATGCCAGATCACCAGTTCCGACGTTTCATCCACTGCCTGGCTCGTCCGTTCCCGTTCGTAATCCACACCGTAATACATCTGACAGTGGCTTACATTACAGAGGTCGAATCCTTCGCTCTTATGGGAAGAGCGTTCCGCCATTGCGTAGCTTCTGGCAGCAACCGCCTGGGCCTTTAACGATTCCAGCGGGTTGTGCGCACCCATTTCTCCGTGAAGAACTCCGTATAAATAATGATCCAGAGAAACGTAGTTGATCACATTGATGTCTCCGTTGTCGCGGACATGGAACTTCAACCCGCCGCGGTACGTTCTCGCGTTGACGCTGGATGTGAACATACCTTCATCCAGATAATCTCCCGTCATAATGACGCTGTTTTCGCCGAGGTCAGTCACCAGCGTGGCCCCGTCCTCATCATACACATTGATCATACCGTTTTCAGCCTCGATCACCAGATGATCATATCCGGGCAGCGGAAGCGTTTCTTCCATTCCGTCACTGATGTCAACGATCTGAAATCCGTAATCACTGTACATTTCGCAGCTGTCCACGGCAGAGCTTCCATATTTGATTCCTACCGCCACATAAGTCATCTCCGGCTCGTCCTCTGACGCATAGACACAAACCGGCGCGCAAAGCAGCGCCGCCATCACCAGCGCCAGGATCATAACCATCCGTTTTTTCTTGTTTCTTGTGAAATGCATCATATACTCAGCTGTTCTCCTTCGTTGGTGGAAATACCTAAATGGTGGTACGCCAGATCCGAAACCATGCGTCCTTTCTGCGTTCTGTGCAATAATCCTGCCTGAATCAAATAAGGCTCGTACACGTCTTCAATGGTCACGCGTTCTTCTCCGATGGCCGCCGCAATGGTGTCGATCCCCACGGGACCGCCTTTGAAACGGTGGATGATCAGACGCAGGATTTCACGATCCAAATGTTCCAGACCCAGACGGTCGATACCGAGAGAATCCAGCGTTCTCTGGGTAATATCGATATCGATGAATCCATCGCCCTTGACCTGACTGAAATCGCGGACGCGTTTTAACAGACGATTGGCGATTCGCGGTGTTCCACGGGAACGTCTTGCAATTTCCAGAAGAGATTCTTCATCGATATCCACATTCAAAATCCCTGCAGAACGGCGGACGATCTCTGCCAGTTCGTCATTTTCGTACATTTCAAATTTACAGACCACACCGAAACGATCTCGCAAAGGATGAGACAAGCTTCCGGCGCGGGTGGTTGCCCCGATCAGGGTAAACTTCGCCAGATCGAGACGAATGGACCGGGCCGACGGCCCCTTTCCAATGATGATGTCCAGCGCAAAGTCTTCCATGGCGGAATACAACACTTCTTCCACACTGCGGTTTAAACGGTGGATCTCATCGATGAACAGGACATCTCCTTCGTTCAGATTGGTCAGAATCGCAGCCAGATCTCCGGCGCGTTCGATGGCCGGACCGGAAGTAATTCGCAATTCCACGCCCATTTCACCGGCAATAATCCCTGCCAGTGTGGTCTTTCCCAGGCCGGGAGGACCGTAAAACAGCACGTGATCCAAAGACTCGCGGCGCTGCTTCGCAGCCTCGATAAACACCTTCAGGTTTCCCGTGACCTTTCTCTGACCGATATAATCCTCCAGACGTTTCGGCCGGAGAGATACTTCCACGGCTTCCTCTTCGTGTCCGCTGAGGTCAGCCGCAGTGATTCTTTCTTCGTAATTCATAATCGTTCCTTAAAACAGTTTTTTTAATGCCTTTTTGATATACTCTTCCGTGGTCAGTCCTTCTTCCAGGCCTCCCAGGGCTGCAGCCGCTTCACTTCTGGAATACCCCAGAGCCATCAGCGCATCCACAGCCATAGCCTTATCGTCAGCCGCACTGATATCTGCCAGTGTCACTCCGGCCGTGGTCGAAATATCGCCCAGCTTATCCTTCAGTTCCAGACAGATGCGCTGCGCAATCTTCTTTCCGATTCCGTTGGCTCTTGTCAGCGTTGCCGCATCATCAAAGGCAATCGCCTGTTTCAGATCGTTGACCGGCATTGCAGACAACAGCGCCATCGCCCCTTTGGCCCCCACTCCGCTGACCGTCAGAAGCTTGCGGAACAGTGCCATGGTTTCTTTGTCAGAAAAGCCATAAAGCTTCACATCGTCTTCCTTCACGATCATCACGGTCAGAACCTTGACCTCTTCATTTCCTTTTTTTAAATATAACTCAGAATTATCCGGTACAAAAACTTCGTATCCGATTCCGTTGGATTCCACCACGATCCCACCGTCGATGGTACCGTCGATTCGTCCCCTGATATGATGGATCATCTCTTAACTCCCTTTTCATATTCCTCGATCAGCTGCTCCCAGCGATTTTTGGTCGACTGCGCGCTTTTGATCTGATTTTCATTCTTGGATTTCAGTGCTTCTTCAAACTTCTTCATGCGTTCTTTTCCCGGAGCCGCATGTCCGTGGCAAACCGCCGCCGCCAAAGCATCGGCGGTATCGTCGGGCTTCGGTACTTCCGACAGTCCCAGCATGGCTTTGACCATCATCTGGACCTGCTTTTTTTCGGCACGGCCATATCCGGTCAGAGCTTGTTTGATTTGCACCGGTGTGTATTCATTGATTGGAATTCCGGAATTGGCACAGGCTAAAATCGCTACACCGCGGGCCTGTCCCACCAGGATCGCCGTCGTCGTGTTGGTATTGAAGAACAGCTCTTCGATGGAACAAACATCGGGACGTGTCCGGTCTATGATCTCCATCAGCTCCGAATACAGATGCTTCAGACGGTCCGGCATCTCCATGTCTTTGTCCGTGGTCACGGCTCCATATTCCACCGGAACGAACCGGTTTCCTTTCATTTCAACGACTCCATAGCCCAGGATGGCATATCCGGGGTCAATTCCCAAAATTCGCATAGAAAATTCACCTCATTATCCGTTTTATTATATCAAAAGACAGGGGAAAAAGAAACCGTTTATACGGAAAAACAGCCTGTTTCTTTCCTTCTGCATATGTGGTAGAATGATTGTATAAATACTCACAGGGAGGTATATTATGCGACATACCAGACAGAGCCGTATCATCGAGCTGATCACGATGCACGATATCGATACGCAGGAAAAATTAGTGGAACTGCTCAACGCTGACGGGTACCGCGTGACTCAGGCCACCGTTTCCAGAGACATCAAAAATCTGAAGCTGGTCAAAACTCTGACGGGGCACGGAAAGTATAAGTATACGGTTGCCAAGACGCCGGAACAGTCCCTCTCCGAACGATTCATTAAAATCATGAAGGAATGTATCCTCAGTATCAAATACTCCGGAAACATCATCGTGATCCAGACGCTGTCCGGCTGTGCCAATGCGGCTGCCGAAGCGATCGACACCTCCAATTTCCCCATGATCTTAGGAAGCATCGCCGGTGACAACACCATCTTTTTGGTTGTGGACGATCCAGAAAAAGTTCCCTCTCTCGTGGAACAGTTCAACGAATTGATCAAATAATCAGGTGACTCTATGATTACACATATCAAAATCCAGGATTTTGCCATCATCGATCATCTGGATGTGGACTTTCACGAAGGTCTCAATGTGATCACCGGGGAAACCGGAGCCGGGAAATCCATCATCATCGAGGCAGTCAGTACGGCCCTTGGAAGCCGTGCCGACACCACATACGTGCGCACCGGTAAGGACAAGGCCATCATCCAACTGACCCTGGATACATCAGACGACAAGTCGAAGACCTTTTTTGAAGAAAACGGGATCACTCCCGATGACGAAACCGTCATCAAACGCGAAATCAGTAAGACGGGTAAAAGTGTTTGCCGGATCAACGGCGAAATTGTACCCGTTTCTCTGCTGTCCAAATTCTGCCGGGGACTCGCTGATATTCACGGTCAGTACGACCACCAGTCCCTGCTTAATGCAGAACAACACGTGGTTCTTCTCGATTCTTTCGGCGGATCCGAGATCCGCAAGGTCCGCGAAACCACGGAAGAAGTCTATCATCAGTATGTGGACTGTTCCCGTCAGCTGAATCAAATCAAAAACAATCTGGCCTCTGCCCAGCGTCAGCGCGATTTCATGAGTTTTGAACTGGATGAAATCAACAAGATCAAGCCACAACTGGGAGAAGATGACGAACTGGCTCAGAGAATCACGCTGCTGGAAAACAGCCAGCGCATTTACGAGCGGTTGTCCGGTGCCTATGAACTTTTGTTCGGAGAAGAGCAGTCTGTGATTTCCCAGCTCAGTTCGGTAACCGGCCAGCTTGGTGACGTTTCGGAATTTTCTCAGGAAATTTCCGGATTTAATGACCGTGTTTCCGACGCTTACTACCAGCTGGAAGATGTTTCAGAAGAACTTCGCCGCTTCAAGGACAGCCTGACCTTCTCTCCGGAAGAACTGGAAGAAGCCTATAAGCGCATGGATCTTCTCGATATGTTAAAGAGAAAACACGGCGGTACACTCCAGTCTGTTTTGGATTATGCCAGGGAAGTCGAAACAGCGCTGACCAAAATCGATAATGCCGATACGGAAATTGAAGCTCTGACCAGAAATCTGAACATCTACCGCGATCAGCTGAAGCTGGCTTCTGCGCGTCTGTCACAGCTGCGTCACGATGCGGCGGAACTGATGAGTCAGAAAATCAATGCGGAGCTCTTGGAACTGAATTTCCAAAACGCACAGTTCGTCGTGGAATTCAAAGAACAGGAAAAGACTGTCTATACCGCCAATGGCATCGATGTTGTTGAATTCCTGATCAGCACCAATAAAGGTGAAACTCCAAAGCCGCTGGCGAAGATTGCCTCCGGCGGTGAAATTTCCAGAATCATGCTGGCTATGAAGCGCATCACCGGCGAACTGGACTATATCCCCACCCTGATTTTTGACGAAATTGACAGTGGTATCAGTGGGATCACAGCATCCATCGTCGGTAAGAAGCTGGTTCAGATCGCAGAAAACCATCAGGTTATGTGCATCACGCACCTGCCCCAGATCGCTGCCTGTGGTGCTCATCATTATAAAATCCAAAAGACCGATCATGAAGAGTCCACCGTTTCCACCGTCGTTCCCCTGTCCGAGGATGAACGCGTAGATGAAATCGCCCGCCTTTTGGGTGGGATCAACATCACCGAAACCACGAGGGAAAGCGCCAGAGAATTGCTGGCATTGTCAAAATAAATACTTTGAGCCTCAGGCGAGCCATGCCTTGAGGCTCTTTTCAAAAGGAGATTCTTATGGGTACGAGACGTAAACTTTTCACCTGGAAGGATATGTACGATACCGCAGGAACAGAAGCTCTGTTCACATCGGCCATGCGTGATAACTGCACCTTCCAATATGAACACTGTCCGGAATACAAACAGCTCCTGGATGGTATGGGTTTTCACCCATCACAGTTACAAACACCGGAAGATCTGGGAAAGCTCCCACCGATCCCTACTACATATTTAAAAGCACACACGCTGTTTTCTATGGATCAGAAAAAACTGCCCATCAAAGCCACCTCGTCCGGAACCCGCGGAAAAAAGAGCGAAATCGGTCTGGATTGGGGTGCGGTCTTTTCCGGTGCATCCATGATCCTGAAGGTGGGCCGTTATTTCAGATTCTTTTCTCTGACACCCCACAACTACCTGGTCATGGGTTATGAACCCCACAAATCCAATAAAACGGCTGTGGCCCAGACGGCAACCGGTTACACCCACATGACACCGATCCTCCACCGCGAGTATGTCCTGAAGTACGGACCGGATGGATATTATGTGGATTTTGACGGAATCATCAAGGCGCTGGATCGTTTCAGCCGTTCAAAATTTCCCACCCGTTTTATGGGCTTTCCTGCGTACACCTGGTTCCTCATGGAGAAACTGAAAGAACAAAACCTGCGCTTTCCCCTGCCCAAGGGATCTAAAATTTACCTGGGTGGCGGCTGGAAGCAGTTTTATAAAGAACAGGTGGATAAACGTGATTTCTATGCTCTGGCCAAAGACCGGTTCGATATTGACGAATCCAACGTTGTAGAAAGCTTCGGTGCCGTGGAACATCCTATTTGGTATTCCGATTGTAATAACCACCACTTTCACGTTCCCGTCTATAGCCGCGTAATCATTCGCGATGTTAACACGCTGGAACCTCTCCCCTACGGTCAGATTGGTCTGGTCAATCTTCTGACTCCCATGGTCTATGCCTGCCCTTTGCTCAGCATCATGACCGATGACCTGGGAATTCTCCACGAACCCGGAAGCTGCAGCTGCGGCGTGGATTCTCCCTGGTTGGAAATCATCGGCCGCGTTGGGATGGTTGATATTAAAACTTGTGCTGCCGGTGCAGATGACTTACGAAAGGGGGCTGCGTTATGATTTTCTACAATGGGCAACGTTACGATACGAAACAACAGGGTGAACTCCTTGATCGTTTGGAATCTGAACTAAATGAAATCCTGACCCATGGAACGCCGCCCCTCCCGCGCACCATCATCGATGCCTGTGAATCTCTGGCAACCAAAGCCCTCTCCGGACTTTTCAACGAAGAACTGGCCGGTCTTGGCTTCGAAGTTGGCCCCATGGCCCAGCGCATCGAAGAGGCAGCCTCCATCATGCGCAAGGAAAGTCTGGAAGCGAAGGTGTTGGAAGAACTGGGACCGGAGTACCTGGCCAGCGATATTCCTTCCCCCGCCTCCATGTCACCGGCTCCTCGTCGTGTACTGACACCGCCTTACGACCATGGCCGGACGCTGACAAAGCAGCGCGTTCCCCTAGGCGTTCTCTTTCATATCGCCGCAGGGAATGTGGACGGACTTCCTGCGTTCAGCGTCATGGAAGGTCTCCTGGCCGGTAATATCAACATTCTGAAGCTGCCTTCCGCAGACAACGGTCTGTCTCTTCGCATGTTGGAAGAGCTGGTAAAAGAAGCTCCCGAGCTAGCCCCTTATGTATATGTATTCGACACTCCTTCCGATGACCTCCCAGCGATCCTCCGCATGGCCGGCTTTGCCGACGGTATCGTCGTCTGGGGCGGAGAAGGTGCCGTGGAAACCATCCGTAAATTTGCTCCTCCCGGAGTAAAACTGATCGAATGGGGTCACAAACTTTCTTTCGCTTACGTCACGGAGCAAGGGATCACTGATGAAAATCTAGCCTCTTTGGCCCACCACATCATCGAAACGAGACAGCTTCTGTGTTCCTCCTGTCAGACGGTATTTTTGGATGTGGACCTCTCCGACGATGGCATGGATAACACTCCGGACAGCAGCCCTGCGATGTCGAAACTGGTCGAATTCTGCGAGCGGTTCCTCCCCATTCTGGAAGATGCCGTTGCCAAATCCACACCGCTGGACATCGGCAGTACGGCTCAGGTAACACTGCGGCTCTACACCCAGACACTGGAAGGCCATGCCGGCCATTTCGGGCGTCGGATCTTCCGCGGCCGTGGATGCAGTATCACTCTCTGCGAAGAAGGATCGCCGGAATTATCGCCCCAGTTCGGAAACGTCCTGGTAAAACCGTTACCGCGTAAGCGATTGCTCCCAGCTCTTCGGGAAAAGAAATCTTTCTTACAGACCGCCGGACTACTCTGTGGATCTGACGAACGCGAAGAACTCAGCCAGTTGTTATTCCGCGCTGGGATCATCCGCGTCACCGGCCCCGGATCCATGAGCCACACCACCGCCCTGGACGCCCACGACGGCGAATACCCGCTGATCCGATATACTCGGATCGTGGAGACAAGAGATTAAACAAATTGGAAATAGATTTCGATTAGAAAGGACAGTACTCACATGAAACGCAACATCATCATTACCACACTATTTTTACTTGTGTCATTCGTTTTTTCTGCATGCGCACCTGCATCACAAAATGATCAAATACCCGGGTTTCTTAATGACATCGGAAAACCACTCAGCGAGTTAAAAAGCGAATATCCCAACGGTGAATTTCTTGTAAATTTAGATGGATTCCCTGATTTTGCGGCTTCGTGTTTTGGAGAAGCTGAAACAGATTATGCTTACTTCTTTTTTGGAGGACATGATGGTGATTTTGAAAAGGCAATGAACGAATGTGAAGAACAGTTAAAATGCGCCGGTTTTGTTATAACCGCCAATATGCTTTTTCCGGCCATGGAAGACGACATGTCCTTCCAGGATTTCTTCTCCATGATCGGTGTTACTGATTATGAATATTTCGGAGAAGAAGTGCCTCCTGCAGAAGGTTGGTTACGATTCATGTATCGCGATATGGAAGTAATGATCAATACAAACGAAGCTGTTCCTGGCGGCGGTTGGAATATCACAGGCGAAGAAATCGTGAAGATGGATGCTCCGGCATCGATCGTAGATTTGGAAACCTTATACGCCAATAACGAACTGGCCCAGGAAGTTATGTTCTAAATCACCGTACCCAAAAAACATAACCGCCCTTCAAATGGCTTATTGCAAAGCCACCTTTCTGCACAACATTTTCCTCATATCTTGCAACTGGTTATGACAAATCAATTTATTCCACGACCTAATATCACAACACATTCTCAAACGCATTCTCCTAGTTGTGACAGATCAGTTCTTTCCACCGCTTTTCATCACAACATCTATCTTGATTCCAAGAAAAATTGTGATATCCACGTTCACACAAGCGTCAAATGTCACAACTTCCCCAGCAACCCGCGCCCTCCGCGCGGGTTGCCTTCGCCGTAAGACTCAAAAACCGCCCGGCGACATACGTTCCGGGCGGTTTTCATTATCTTCTTCTGAAATTTTTCAACGCGATCCAGATGCGTTCGATGGTCTATTCCACATCCAGACCTTCGGTGGGCATCACGATATCCGCATATGCCTCGTAAAGAGGAATGCGGGCGCGCGCCAGATCCTCGATGGTCTGACCGGGCGCCATGGTGATTCCACGGGTCTTAATATTATTCAGGCGCTTTTTCAGCGTCGGAACGGAAAGCTGAAGGTATACTATGTGGCCCAGCTCTGCAAGATTGGCCATGTCCTTTGGGTAGTAAATCTCACTTCCACCTGTGTCGATGACTGCGTGATCCAGATCCAGTTCGGACAGCACCTCTTCTTCCACCTTTCGGAAATAATCATTCCCCTTGGTATTGATGATTTCCTGGAGCAGCATCCCCTCCCGATCCTGGATCAGAAGGTCCGTATCCACAAACTGTTTCCCCAGAGTCTTCGCCAAAACAACACCGACCGTACTCTTTCCAGCCGCGGGCATCCCGATCAATACAACCGATTTCTTCATACACATACCTCACATCCCGGCAAGCTCCGCCCTGCGGGCGTCCATTCCGCCGGCGGCCGGACTGGCCGGATCAAATGTAGAAAAAAAGAGGTCGTCGTTGGACAACCTCTTTTAGTGACTCGATTATTCTTCGTCAGCAGCTTCTTCAGCAGCTTCAGCAACCGGAGCTTCCAGAGTTTCCTTGATGCTCAGGCTGATTCTCTTTCTATCCTTATCGATTTCCAGAATCTTAGCGCTTACTTCCTGACCAACGGAGATTTCATCAGCGATGTTGGTTACTCTCTTGTAAGCAACTTCGGAGATGTGTACCAGACCGTCCAGACCCGGTTCTAATTCAACGAATGCACCGTAATCCTTGATCTGAACTACCTTACCGCTGATAACCTGTCCTACTTCGTACTTTTCGTCGATTACGGACCAGGGTTCCGGCATGTTCTGCTTCAGACCCAGGGAAATCTTACCCTTTTCAGCGTTCATGGACAGGATCTTAACGTTGATCTTGTCGCCGATAGCCAGAGCTTCCTGCGGGTGCTTCAGCTTACCCCAGGAGATTTCGGAGATGTGCAGCAGTCCGTCCAGACCACCGATATCTACGAATGCACCGTAGTCAGTAAATCTCATAACAACGCCTTCTACAACGTCGCCAACAGACAGCTTGTCCCAAATTTCAGCGATCTTCTTAGCCTTTTCTTCAGCCAGGAATGCCTTGTGGGAGAATACAGCCTTGTTTCTCTTCTGGTCTACGCGGCTAACCTTAACCGGCAGAACCTTACCGATGAATTCATCAGCCTTTTCGACGAAGTGATCAGACAGCTGGGACATGGGAATGAAGCCGGATACTTCCTTGTAAGTAGCGATAACGCCACCCTTTACTTCCTTGACGATCTTAACATTCACTACTTCTTTATCATCTAAAGCTGCGTTAATTTCGTCCCAGTGTTCATTTACCTGGAGCTTCTTCTTGGACAGCAGGATGTTTCCGTCGCCGTCATCAGTCTTGATGACCTTAGCCTGGATTTCATCGCCTTCCTTGAACAGTTCGGTTAACAGACCTTCCTGTTCCAGAGCCATTTCATCCTTGGGAATCACGCCGTCCTTCTTGCAACCTAAGTTAACTACAACGTAGTCGTTGGTTACATGAACGATTTCACCAGTAACAATTTCGCCTCTACCCGGAAGTCTTAAGGACTTTTCGATTTCGTCCATCATAGCTTCCATTTCATTCATTTCTTCGACCATTTCCAGGTCCTTAGTGATAGCTTCACTCATAGCAGCAATAACCTCCTTAATTATGCGTTCAGGTGTGGATGCACCCGCCGCAACACCTATTTTACAACATTTTGCGACCTCTTTCAATGGCAAATCGTCAAGATTTTCAACAAAATAGGTGTTTTCACAATACTTTTTTGAAATTTCCCAGAGTTTTTTTGTGTTGGAACTCTCTTTTCCACCGATCACGACCATCAGGTCCGATTTTTTTGCAAGTTCCTCACATGCATTCTGCCGTTCCGATGTGGCACTGCAGATCGTATTATTGATTTTCAAAATCGTATTGTTCTTTTCTAATTTTCCGACCACCTCATCGAACAATTCCTTTCGGATCGTTGTCTGAGAAACGATCACCAGCTCTTTTCCAGTGACAGTTTCGGCCTGTTCCGGCGTTTGGATCACATAAGCCTTGTCCTCAGCCCAACCATTGATCCCAATGACCTCCGGATGCTTAGGATCGCCCACGATGACCACATCGTGGCCTTCCTTTATCGCTTCTCCCGCCAGCCGCTGGACTTTCTGCACAAAGGGGCAGGTGGCATCGATGATTTCCAGGGAATGTTGGGTTGCCGCATCGTAAAACCGCGCCGGTTCTCCGTGCGCTCTGACGATGACCACGGATCCCGGTTCCGCTTCCTCCGGCTTATGGATTGTTCCCACGCCCTTTTCCAGCAGTTCATCCGTGACAAGTTTATTGTGGATCAGCGATCCGCAAGTGTATACCTTTCGCCCGCTGCCGGAAAACCGCTGCGCAGCTTCTTCCGTCTTATCCAGTGCCCGTCCCACACCGAAACAAAATCCGGCATGGTCTGCTACGGTGATGGTCACTTCTGTTCCATCATTTCTATGTACTCTTACCGTTTCTTTTTCCATATGTACTCCAAATATTTCTTAAATGCGCCTTCTTTTCCGTTTTCTGTGGGATGATAATACTGGACTCCCTGGCGGTACAGTTCATCCGGCAGATACTGCTGCTCCACGAAACCACCATAAGCATGAGGATACTTATAATCCAGTCCTCGTCCCTGTTTCGCCGCACCTGCGTAATGCGCGTCTTTCAAATGTGCAGGAACATCAGAAATCCGTTTCGTCTTCACGTCGCTCATGGCTTCGCTAATCCCCGTAATCACTGCGTTACTCTTCGGTGAAGAGGCCAGCGTGATCACCGCCTGCGCCAGATTGATCTGTGCCTCGGGAAATCCCACCATCAAAGCCGCCTGAACGCAGGATGTAACAATGGAAACTGCCATAGGATAAGCCATGCCCACATCCTCACTGGCCATGACCACCAAACGGCGTCCGATCATCTGAATATCCGCATCAGCCGCTATCAGTCTCGCCAGATAATGCAGCGCCGCATCGGGATCACTGCCGCGGATGGACTTCTGGAGCGCTGACAACAAATTATACTTGTCCTCGCTTTTATCGTAAAACGTGGTCTGACTCTGTGTGGCTTCCCCCACCATTTTCAGGTCGATCCTGCCTTCCGGCGGAAGGTTGTCCGCAATGAACCCCAAGGTATCCAAAGCCATGCGGGCATCCCCGTTACAGCGGTCCGCAATCATCTCCAACGCCTCCATATCCCAGGAAAGCTTTCTCCGGCCAAGACCGCGTTCTTCATCTTCCATCGCTCTTTTCAGAATTGCCACGATATGATGCTTTTCGTGACGGTGAAATTCATATAAGGACCGTACACGACTGATCACCGCATTGTTGACCGCAAAGTACGGATTTTCCGTCGTGCTTCCGATAAAGCGGATCACACCTTCTTCCAACCACTGGAGAAGGGAATCCTGCTGGAGCTTATTCCACCGGTGAAACTCGTCGACATAGACATAAGAAGTTTTCTGCTGAAGTCCGAAGAAGCGGGTCCTACAGCGATCTATGATTTCCTTCAGTTCTTTCGTTCCGCTGGTCGATGCATTGATTTCATAAAAGTCCGCATCCATCTCACGGGCAATCAGCCTTGCCAGCGTAGTTTTCCCGGTTCCCGAAGGTCCGTAGAAAATGGCAGAATCGAAGGTTTTATTTTTAATGGCATTGTACAGCAGCGACCCAGGATATAAAAAGTGTTCCTGTCCCTGAAAATCATCCAGCGACGAAGGTCTCATGCGCGTTGATAATGGAATCATCGATGCCTCCTTGCTCCAAAAACATAATACAAAAATTATATCTTTTTTTTGATTCTTTGACAAGAAGAGAAGATCGTCTGTTTTTGTCAGATCTCCACGACAAAAGCATCACCCGTCAGATCCCGCCAGCGAACGGCCGCTTCTCTGGCCTCTTCTTTTGTGGAAAAACCTTCCGATACCACCTTCCAGGCATTGTCCCTCATCTGCACTTTCGCTGAAATTCCCTGGGCATTCAGTTCTCCGACTCTCTGTTCTGCGGCTTCCTTCGTGGAGAAACTTCCCAGCTGTACCGCAAACGCCGTAGTTGTCACCGTGTTGATTTGATCTTCGACCAGAGAAGGCTCCTCCTCCCGGATCGGATCCGGATCTGAAGAAGTGATTTCTTCACCTGAAGTCTGACGTACCATCCAGGGAGAAACCACATACTTTACTCCGAAAAATCCTGTTCCCACAGCGATACAAATCAATCCCATCAAAACCGCCCAGGGATACCCTCTGCGGGCAGGTCCACGTTTTTTCGTTCTTCGTTTCATTCGACACACTCCTTTCCGTCACTTCAGGATATGTCTCAGCCCCTTTTTTCAGAACAAAAATACTCTGTATTACAATGCCGCATACATAACGAAAACACGAATGAAAGTCTTCAAATCTCTCCATACTATTCGTGTCTCCGGCCGCCGGCCATTTTGCAACCGTTACTTACAGAAAGGAGCTCCCGACTATGAGTATTTCTCCCACACCCGTATCGCTTCCCCAGGCCCTCTCTTCCTCTCTGAACGACAACCTTCAAATATTCCACAATATTTTCCAGCAGGATACCACGATCAAGTTCCGGCAGGTTCTCTGCGGTATGGGAAAACACCCCGTCTCTGTCATTTTTGCCGATGGTATGGTCAACAATACTCTGATCAATGAACATGTTATCGAGCCGATGATCACGTTTACCGGAATCCTTCCCGACGACAACATCCACGCCTTCCTGCGCCGTAGGGTGTTATACACTAACGACATCACCGAAAATGATCAAATCGATGACCTCCTGACCGAAATTCTGTCCGGAAATACAGTTCTTTTGGTGGACGGAGACCCTCATGCGCTGATTCTGGCAACCCGCTGTTTCACCATGCGATCCATTTCCGAACCGCCCTCGGAAAAGGTTCTACAGGGTCCGCGGGAAGGATTCAACGAAGTAATGCTGTTCAATCTCTCCATGGTTCGTCGAAAAATGTGTAATCCGCACCTGCGTTTTTCATTCCGCAGACTTGGAAAACAGACAAAAACCATGGTTGCTGTCGCCTATGTCGACGGAATCGCTGATCCTTCCATCGTGGAAGAAGTTGGCCGCCGTCTGGATCAAATCCATATCGACGGAATTCTGGACGCCAATTATATCGAAGAACTGATCAAAGATTCTCCCTGGTCCCCGTTCAGAACCGTCGGTTCCACGGAACGTCCCGACATCGTATCCGCGAAACTTCTGGAAGGGCATGTAGCCATTTTCATCGACGGAACTCCGGTGGTACTGACCACACCCCACTTCTTCCTGGAATACTTTCAGACCAACGATGACTATTATAACAACTTCTACAGCGGTACTTTCAACCGCTGGCTCCGGATCCTCGGTTTTTGGAGCACCATCAGCCTTCCGGCAATTTTTTTAGGTCTGTTCACCATGCACCAGGAACTCCTTCCCACACGTTTTTTACTGAACCTGACTGCAGCGCGGGAGAACCTGCCATTTCCCACATTTTTGGAAATGTTGATCCTGATTTTGGGATTTGAACTCATCCGTGAAGGCGGAGCCAAAGCTCCGGCAAACTTCGGCCAGACCCTGGGAATCGTAGGCGGCCTCGTTCTCGGTCAAGCTGCCGTGGAAGCCAAACTCGTCAGTATTCCGGTGGTAATCATCATTGCGTTTACCGGGATCACAGGTCTGATGATCCCGCAGTTGAAAAGCCCCGTGATCCTGTTCCGACTGTTGTTTCTGATCATGGCCTCCATATGGGGAATTCCGGGATATTTGACCGGAGTCTTTTTGCTGCTCCTGTATCTGTCGTCCATGAAGAGTTTTTCCATTCCCTATACGTCCGCGCTTTCGACAAACCGCCGCACACTTCTCCAGGATACCCTGTTTCGTTCTCCATGGTTTTTCATGAAACGTCGTCCGGAAATCCTTTCCCCGGAAAATGAAACACGACAGCGCTCACGAATCCAACGCTCCAAACTGCACTGTTTCTTATTTGTATTTCTTTTTTTAATGTTTTTTTCCGGCTGTTCTTCCCGGGAAATCAATGACGTCAACATCGTCAGTGGAATTACTGTAAGAATCGAGGAAATCGAATTCTCCGATGATGCTTCTGCTTCGCCGCCTGTGCAATACACTGTACTTGCGCAAATTCCTGATGCTGCGGAAAGCGAAACGAAGTCACGGACGATCACCGGACAGGGCCGCACCTTTGGTGAGGCGCTGGAGGATTGCTGCAGTAATTCCGATAAAAATTTGTTCTGGCATCATTCAAAGAGCATTGTTCTTCCCGAAGACGTAACTTCCAATCAACTGTACGAAATCGTACAGCACATCATGGAACATCGCGAACTGCGGATTGCTTCGGACGTTGTATTGATTCGTAGTAAAAGCGAATCACAATTTCAACATGTAAAGCTGCAGGAAATGCTGCTGGCAGATATTACGGAACAGCTTCTTCCCTCCCGTAAGGTATATCAGTTGTTCAACATGCTGTCAAAGGGTACTGCTTCCGTTTCTCTCCCCCTCCTGCAGGAACAGGACGACGGAAGTCTTCTCCCCCTGAGGCCGGTTTCAATCCCATGATTCTTCAGCGAAAGGAGTATTTAATGACAACATCATCTTCCCGAGATCGAAAATATACTTTTTTTCTTTCTTTTTCTGCATTGTTCAGCGTTCTGTTTTTTCTGGGAATCTACTGTCCCTTTGCACATACGATCTGGCTTTCCCTGCTCACTGGCGGTATACTGGCCTGGATCGTTTTGACACTGATAATCAGAAAACAAGTTTCCTTAGCTGCCTACAGTCCCATCAAGCACTGCCTTTCCCTTCTTTCCATCGGGTATGGCGGATTTGTATTATACGCATTTTTCGTTTTCTGCCACAGAGTCATCTTTCCGGATCACAACATCTTTTTCTTTCCGGTACTTTTCCTGATCGTGATCTTTTGGGGAGCATCCGCAGGAATCGCAGCGTTGGAACGTACCTCAAAATTCACATCCACCCTTGTAATAATCCTGTTCCTTTTAACGGTGATCTCCACAACACAAAAAATTTGGGATCAGAAAGAATTCGTGTTGTCTTCACTTCCGGCGATCGTCCATATCGATGTTCCGGTCTTCCTTTTCCAGACGGTTTTTGTTTTTTGTCTCTTCCTCGTACAGTCCCTCGTTTTATTTCTTACTGTGGAAGATACCTGTGATGCTCCCCAGATCCTATGTTCCATCCGAAAGGCACTTATTCCCTCCTGCATCTGTTCTTCCCTCTTATATCTATTGGCCGTTCTTGCACTGGGAACTTCCTCGTTTGAATTTCTTACCTATCCCATCTACGACATGCTTTCTCTTCCCGGTTATGCAGAATATCTGGACCGCACAGAGCTGTTGATGCTGATCATCTTTCTATTCTGCGAAAGCTGTAAAACCATCGCATCCATCCTGGCCGGCAGAAAGCTGTTCATAAGAAAAAAATCCACACTGTCGTAACAGTGTGGATCTTGTATGTTTACTTTGCGTATTCAGTCGCTCTGGTTTCGCGGATAACGTTAACCTTGATCTGACCTGGATATTCCAGTTCGCTTTCGATCTTCTTACTGATCTCACGAGCCAGGAATGCGATCGCATCGTCGGAAACTTCATCCGGCTTCGCCATGATGCGGATTTCACGACCTGCCTGGATCGCATAGGAGCTGGCAACACCGGGAGTGGTGTTCGCGATTTCTTCCAGCTTCTGCAGTCTCTTGATGTAAGAATCCAGAGTTTCTCTGCGGGCGCCGGGACGAGCTGCGGACAGTGCGTCAGCAGCAGCGATCAGAACAGCTTCCATGCTCTTCGGTTCGTAGTCACCGTGGTGAGCAGCCATGCCGTTGATTACAGCTTCAGACTCTTTGTACTTACGCAGCAGATCGATACCGATATCTACGTGAGTACCTTCCACTTCGTGGTCCACAGCCTTACCGATGTCATGGAGCAGACCGGCCCTCTTCGCCAGCTTCACATCCAGACCCAGTTCACCGGCCATCAGGCCAGCCAGGTGGGCAACTTCCACGGAGTGCTTCAGAACGTTCTGACCGTAACTGGTTCTGTAACGGAGACGTCCCAGTAAACGGATCAGTTCCGGATGAAGGTTGTGGATACCAACTGCAAAGGTAGCAGCTTCCCCTTCTTCCTTGATGATGGTGTTGACTTCTCTCTGAGCCTTTTCCACCATTTCTTCAATACACGCCGGATGGATACGTCCATCTACGATGAGCTTTTCCAGCGCTAACCGGGCAACTTCTCTTCTGACCGGGTCAAATCCGGACAGGATCACGGCTTCCGGTGTGTCGTCGATGATCAAATCAATTCCTGTCAGTGTTTCGATAGCACGAATATTTCGTCCTTCACGACCGATGATACGGCCCTTCATTTCGTCATTGGGCAGGGGAACAACAGATACTGTAGTTTCAGCAACGTGGTCAGCTGCACATCTCTGGATCGCACCGGTGATGATTTCCTTGGCCTTCTTGTCCGCCTCTTCCTTGGCTTTGGATTCGATGTCCTTAATCATCAGGGATGCTTCATAGCGTACATCCTTTTCAACGTTGGACAGAAGCAGCTGCTTGGCTTCCTCTGCAGTGTAACCGGAAATGCGTTCCAGCTCCTCTCTCTGCTTTTCTAAGAAACCGTCCAGTTCCTGTTCCTTTTCAGTAATCTTCTGTTCTTTTCTGGCAATATTTTCTTCTTTCTTTTCCAGATTTTCCATCTTTCTGTCCACGGATTCTTCCTTCTGGATCAGACGCTTTTCGGATCTCTGGATTTCAGCTCTGCGTTCACGAATATCGCGTTCCGCTTCGCTTCTCAAACGGTGCGCTTCTTCCTTGGCTTCCAGCGTGATTTCTTTCTTGATGGTCTGAGATCTGTTCTCAGCATCTAAAATCAGGTTTTTCGCCATCTGTTCTGCGCTGCCGATGGTTTTCTCTGCAAAATTCTTACGGATAATATATCCTACTAATACCCCTACAGGCAGGGCAATTACAATTGCAACTAAAATTTTCCAGATAATAACAATACACCTCCTTCTTGCTGTTATTTTTTCAATCGAGTCCCGTCGCAGGCAGGACACGTCTTTCATTCTTGTCAGGTACAAAATATCGCATTACAACGGTATTTATTGAAATAATCATACAAGATATATTGTATCTTATTTCATCCACTTTGTCCATTAAATATTTTAACAATTCCGTCAGAATAAAAAATGACGCGAACCCATTTCGCGTCACTTTCTTTTCTTTTAGAAATTGATCAGCTTACTTCTCATCCCGATGTTCAGAACCAGTCCGAGAGCGATCATATTGGTGATAATCGAACTACCGCCGTAGCTGATAAACGGAAGCGTGATCCCGGTTACGGGCATCACTCCCATGGTCATGCCGATGTTTTCAAAGATTTGGAACAGGAACATGGCAAAGATGCCGATGGCGATCAGTCCGCCGTAATAATCCTTGGCGTTTCTGGCAATCTTCAAAATGCGGTAGAGAAATGCCGCATACAGCCCGATCACCACACCGCCTCCCAGAAACCCCAGCTCTTCCACGATAACCGCAAAGATGAAGTCGGATTCCTGAACGGGGAGGAATTTCAATTCTTTCTGCGTTCCCTTGAACAATCCTTTTCCGAACAAACCGCCGGATCCGATGGCCACTTTGGACATCCACACGTGATAATTCCCCGGCAGATTCAGATTATCCGGATTCAAAAACGCATCGATTCGCTGTTTCTGATGGTCTGCCATCAGTTGATAGGCCAGAGGCATTGCCGCCACCACAGCCCCCATACAACCCGCATAAAGCTTTCCATTAACACCGGCCATGAAAATCATGACCGCAGCAATCACGCAAAAGACCAGCGCATTCCCCAGGTCATTCTGCTTTAAAACAAAGAGTACAAACGGCGCCAGATAAAGTCCGCATTTCACCAGGGATTTGAACGTATAAAGTTCCTCCATGTGTCGGCAGAGATAATTGGCGAATACCAGGATAAACGCCACTTTTACCAGTTCTGCAGGTTGCAGATTCAACGGTCCGATTTTCAGCCAACCCTGTGCACCGTACTGATTATCTCCCAGGGGTGTATACACCGTCAAGAGAAACAGAAGACTCCCCACATAGATGATTTTCTCCATGCTTTCGAACACCTTGTAATCCAGAAAGATTATGATCGAAAGAAGGAAAAAACCAAGGACATAAGCGATCATCTGAACCACGATTTTTCTGGTCAGAACGAAGCTCCCGGCATAGGCCGTGCTGCTGATCATGACGATACTGATTCCGAGAAAACAGAGAACGATCCCGATCAGCCACTTATCTATATTTTTGATCAGAGTAAAAAAATACTTCATTGGCGTTACAGTTCCTTCACCCGCTTCATGATTTCGCTGAAGTTTTTGTAGATATACGTCCCTTCTTTACAAACGATGGGCATCCCCAGATTCGAAGCCACCTGGAAGTTGTCATCATAGGGAATCATGCCGATCAGATCCATGCGGAGCATCTGTACAATCTGTCCCAACGTCGGCATCCAACCCGTTCCAAACAGCTTTGCCTTCACCTTGTTCAGACAGTAGACTCTCTTTTCCACGCCCAGCTTTTCCAACGTACGGTCCGTCATATCGGCATCTCTCAGTGCAGCATATTCCGGTACAGTAACAACGACAGCTTTATCCGCTCCCGCCGCAGCCAAACGCAGGTTCTTATCGATCCCTGCTGATGCATCAATGATGACGTAATCATAGTTCTCCGCCAGTTTTTTGCACAATACTTCCATATGTGTTTCTGTCAGAAGCTCCGTGTTCTTATACTGAGCTGCACAAATCAGATACAATCCGGGAAAACGCTTATCGCGGATCATCGCCTTGCGGATTCCGCACATTCCGGCCAAAACATCGGCAACATCGTATACTACGTTATTTTCCATCCCCATATACAGGTCCAGATTACGCAGTCCCATATTCATATCGATCAGAACGACGCGGTGGCCCTGCTGTGCCAGCATTGCTGCTCCGTTTACAGCAAATGTGCTCTTTCCTACTCCGCCTTTTCCCGATGCTACAACGATAACTTCCCCCATTTCAGTCTCCTTACTGTGTCAGTGTGGAATTCACACTGTAATTTTCATATGCTTTGTCCAGTTCCAGATACTGTGCAACGATTTCTCTGGCAACCGGCGCTCCCAGTCCCCCCTGGCCGCCCTGGAAAATCAAGACCGCTACGGCGATCTTGGGATCATCCACCGGAGCCGCACAGACGAACCAGGAGAAGTTGTCATACACAGGTTTGAACTGGTTGATTTTTTCTCTGGTCACTTTCCCGTCAGTCAAACGCACGACAGCACTGACGACAGCTACATCGTCGGACTGGAACGTCTCGGGATCTTCTTCCTTCAGGCTCCGCATTTTTTCTTCGACCTGTTCCCAGGTCAGCTGAGGCGCAATGCGGCTCAGATATTTTTTCACGTATTCCACTTCGCTGGGAGGATTGATGTAACCATCACGTTCCGCAGTACCGGTTTTTGCTGCGACTTCCACGGGAAAGTTTGCAAAATATCTTCTGGCACTTCCACGTGTTCCGTGGGCTACACGGCGCATCCCTTCCAGCATGACATCGAAAATAGAATCATCTTCAACATCCACTTTTGTGGGTTCCGGCTTCACTGCAGCGCCTTCCCCTTCGATTCCTTTGATCAGGCTGACCTGATTTCGCTTTCCATCATTGGCCAGCGTTGCCACATAGTTCGCCATCTGCAGCGGCGTATAGGCATTTTCCCCCTGACCGATGGAAACGTTCAGCGCGTCGGCCGTGTTTAACTTTGCATAGTTGAAATACGTGTATTTTACATTGTCCGTTACGGTCTCTACCATGTCTTCTTTCACGCCCACGCCGGGAAGTCGTTCCAGCATCTGGTTTCTGGTTGGATTTTCCTCTGTCCAGCCGACGATGGTATTGATCGCTTCGTTGGTTTTTTCACTGTCAGCCAGAATCTCTTCTGTGAAGAATTTGGCCTTATTGTTTCTCAAATATAACCGCAGCATCGCTTTATAAGATGAGATTTTCTTTTCTTCAGTCAGAACATTCCCCACCGATTCGTTGATTTCGATCCCGGTGGACTGTCCCAGCCCGTACTGGTTCGCATATTCGGCAATTTTTTCAACGCCCATGGACGAATCCAGTCCCAGCGATGCGGAACGCGACCAGTCATAATTTGTCGCCAGGTCATAGAAATAGTAGTTACAGGATACTTCCAACGCATCGCGCAGATCCACCATTCCGTGAGTGGAATGTGATGTGGTCCATACCAGACAGTTAAACGCCTGATTACCCAACATCAGATAACCGCCGTCCCGTATTTTTGTATAGGGATCCAGACCTGCGGCGTAAGCCGCGGTTGCCGTAACCGGCTTAAATGTAGAACCCGGCTGTACCGCTGTTCTGGCAGCTACATTGTAAAGCGGTGCCGGAGACAGTGCGTCGCGCGGATTTTCTTTTTGTAAACTGCTCCAGTCCTCGGAAGAAATACCGGTCGCAAAGAGATTGGGGTCATAATCGGGATTGGATGCCATGGCGAGAACATCACCGGTCTCCACTTCAATGGCAACCACCGCACCTACGTTAGCGTTGGCATGACGATTACCGAGATAACTTACATTTCCCCACTTACTTTCGAAGGTTCCTCCGGTCTGTAAAGCGTTCAGAATCTTTTCCAGAGATTCTTCAGCCACTTTCTGAAGTTCCAGATCGACGGTCAGGTAGACATCCTGGCCTTTGACAGCCTCTGTTTTACTGATGGTACCGGTCTTTTTCCCCTTGGCGTTGACCTGAACCACTTCCACACCGTCGGTACCCTTCAGTTTTTCTTCCATGGCGCTTTCGATCCCGTCTTTTCCCACGAGATCGGTACTACTGTACCCGCGCTCCAGGTAAGATGCTTTTTCACTTTCAGAGATTTTTCCCAAATACCCGAGAATGTGCGATGCCGTATTTCCATTGGGATAATAGCGTACAGATTCTGCAGCTACATCCACGCCCTGAAAGCTGTCACTTCGTTCTTCAATGGCAATGATGGTGGCGTCGCTGACGTTTTCCGCAATTTTGGCAGGGACATATCCCATGTAGCCCAGTGCACTCAGTTCATTTCGGATGACCATGATCCGACGCGCATCCTGATTGGACATGGATTCCGGAATCTGAAATTTCTTACGCAGCGCTTCAAAAGCTTCTTTTGCGGAATAGGACTTTTCAGTTGTCTTTTCATCCAGCTGGTATCTTCCCAAAAAGCTTTCTTTTTCCAGGTTTTCTGTAAAGATCATATTCTTTACAGAAATGGGCGGATAAATCCCATAAGTATTCTGAAGCTCGCTTTGGGCTTCGTACTTGTCCAGCCCCTCTTCCACACCGTAACGCAACCGGAGCTCATCAAAGGCCTGCTGCGCTGTAAACGATGTGGGCATGTTTTCACTTTCCAGCCATTCTTCAATGGTCTGCTGATACGTATAATAGAATCTCCCCTGGTCATCGATCAGGATCGGAAAATTATCGACGTAATTATCGCCGTTTTTCTCAAACAACTTCATCAGCTCCAACGCCTGGGCATTGATCTGTTCCGTTTCCAAACCGTCCGGTGAAAAACGCACGTTAAAGCTGGGAACATTTCCCGCAAGAAGCTGTCCATTACGATCGAAGATCTGACCGCGCGGCGCAATGGTATAAATGCTCTTACTGGTCAGGTTTTCCGCACGGGTTCCCCACTGGTTTCCCTGCACTACGGTCAGAACAAATAACCGCACGATCAGAATACTGATCAGTGCGGCGATGAACAACACCATTTGATTGTGTCTGGAATTGATCCACCGATTCATACCTTAACCCCTAATCTATACATTACATAAATCTGTCTTCCGGATATTTGCGTTCCTGTCTGCGGAGCAGAACATGCATGCATACCAGAACAAAAGCGTTGTAAACCAATAACTGCGGGAGCGATTTGATCATGTACCACAAATGGTACCCGCTTCCCATGATGGCAGAGATTCCCCAATAACCAAAGGAATATACCAGTGTGGAAATCACGCCAAAAATCACGACAGAAGCAGCGCTGTACTTATATGTCAAATGCTTCGTCGCCATAATGGCCAGCGCCAGTCCAAAATAACAAAGCGCTGCAATCCCGATCATCTGTCCAAAAAACAGATCCTGCAACAACCCCATAACGATCCCCAGGCTCAGTCCCATAAAACTTTCGCTTCTCAATGCAATCAGCACCGTCATGCAGAGAATCAGATTCGGCGTACAGGAAAACAGGTCAAACTGCGGAAATACTGTGCACTGCAGAAGAAACAGAAACAGATACATCGGAACTGTATATCGATATCTAAATGTCACCGTTGTATCCTCCGTTAGTTTCCTGACAGTACCATAACTTTCTGGACATTTTTAAAATCCACTGCCGTTTCCAAAATGACTTCTTTTAAAAGTGAATCCGCATTGACAACAACTTCACTGATCCGGCCGATAACGATTCCTGCCGGATAAATCCCGATCCCGGAAGTCACCACGGTATCACCGTCGATC
>JAFUQN010000003.1 GCA_017472365.1 Bacillota bacterium
CGTTTTTATTTTATACATTCAGCGTTTCTGCGGTAAATCTTCTGATATCTGTATCCTTTACAAATCGTTCCTTAAATTCCCCCAGGCGTTTGAAGTGTTCCATCTGTTTATGCAGTTCAAACGCTTCTTTATCCTTCCAAAGTTCAACTAGAAGCACTTCGTCGGCTCGATCAGAAGACAGAAAATAATCATAACGGATATTTCCTTCTTCGTCGCGGCAAAGCTGCGGAATTCCGGACGCTTCTAAAGCTTCAATATATTCTTTTGCGTTATCTTCCAATAATCGATACGTTACATGCAAAATAACCATCGTCACCCTCCTTGCGGTTTCACAGATTATAAACCACAATATATCATACCAAAAAAATATGCGTTTGTCTATTGGACAGAATCGATCAAAGATAGAACTTCCTTCAGTTGTTCCAGCGGAATCTGACCGGGAGCCGATGCATTTCCCACGGTTCCAAAGGTCACACAGGATCCGAATATCTGTCCTGCCATGCGGCTGATCACACCTGTTCTGCCCATGGACATAGTGATCACCGGACAATTCAGCTCTTCTGCACTTTCTGCAGTCACTTTCAGCAGAACGGCCACATCCCCTGCAGAACGGGGCATCACAGCAATTTTAGCGATATCTGCTCCCAGCTGCTCCATCTTCTTCAGGCGCGAACGCAGTTCACCTTCATCCGGAGTTTTCGTAAAATCATGATTGGAACACACAATCTTTACACCGGCAGCTTTTGCCTCTGTGATCAGTTCCGAAACAACGGTATCATCAAAAAATAATTCCAAATCGATCAAATCGGCCTGTCCGCTGTTCAATACCGTCCGATATAAATTTCCGTATTCTTCTGTTGTAATCTCGGAGTTTCCACCCTCCAAATGTGTTCGGAAGGTCACCAGAAGCGGAATTTCTTTCAAAGAACTGCGAATTAAATGAAGCGCCTCGTCCACCGAATCTTCCGAACGCCACTGCGTAAACCAGTCCACCCGCCATTCTGCCAGATCCGCTCCTGCTTTTCTAAGCAGCTCCGCCTCATTGCAGAGGTCCCGAACCGTTTTCCCTGTCATGGGAACGCAAATTTTGGGAATTCCTTCGCCAATTCTCAAAGCGCGAACTTCCACTGTTTTATTATGTATCTCTTGATGGCTCATACATGATTCCGCCTTTTCTATACTCTTCCGGTCAGAACCTTGACGCTGGTCACCAGATCCTGGTGCTTGACCGAGGTGGCATCAAATTTCATCACATTAAATGCAAACTGCATCAGCGGTCCCTGGAAAATCGCAGCAATCAACGTACCGATCCCTACCGGTCCACCCAGGCGCCAGCCGATTGCCAGAACCACGACTAAAATCGTAGTGCTGACAAAACCGATGGGAACCTTCTTCATCCGGCGTCCCAGTGCTACGATCAGTGAATCACGCGGTCCGCAGCTGAGCGCAGCCGTCATATACAAGTACTGCGAAAAGCCCATGATAGTCAGTGCCACAAACATCATGACGATACCGACGATCATGTTATCCTGCTTAGGAATAAAATCCAGCCAATTACAGAAGTCCACCGTCTTTCCGACGATAAACGCATCCAGAAGTGTACCGACACCGATACGTTCGCGCAGAAGCAGATCCACAGTCAGCACGATCAGCGACATGGCGATGGATGCCGTTCCATACTGAACACCCAGCGTGCCGGAAAGCCCCAGGGTGAATGTATCCCACGGTGCAACACCGATATTGGCCTGAATGCTGATGTAACATCCGATCCCGAAGGAAATCAGCCCAACAGCAGCCAGTATACTATGCTTAAAAATTTCTCCTCTTGTACGGTTCATTTTCTTCTCCATTTAGTAGTTTTTATAATACGGCTATATATTATATCATAAAGACATATTTCCGTCACCGGATTTGCTTCTTTTTTCTTTTTTCGATCAACATTTTTCCCGTACGTCATTGACTTTTTTACCGACTGCGATATGATATTTTCGTTAAAGAATGTCATTATAAAATCATTTTGATTTTTTGGAGGTTTTGTATGGATCCGAATAAGAAGAATAATGTATCAGTCCTTCTCGGTGCCGCTTTTCTTATGGCTACATCTGCCATCGGCCCCGGTTTTCTGACTCAGACATCCAAATTTACAGCAACGCACGGTGCTGCTCTGATTTTGGTCATTTTGATGGTTATCATCATGGATATCACCGCCCAGATGAACATCTGGTCCATCGTCGGTGTATCCGGAATGCGCGCACAGGATGTTGCCAATAAAGTACTTCCCGGACTTGGCTATTTCCTGGCAATCATCGTCGCCATCGGCGGTCTTGCGTTTAACGTCGGAAACGTGGGCGGCGTAGCTCTCGGCTTCAATGCCATGATCGGGCTGAACGAACGCACTGGCGCCATCATTGCCGGTATTCTCGGCATCTTCATTTTCAGCAATAAAAACGCAAAAACACTGATGGACAAAGTAGCCACCGTTCTCGCGGCTCTGATCCTGTTCAGCGTTGCCTATGTGGCTGTGATTTCCCAGCCGCCTCTCGGTGAGGTAGCTTCCGGAGTGACCAAATTCAACGAACTGCCTGACATGTTCACCGCGCTGACCACCATCCTCGGTGGAAGCTGCGGCGGCTATATCGCCTTTTCCGGTGCCCATCGTCTCCTCGATGCAGGCATCTCCGGAAAGGACAACGTCGGCCAGATCCGTACCAGTGTCATCACCGGCTGCGGTTCTTCCGGTATCGTTAGAATCTTATTGTTCCTTGCCGTTTTAGGCACATGCACCATCGGAACCCAGTGGAATGCCGAAAACGCAACTATGATCATCAATGCAGGAAATCCTGCTGCAGAAGCGTTCCGTCTCAGTGCCGGAAATCTCGGTTACCGCCTGTTTGGTCTCTGCCTCTTCTCTGCCGGTGTTTCTTCTGTCGTAGGGGCAGCCTTCACGTCGGTTTCCTTCCTGAAGACGCTTCACCCCTTTATCGCGAAGCACGAAGCAAAATTCGTTGTGGGTTTCATCACCTTCTCCACGGTAATGATGGTGGTCGTTGGAAGCGCCGCCCAGCTGCTGATTATTGCCGGTGCTGTAAATGGCCTGATCCTGCCCATCGCATTAGGAAGTATGCTCCTGGCCAGCCGCAATAAAAAAATCGTCGGTGATTATAAACATCCCACGATCCTTCTGATTCTGGGTATCATCGTTGTAGCTATTTCCGCTTACTCCGGAATCAAAGCTCTGCCCGGAATTTTAGATCTGTTCCGCTAATCAGTTCTCATGATCACAATGATACGGAGGTGTCCTATGACCAAATCGATCTCTTATGTCGAAAAACACCGTCAGCTGATTCTCGATGCCGTGGATTATATCTGGAAACATCCCGAAACCGGTTATCGCGAATGGAAAACCCACGCTTATCTGAAGGATGCGTTTTTAAAGCTTGGCTACGAGCTGACCGAAGCCGGTAACATCCCCGGTTTTACAGCTCTTTTGGATACCGGCCGTCCCGGTCCCACCGTGGCTGTCTTTGGTGAACTGGACTCCCTTCTCTGCGGAACCCATCCCGACGCCGATCCTGAAACGGGAGCTGTCCACGCTTGCGGGCACTGTGCCCAGGCTGCAGCTCTGCTGGGGCTTGCTGCGGCATTAAAAGAACCCGGCGCTTTGGATGGCCTTTCCGGTAAGATCCTGTTGGTTGCCGTACCTGCCGAAGAACTGATTGAAGTGGAATTCCGTGACGAACTGAGAACTCAGGGCATCATCCAGCATTTCGGCGGTAAAGTCGAATTCATGTACCGCGGACTTCTGGATCATGTAGACATGTCCTTTATGGTACACACTTCCACCGTCCCCGGCATTGTCTCCGGGATCAACGCCGGTTCCAACGGCTGTATCGTAAAAAATATCCGCTTTGAAGGTGTTTCTGCCCATGCCGGCGGTTCTCCCCACAAAGGTGTCAATGCGCTTTATGCGGCCAACCTGGCCATGAACGCGGTCAATGCCCTGCGTGAAACCTTCAAAGATGACGCGCACATTCGCTTCCATCCGATCATCACTAAGGGCGGTGACGCCGTTAATGCGATCCCCGAAACCGTAACGATGGAAAGCTATGTACGCGGTGCTTCCATGGAGGAAATCGTCGCCGTAAACCGTAAAATCAACCGGGCAATCGCCGCTTCCGCGGCTGCCATCGGTGCGAAAGTCCATCTCCGCGATATTCCCGGCTATTGGCCCAGAACCTACCCGGAAAACAGCTTTGCGATCCTGAAAGAATCCATGGAACAAGTTGTCGAAACCGTGCAGATTAAGCCCTATGAATGGGGAACAGGCTGTTCCGACATGGGTGATGTGGGCGCTGTAATGCCTGCACTCCATCCTTTTATCGGCGGTGCTTCCGGAAGAGAACATGGAAACGATTATCAACTCGCCGATCCTGAAACCGCATGTATCCGCTCTGCTTCGATCCAGCTGATTCTTCTCCAAAAGCTTTTGGAAAATGATGCTGCAGAAGCAAAGAACATCATATCGGAATACAAACCGGCCTTCTCTTCCATGAAAGATTACTTTGAATTTATCGATCAGCTTCGCATGGACTGCGATGCCGTTACCTATGATGGCGATAATAAAGCTATTCTTACATTTTGAGCGATTTAACATTATTATATCAACAAATAATATGAAAATAAAAAAGGACATCTGCCCATAAAACGAAGATGTCCTTTTTTGTGTTATGTTTCTATACGAATACCGCAAAAATCAATTATCGTCTTACGAGTTCGTCGGCTGCTTCTGCGGAATCGTATATTCTGCAATAAATCCGCCGGACCCATTCAATACCTTTCCGGTAATGCCTTCTGCAAGATCAGAAATCAGATAAACATACAGCGGAGCTACAATCTTTGCCAGTTGGAATGGTGGATAAATATGATTTTCTAAGACTTTTTTGAATTCTTCTTCTGATTTGAATTCAGAACCGCTGAACAAATCCATCGTTCACGATGCCTTGTATTCCATTGCCAATACTTGTATTGCAAAGTACTCTTAAACAAAAAACCGTATCTGGTTGATTCGTACCAGATACGGTTTTCTTTCACTTATTTATAAATTCTTCGATTGCAGTGACTACGATAGCTATTTGTTCTTCTCCGGAGATCATCGCTTCTCCATCCCCATCCTGAGGGCCATAATCGCCGAATTGCGCGTGGTTTCCGCCACGGATGATGAATTCTATGGTATCGATCGGTAAATTCCTGCGATATTCTTCATATTTCTCACGATCTAACACCTGATCCTCCGATCCGTAAATCGATACGACATCAAGTCCGCTATCCGACAGATCCTTCGTGGAATACGCAGCCAATAGAATTGCCCCTTCCAATTCTCCCCCATGATCCGCCGCGTAACTGGCTGCCATCGCTCCACCCAGGGAATGACCACCGATGTACCATCGTTCCACTTCCGGAAACCGTTCCCGGATCCCATCCGCCGCATCGCTATCCAATACCGCCAGATTGGCCGGCATCTCCACCAGCGCACAGAGTACCCCTTCTTTCGCCAGTTCTTCCATCAGCGGTGCATATGCTGAAACTTCCACTTTCCCGCCGGGATAGAAGATCATCCCGGCAATCGGCTCCGGCTGTCTTCCAGCCTCCGCCGGTCGGAATACCGTCACACGATCGGTCAACCCTTCGCCGGAGGCGAAGGTTGCCGCGGCCTCATCGCTGGCGCGATAGTAGTCGTTGATGTAGAAGCCGGCTCCGCCGGCAACAAATATAACAAGAATAAAAAAACTGATTAAAATACGTTTCTTTTTCATCTGATTTCCTTACAGTAAACTAACAACTCTTCCATTTCCCTCATATTTATTGTACGTCAGTACCCGTATTCTTTCAAGTTTGATATGATTCTCCAGTTAAAACTACATCAATTCATCATTTTTTCAATTTTTTATAGACATTTAAAAACAGTGGTGTTATAATTAATACCGTTCTGGGGGCTTAGCGCAGCTGGGAGCGCGTTTGACTGGCAGTCAAGAGGTCAGGGGTTCGATCCCCCTAGTCTCCACCAAAACGAAAAGAGCAGTTATAACTGCTCTTTTTATTTTTTGTTAAAGCTATTGACACTTACGTTACGTTATAGTTTATAGTGAAAGTACCACGGGAGGTAATGAAATGAAAACGGTTCATGAAGTGAGTCAGTTGGCCGGTGTCAGTATCCGGACGTTGCAATATTATGATACGATCGGGCTTCTCAACCCTTCCTCTCACAGTGATGCTGGATATCGCCTCTACGATGACAATGATCTGGAAAAACTTCAACAGATTTTATTGTTTCGTGAACTGGAATTTCCTTTGAAAGAGATCAAAGAGATCATCAACAGGCCTGACTTTAATCGATCCAAAGCTCTGGAACAACAGATCCAATTATTGACACTGAAAAAAGAACATCTGGAGAATCTGATCACCTTAGCCCGTGGAATCAAAGCATTAGGAGTAAATACGATGGATTTTAAAGCATTTGATACAAAGAAAATCGACGAATACGCAAAAGAAGCGAAAGCCGCCTGGGGAACGACTCCTCAGTACAAAGAATTTGAGGAAAAAGAACGTAACAGGACACCGAAAGACAATGCTGGCCTGGTTTCCGATATGATGGATATTTTTCGTGATTTCGGTAAACTCAAAGATGGCGATCCCTCCTCTAACGAAGCTCAGGCTCTGGTAAAACGTCTCCAGGATTTCATCACCGAACATTTTTACAAGTGTACCGACCAGATCTTATCTTCTCTAGGACAAATGTACGCTGGAGGTGGTGAATTCACGAAGAACATTGACCACGCGGGTGGCGAAGGTACTGCGGACTTCGCCAACAAAGCGATACAAATCTACTGTAAATAGCAAATCCGCGCTCATGATTCAACCACTCAAAAAGCAGCTCCGAAGAGCTGCTTTTGATTTTTCAATTATGTAATTTCTTTACGATTTGCTGATATTCGAACTTCCTATCTCGGAACCAATTCCAACGCACCCTTCGGGCAAGCAGTTGCGCAAATTCCACATCCCACGCATCTGGAGGTATCGATGGTGATCCGATCTCCCGGCTTCTTGAATACATCCATCATGCATCGTCTCACACAGAGGCCGCAGTGGACACATTTCTTACCGTCCCAGGAAATGATATTGGCGGTCTTCGGCCAGAACCCTGCACTTCCGCGGCGTTCCTGGCTTCTGAAAACGTAACAACAGTCATCACAGCAGTTGCAGATGGACATACCACTAATCGTATGCATCAGTCCCGCTTTATCAGCATCGATCACGATCTGTTTCGCTTCTTCCGATGTGATCTTTTTGGACAGTCCACGGTGAACGTAAGAATTGATTGTGTCACGATAAGTAATACAAACCTCACGCGGCTTTCCACAGTCACCATTTAATGATTTGCAATCGCAGTAATTCAAATAAACCGGCTTTTCTTTATTCGCTTCAATAAATTCCAGCATATCCTTTAAAGGAAGAACCTCATCGTTGGAGGGACGTACCGAAAGATCAGGGTTTAACCGGCTGTAATATGTATTGAACGCCCAGTCTGCAAGGATTTTCTGATCCGCTTTCGGCAGCTGACGGTATTTTTCCTGCTGACTAATGGCGTAGATGTCCAGAAAATCATAGAAATCTCCCAATTTATATGCTGTCATATCTTCATCCGTATAGGAAATCACACCGTGACGATAGGCTTCAGATAAAAAAGTATCCACGTCAGTTCCATCGCCTAAAATTTCTGCGACATCACCTTTCGTAAATACCTGGCCACATTTAACTGCAGATACAAAACGGAATTCCTTTTCTGTCATTAAATATTCCAAATACGGTACAGCCAGATCCGGTGCTTGAAAATTTCTTAAAATCCTTTTGATCATTTCTTCCATGTCACATCGCCTCCTGTGTATTCATTGTAGCATGATTCAAAACCCAAGTAAATGAAAAAGGACCCCAACGGGTCCGTTATCGTCTCTGCCTTCGCTTCACTCGTCAATCCGCGTATTAGGCAATAAAAAAACCGCAACGACCAATGTCATTAGCGGATCACATGGGGATGTTATGGTGCCCAGAGCCGGAATCGAACCAGCGACACGTGGATTTTCAGTCCACTGCTCTACCGACTGAGCTATCTGGGCACGTGTCAACAATTTTCATTAATATAGCCACCCGTTTGAGTGGCCATTTTTTATGGTGCCCAGAGCCGGAATCGAACCAGCGACACGTGGATTTTCAGTCCA
>JAFUQN010000042.1 GCA_017472365.1 Bacillota bacterium
ACCAGCGGAAGACTTTCACCGCTGGTCAGATCAAAATAGACGTGATTTCCGGCTTCCAGTTCACGATTTACCCTGGAAGAGATTCTTTCGATATCGCTTTCCAGATCCGTATTGCTGACCGTACAGAAATAAACTTCTTTCACACCACAGACATCCTGCAGGAATTTTTCCACAGGACGACGTTTTTCCGGTTCTACTGTTTCATACCCGAAGAAAATTGTTTTATCGATTTTATAGTTTAAGCTGGTGATCACATTTTCGATGGGATTCTCATCAAAGAATTCAACATTAACAATCATTTTGTCACCTTTCTCGCTCTGATGCGGATTCGTGTATAATCGATGATCCACTGGCCGTCGATGTATATTTTTTCACGCAGGATTTCCCTGGCTTCATCCTGAATTTCTTTTTTCAATTCAGGTTCCATACCCTCAAAGGCCTTTTTCACGAACATGTTGATCCAGTCGATGGCCCCGTCCTCGCCAGCTTTTACCGTAGGCCGTTCAAACCATGCGGCATATTCCACCAACAATCCATGTCGTTCCAACACCGGTGTATGTTCTCCCACTGTCGGAAAATAAAAGGGCATCGGATACTCCAAACCGCGTTTTACAAAACACTGCTCCAGTACTTCGTGAATCGTTCCGGCGCAGCGGTATCCCCCAAACTCACAGACCAGTTCACCGCCTTCTTTCAGATTCGCTGAAATGTTCTCTGCCAGCTGATCCTGCTTTTCCCGGTCGATCCAATGGAACACTGCATTGGAAAATATGGCATCCGCTTTCTGTTCCAGCCGGAACGTCAATGCATTATCTTTACGGAATTCCAACTCCGGATATTCAGATACAGCCAGTCGGATCATATCCTCGGAATCGTCCACGCCGATCACACAATATCCTCCATCAGCAAGTTTCTTCGTCAAACCACCGTTTCCACAGCCCAAATCCACAATAAAGTCTCCCGGTCTGACTGTCAGAAGCCCCATCACATCTTCACCATACTGCGTAACAAAATTGAAATTATCTTTATAATCTTTCGAGTCCCATTTAATATTCATACTGTCACCTTCGTGTAGAACTAAAAAAGTGTATAATATGCCTAATTATATTCATTATACTACAAATAAAAAAGACCTGCACTTGTTTTATGCAGGTCTGATTCTAATCATTATAATTACTCTTCATCCATTCCCAAAAGGTCTCCAATGTAACAACCGTCAGGACTGCAGTAAATACCGCCACCCTTGGCCTCTGCGTTGTTCCCCTTCAGGATTTCAATCATTTCTTCTTTTGTATAGGTGTTGATCGAAACCTTTTTTCCATTGACATACATAGTGGGAACCCCCTGTGGCTGGAGAACATTTTTTGCATATTCTCTCGCCTTCTTCTGCTTTTCGTAATAGGTTCCGTTGACCAACGCCTGTTCAAAAGCTTCGCCATCCAGTCCGATGCTCTCTGCAATTTCCCTCAGAACAGGAATTTCACCAATATCCTTTTCATCGGTAAAGTATGCATAGTAAATGGCATCGTTATATTCTTCGCCCTTTCCGTGATCGCAGGCAAAATACCATCCTTCAAAAGCCAGACGGGAATACGGTCTCGGAATGACCTTCGGCGGAAACTTTGCATCCAATCCCAACTGCTTCGACGGTTCAATGCAAATCTGATATCCGGCTTTTCTCTTTTCATCGTGATAGGTATCGACGCGTTCTGCAGGTTCCCATGTCAGTTCGTAAGGCTGCCATGTAATGTTCGCTTCAATTCCGGTTTCTTTCAGCGCCGCTTTTAAAGCCGCTTTCGCAACGACGCAGTGAGGACAGACATAATCTGAAATCATTAAAATATCTACCATTGGTTGTTCCTCCTTAGAGTCTCATGTCCTAATAACGAATCGATTATATCACGTCATTTCCGATAAAAGCAATTTATCGTTTATTATTACTTGATTACATTTTATTATCGGCATGAAACTTATACCGGGTTGATTCGCGTTTCAATAAACCCGTCGTGTTCCTCCAGCAACTGAATAAAGTTGTTTGGGATGTGACGCCATGGTTTTTTATCCAGTCTGACCGCTCCGGATTGTTCCAATACTTCAGCAACAAAATGCGAACAGAAATAGGCGTTCTGAAAACGGATCGGAATCCGCAAAGCACAACACAGTGCACCCAATCGCGTATACTTATATGTATCTTTCTTTTCCATAAAATCGTAAATACACAGCCGCAATAAATCGTATTCTTCATCAGAAATTTCAATGGTCACGCTGCAGCTGTTCAAAACACCACGACGACGGTGCTTTTCCACTGTTTCAATGGCAAATCCCCGATAGTTGAAACTGTAAAACGTATCCGGATCATCCTCCAGAGAAATAGAACTATGTGTATAACCTCTTCCAGCAATATAATAAACAAACGTGGAAGTCCAGTCGTTATACTTTGTCAACAAAATCGAAATTTGCTTCATTAAATTCTCCATTCCGTTATGGTTTCATAAGATATATTTATTTTACACCATAATAATTCTAATGTGTTACGATTTTGTTAATAAGACGTTAATTATTTTTACTAAAAAAACGCTCCAAAGGAGCGTTTTTATACAACAATATAGTTCAATTTCATCAATTACAGACCATATCCCAGCTCATAAGCCTTCTGCGGGTACTCAGTTTTGTCCATTGATTCCATATCACCGCAATTCAGAGCCGCAATAACACCGCAGTCCTCCCACTTCATATAACGAAGCATATTCTGGTAAGACAGAATCGGACCGTCCACAGATTCCGTAGTGTCATCCTCGCAAGTCATCATGAGAACGGATTTCTTCGTTCCCATCAGTTTTTCGTTATTAGCGAAGAACCTGTCGATCACCGTACGCAGCTGGCCATTCATATTGTAGTAATAAATCGGAGTCGCAAAGGCAATCAGATCGCAGTCGAGCAGATGCGGATTCAGCTTTTCCATGGAATCCTTGAATACACAGCCCTCTCCCGTTTCGACACAGCGATAACAGGCGATGCAGGAATGAATGTCCTCGAAGGCTGCATCAAACCGAAATACCTCATGGCCCTTTTCTTCTGCACCACGGATAAATTCCGAAACCAGACGCGCAGACGTTCCATTTCTGTGTGGACTGGAAGAAATCACCGTAATTTTCATGTTAAATACCTCCTTGATGGCATCGTTATTACATCGTTAAACCAGAAAGTCGCTTTTCCCAACCGTTCTTCTTGAATCTGCGCATCATCAACAAACCGCGGAACATCTGGTCCATAGCCATGGCTACCCATGCTCCGGACAGTCCCAAATGGAAGACATGAACAAGAATAAAGGATAACGGAATTCGGATTCCCCACATAGATACAATACATACAAAGAACGGCTGCTTTGTATCCCCTGCTCCACGGAGCGCTCCGGTATATACCATCGCCATAGTGGAGAAGGTTTCAGCAACAGCCATAATGCGCAGTGCGGAAGCTCCCAGATGAACGACTTCTTCCGAAGGAGTGAACATACCGATAAGGAAATCCGCGCCCAGTAACAGGACAGCAGTAAAGCCAAGCGTTACAATCAGCGCAAGCCGGAAGGTAACACTACAGCTCTTTCGCGCCCCGTCGAAATCACGGGCACCGACGAGCTGGCCGACTAACGTGGTTGCCGCGATCTGGAAACCGAACGCCGGCATATAGGCCAGCGATTCTGCTGTATTGGCCAGCTGATGGGCCGCCAGACTGGCAGTTCCCAAACTGGATACAACTCGGAAAAAGACGATTTGTCCACTGGAAATGGACAAACGTTCCAGTGCAGAAGGAATCCCGATGCGGAAAATCTGTCCTAACAGCTCTCTGTCCGGGATAATTTTAGAAATCGTAAGTTTGATTACAGGCTGACGCGTCATCATCAGGATCACCAGCACAGCAGCCACAGCTCTGGAAATCGTAGTGGAAATCGCCGCACCGGCAACACCCCAACCGGCCCCCCACATATGGATCGATATATCACCAATCAAAATGTCCCGTTCCGGGAAGATCAGTAAAAAGTTTCCGATCACATTCAGGATATTGGCCAGCATGTTCAGCTTCAACGGTGTCTTTGTATCACCGGATCCACGTAGAATCCCATTGAATACAATGCTGATGAAGGCAAATGGTAGCCCTACCGCTATGATACGAAGATATGTAACTGCGGTGTCAATGATTTCCGGTTCTGCTCCCATCCAAACGGGGATCCATCGGCTCATCACCAACAGTCCCACAAGAACGACAGCCGAAAACAGGACTACAGCCATGAACGCCTGATCCGTCAGACGTTTGGCCTTTTCGTTCTTTCCGGCACCGACGCTTTGGGCCACGGCAACCGTACCGCCGACAGAGATTGCCATAATGGTACTGTTAAACAACCAGGTCACCGGCGTGTTGACAGCGACAGCAGCTGTTGCCATCGGTCCCAGACTTCCCACCATCGCTGTATCGGCGTATTCTACGATCGATAACAACATGTTTTCAATGATGGAAGGTACGGCCAGTGTCAAAACACGTTTCCGCATTACCTTATTTTCGTCCACAACGCTCACCTTCTTTTGTATGTTGGATCAGACAAAAATTATGCTTCTATTGATACTACAATACCACTGATTCCACCCAGAGTGCAACCACCAAAATCCTCATCCAGCTCCATCGAGCCGCAATTCAGAAGATCCAGCGGACGCTGACCGGGCTTCATGGGAAAACGAATGTGCTGTTTCTCTGCCGATGCATTAATATAAACGAAAATACGGCGGTCCGTACCTTCACGGAAGAAAGAGATATATCCTTCACCACAATCGCCGGGACGGAATTCCATCACCTCATCTCCCATGACTCTCTTATAAAAACTGAGCAGACGGCGGTAGAAATGATTGACCTCTTCATCCTGAGCTTTTCCGGGGAAGCACTGACGGTTCATGGGATCCCGCTCCCCTTCCATTCCCAGTTCATCTCCGTAATACAGACTGGGGATTCCGGGCATAAACACCCATACCGGAAGCGCCAGCAACAATCTCTGACGACCCAGTTCACGATCCTGGTCACTGCCGTTCAGCATTACCGTGTAGATTCTAACGGTATCGTGTGTCCCCAAAAGATTCATGGATGCGTAGAAGGACTGAGGCGGGTAATTTTCCCAAAGACTGCAAATCTTATCCATGAACTGTTTTCCGTCGCCATGCTTTAACAAAAATGCGATCAATTCGTCCTTCAGCGGATAATTCATAACACAGTCCAGCTGATCCCCGTGGAAATAACGACGGCGCTGTTCATATGCGATCTTGTTGGATGCATCTTCCCAGACTTCTCCCAGGACACAGGCATCAGGATCCATGCTCTTGACCTGACGTCGGATCTCATCCAGAAACTCATCCGGCAATTCATCTGCAACATCCAAACGATAACCGGAAATACCATAGCCCAGCCAGTGTTTTACCACAGAATCGGGATTTCGCAGAATGTAATCCAGATATGTCGGCTCGTCTTCGTTGACAGAAGGAAGCGTTTTGATTCCCCACCAGGATTCATAATCATCGGGATAATCCTTGAATTGGAACCACTTATAATAAGGAGAATCCACTCCCTGACAAGCGCCGTACGTATCGTAAGCACCGTCTTTATTAAAATAGATGCTGTGAGAGCCTGTGTGATTAAATACACCGTCCAGGATCACACGAATCCCGCGCTGCTTTGCCTTTGCGCAAAGCTCTCTCAGATCTTCGTCCGTTCCGAGAAGCGGGTCGATCTTCATGTAATTGGCTGTATCATAACGGTGATTTGAAAATGCTTCAAAAATCGGATTCAGATACAGAACGGTCACACCCAGTTCTTCCAGATACGACAGCTTTTCACAGATTCCCTTCAGATTTCCTCCAAAGAAATCATTATTCCATACAACACCGTTTTCATCCGGTCCCTGAACGGGTAATTCTCCCCACGTGTCGTGGATCCAGTATTTTTTATTATTGATCAGCGGCGCTTCATATTCCTTAGAACGGCAGAAGCGGTCAGGGAAAATTTGATACATCAGTCCCTTCTTCAGCCACTCCGGCGTCTTGTATTCTTGTTTGTATACGGTCAGCTGGTGGTCTTCCGTCCATTCCAGAACACTTCTGGCTCCGGTCCCATCAGCAGCATCCTGTTCACCGATAAAGTGATAAAAGTACAGGCCTTCCCGTTCCGGTGTAAAGCTGAAGGACCAACCCTTCCATGCTTCCCCCTCGTTTTCCGTGACGCCCTGATCCACGCCGATCACCAGCCATTGTTGTTCTTCTTCACCCTTCGAACAGCTTTCCCTGCGTACGTACATCTTGCATCGCTTGATTTCAGATGTTGACTCAACGAGAAAAGCGATGGCCGTCTGTGCGGCCACCGCTCCGAAAGGTTTCTTGTATTTATGATCACGCGAATGATATCGCAGCATAAGAATCCTCCTGTGATTTCTCCAGATCGCTACTGTTTACTGTTCCGGCAGAGGCTTGATGTTCCAGATGCGTTCTGCATATTCCTTCACAGCTCTGTCAGCAGAGAACATGCCAGCCTTGGCAATGTTCACCAGAGACATGGTGTTCCACTTCTGCTGGTCTCTGTAAGTTGCGGCAACGCGTTCCTGTGCTTCGCGGTAGGAATTGAAGTCAGCCAGTACGAAGTACGGGTCAGCCGCACCGTTGTAACCGCTGGTCAGAGAACTGATCACATCGCGGAACTGTTCGCCGTTGAATCCCTGAGTCATCAGGCGAACCACTTCACTGATGTTGTGGTCACTCTGTACTAAGGAGAACGGACTGTAGCTGCCTTCTTCCAGTAAGCGTTGAACTTCGTCGACTCTCATACCGAAAATGAAGATATTGTCATCGCCGACAGCCTGATGGATTTCCACATTCGCACCGTCTTCGGTACCCAGTGTTACAGCACCGTTGATCATCAGCTTCATGTTACCGGTACCGGACGCTTCCTTACCTGCCAGGGAGATCTGTTCGGATACTTCTGCAGCCGGCATGATCAGTTCAGACAGGGATACGGAATAGTTTTCAAGGAAGACGATGCGGATTCTGTCGCGAACCTGCGGATCCGCTTCTAACATAGCAGCCAGACTGTGAGCCAGGTGGATGATTTCCTTCGCCATGTAATAGCCTGCAGCAGCCTTAGCACCGAAAATAAAGGTTCTCGGCTGAATATCTGCGTTGGGGTTTTCCTTGATCTGGTTATACAGATAAATGATATGGATCAGGTTCAGCAGCTGTCTCTTGTATTCGTGCAGTCTCTTAACCTGAACGTCAAAGATGGAATCCGGGTTTACTACAATACCGTTGTGGTCCTTGATGTAATTACCCAGACGGATCTTGTTATTTCTCTTGATCTGAGCCAGTCTGTCCTTGACACTGCTGTCGTCCGTATACTTCAGCAGATCTTCCAGACAGTCAGCATCCTTACGGAAGCCAGGCCCGATCAGTTCTTCGATCAGTGCATCCAGTTCGGGGTTTGCCTGACATAACCAGCGGCGATATGCGATACCATTGGTTACATTGGTAAACTTACCGGGATTAATATCGGAGAAGCCCTTGAACAGACGATCCTTAATGATACCGCTGTGCAGAGAAGATACGCCGTTGATGGTATTGGACGCTTCTACACAGAGGTTCGCCATGTGGATCTGCCCTTTGTTGATGATGGACATCTGCTGTCTCAGAGCCGCTTCGTTGGGATATGTCTTCATCAGATCGATGTTCTGACGCTTATTGATTTCTGCAACGATGGAATAGATTCTGGGCAGAGTTTCTTTGAACATGCCTTCCGGCCACTTTTCCAGAGCTTCCGGCATAATGGTGTGGTTGGTGTAAGAAACGGTCTTTCTTACGATGTCCCAAGCCTTATCCCAGTCATAGTCATAAATGTCGATCAGGATTCTCATCAATTCCGGAATCGCCATGGTCGGATGGGTATCGTTGATGTGGATCGCAATCTTGTCAGCAAAGTTATCCAGCGTACCGTATCTTCCCATATGACGCTTGGTCACGGACTGTAAAGAAGCTGCAATGAAGAAATACTGCTGCTTTAAACGCAGTCTCTTCCCTTCGATATGGGCATCTTCGGGATACAGGATCTTGGAGATGACTTCTGCCATGTGCTTTTCCTGCATGGATTCCAGATATTTACCCTGAGCAAACAACTTCATGTCGATGGTCACAGGAGATGTGGAACTCCACAGACGCAGTGTATTGACAACGTCACTGTCATAACCGGTGATCAGCATATCTCTGGGAATACCGATTACGGTGGTGTAATCCTTGTGGATCAGCTTCATCTTACCGTTTTCATCCCAGATTTCTTCCAGAGTACCGCCGAAGTGAATTTCTTCGGATTCTTCTTCCTTGGTAATCAGCCATACGTCGCCCAGACCTAACCAGTCATCCGGTAATTCTTCCTGACGGCCGTTTTCAAACTTCTGCTTGAAGATACCGTACTGATAACAGATGGACATACCGTGTCCGGCCATACGCTGAGCAGCCATTGCATCCAGATAGCAGGATGCCAGACGGCCCAAACCACCGTTGCCCAGACCTGCGTCCGGTTCAACAGCATATAAATCTTCCAGCTTTACACCGAAAGTATCCAGCGCTTCGGAGAAGGTCTTTTCCAGGCGCAGGTTGAATGCATTATTGTGAAGAGACGGTCCCGGCAGGAATTCCATAGACAGGTAATATATCTTCTTTTCCAGGTGACCGTTAGCGATATCGTGGTTCTTGATCCACAGCTCGGACATAATGTCGCGCAGAACGCGGCAGGTAGCCTTATACATCTGGGTCTGTGTTGCAGCCTGAGGATCACGACCGAAGTTATCCTGAAGCTTTTCTCTGATCATTTCTGCAATTTGGCTCGATGTCAATGTCTTATGCATAATAAACTCCTTAATATATTATAAAGCGCACAGCATAGTTCCCTTTGTTCGTTCCCTTTACTGTGTCTATGCTTCCATGAATGATTTTGTGTATTTTTGACCGATTTTATTACAAAATATACCCGCAAATCGGCGTTTACCCTACTATAATAACATAAAATGAGCGCATTGCCTAGGCAAAGCGCTCATTTTTTTACAAAATTTTTCTTATTTAATTAAAACCAAATAGAATTGTACATCTGGATATATTCGCCTGTGGACTTGGTCCAGGAATTATCCGCCGCCATAGCGTTCTGTACCAGCTTGTTCCACTGTTCCTTATCGTTGAACAGATTGATTCCACGATGAACAGCATCCAGCATATCCCAGGCATTGATGGAAGCGAATGTAATACCGTTTCCTTCGCCGGTTTCCGGATTGTACGGAATAACGCTGTCAGCCAGACCGCCGGTTTCACGGACAATAGGAATCGTACCGTAACGCAGAGCGATCATCTGAGCCAGACCGCAAGGTTCGCTGACAGACGGCATCAGGAACAGATCAGAGCCTGCGTAGATCTTGTTCGCTAACGGACCGGAGAATGCGGTCACAGTAGCAGCCTTACCCTGATACGACCATGCCTTGCCCTTGAAGAAATCCTCATAGCTCTTGGAACCAGTACCCAAAAGAACGATCTGTGCGCCAGCTGCAATGATGGCATCATAAGCTTCACGAACCATGCCGATTCCCTTATGTTCCACCAGACGTCCTACCAGCCCGATCAGAGGAACGTCAGCATTGACTTCCAGACCGAGAGCTTCCTGCAGAGCCATCTTGTTCTGTACCTTGCGTTCTACCGTTTCTGCGGTGTAACGTGCGGACAGATTCTTATCGGTTTCGGGATTGAATAAGCCGACATCGATACCGTTCAGGATACCGCACAGTTTATATTCATTTTCACGGATGATATCCTGCATTCCCTTTCCGTAGAACGGATACAGAATTTCCTGCGCATAGGTGGGGCTTACGGTGGTCAGCTTATCGCAGGCCACAACGGCACCCTTCATCATGTTCAGGTCGCCGTCCAGACGAACCAGACCGGCATATGCCTGATCGATGCCCAGCAGGTCGCCCAGCAGTTCCATACCGTATCTTCCCTGATATTCGATGTTGTGGATCGTAAATACTGTTCTGAACTTGGAATAGTATTCGCTGCCCATGTACACGGTCTTCAGATATACAGGGATCAGTGCGGTCTGCCAGTCATTGCAGTGCAGGATTTCCGGCTGGAAATCTTCCATATGAGGAATGGATTCCAGTACAGCCTTGGAGAAGAATGCGAATCGTTCTGCATCATCGCCGTAGCCGTAGAAACTGTCTCTGCGGAAATACTTTTCGTTATCGATGAAATAGAAGGTCACGCCTTCATATTCGGTTTCGAACAGACCGCAGTGTTCCACTCTCCAGGACAGACCCACGCCGTAGGACTCAATGAACTTCAGATGGTCTCCATAGGTGTCCTTCACTGTCTTATACAGGGGCAGAATGACTCTGACATTTACCCCCTGTGCTTTCAGTTCCTTGGGAAGGGCGCCGATTACGTCGCCCAGCCCGCCGCTCTTCGCGAAAGGAACGCCTTCACTACTGATAATTAATACGTTCTTCACGTTTTTCTCCTTTTGTGTCGTTTTTTGATTTATACGATTATACGATGCTCAGTTTTTCAACAACCACAGGATAGGTTTCGTGACCTACCAGCTGGCGGTTTTCTCTGACGATGACATCCTTGTCCAGGATTACATGATCCAGAACAACATTCGCCATAACTTCCGTGTTCTGCATGATGATGCTGTTCTTGATCACAGCACCCTTTCCGATGCGGACACCACGGGAAATGATGGAATTTTCAACGGTACCTTCGATCTTGCAGCCGTCAGCAACGATGGAATTCTTCACACTGCAGCCATCGCAGTACTGTACGGGAACGCTGTCCTTGATCTTGGTGTAAATCGGAGCTGCATAGAACTTGTCAGCCATTTCCTTATCCAGCAGGGACATATTGGCCTTCATGTAGTCGGTCACGCTGGAGATTTCCATAACGTATCCGGTATATTCATAGCCGCGGATGTTCAGGTTGTTGGCCAGTCTCTTCATGATGCCTTCGTAGAAGTCATATTCCTGATAGGACATTGCATCTGCTACCAGAGATTCCAACAGAGACTTCTTGATTACGACTGCACCGATACCCCATGCCACATCCTGTTCGTCGGTGGTGTTGGTATTGTACTTCAGATCCTTGATTCTTCCGGATTCGTCCATATCAAAGATAACGACACCGGGAGGTACGATCTTGGAACCGTTCATGGAACGGGTATAAACAGCAGTGATATCCGCATTGTCAGCCACATGCTTTTCGATCACATCTCTGTAATCCATGCTGTACAGGGTACCGGAACCAGACAGAACTACGTATTCTGCCATGGAACGACGGATGGAATGCATGTTTCTGGACAGAGCTTCCACGTCACCGCGATACATACCTGCATGTACCGGCATTTCGGGGCTGGAATACGGAGTCAGAACTCTCAGACCGCCCTTATTTCTGGTCAGGTCCCATTCCTTCCCTGCGCCCACGTGGTCCATCAGAGAATGATAGTTGTCCTTGGTAATGATAGAAACGTCGGTTACATCGGAGTTTACATAGTTGGACAGGATCACGTCGATCATTCTGTATTTACCGGCAAACGGCAGAGAAGACAGAGTACGATGCTTTGTCAGTTCACGCAGATTTTCTCTTTCTGTGTAAGAGAAGATAATACCTAAAGTGTTCATATTACGCCTCCTCCTTCTCTTCAGAAGTGATGTTTTCGGATACGACAGCACCTGCCGGTACAATCACACCTGCAGCAACGGTCAGATCCTGACCGATGACAGAGATTTCCGGATGTTCATCCGCTTTCAGAACCTTCTTGTTCTGACCGATGTGGGCATCCTTACCGATCTTAACATTGGCAGCAACAATGGCATATTCCACAACAGCACCATCTTCAATGACGCAGTCCGGCATGATAACAGAGTTGGAAATCACAGCGCCCTTACCCACCTTAACACCGGGGAAGACAATGGAATTTTCAACAGTACCGTGGATCGAACAACCTTCGGTTACGGAGCTGTTCTTCAGAACTGCATCTTCACCGATGAACTGCGGCGGATAGTTGTTGTTTCTGGAGTATACCTTCCAGGGCGGATCGTTGAGGTTCAGAGGCACTGTGGCATCTAAGATGTCCATGTTTGCTTCCCACAGGGATTCAACAGTACCTACGTCCTTCCAGTAACCCTTGTACTCATAAGCGTACATCTTATTACCGTCGTTCAGCATTGCAGGCAGTACGTCATGACCAAAGTCGTTGGAAGAATTTACATTTTCTTCATCCTTGATCAGATATTCCTTCAGCTTGGACCATGTGAAGATGTAAATACCCATGGAAGCTAAGTTGCTCTTCGGCTGAGGCGGCTTTTCTTCGAATTCGTAGATCTTCATGTCCGCTTCTGTGTTCATAACACCGAAACGGGATGCTTCTTCGATGGGAACAGGCATAACGGCGATAGTACAGTCCGCGCCCTTTTCCTTGTGATATTCCAGCATCATGTTGTAATTCATCTTGTAGATGTGGTCACCGGACAGAATCAGAACATATTCGGGATCGTACATCTCGATGAAGTTGATATTCTGGTAGATGGCGTTTGCGGTACCTTTGTACCATTCGCCTTCCTTACCGCGTACATACGGCGGCAGGATGAAAGCACCGCCATACAGACGGTCTAAATCCCAGGGCTGACCATTACCGATGTAAGAGTTCAACTCCAGAGGCTGATACTGCGTCAGAACGCCGATGGTATCCACACCGGAGTTAACGCAGTTGGACAGAGGAAAGTCGATGATTCTCCACTTACCTCCAAAGGGAACCGCAGGCTTTGCAACACGGCTGGTCAGAACACCCATACGGCTTCCCTGACCTCCGGCCAGGAGCATTGCGATCATTTCTTTGTTCTTGGTGAAACCCATAGTAGTACCTCCCGTTTTACTTCTGGTAAGCTTTCAGCACCATCATCGAAAGCGGCGGAACATCGAGAACGATGGACCATTCTTTTCCGTCACATTCCGACTTCTCCGTACGGACACGTTTGACCGCTGTGCCCGTTCCTCCAAAACTTTGAAGGTTGGAATTGAAGACCGGCTTGTAAACGCCGTTTTTATTGACGCCTACCCTGTACTTGCTCTGCGGTACCGGAGCAAAGTTACAGATGACGATCAGTTCCTCGCCTTTTCCGTTGGTGCGGATGTAGCTATATATATTGTTCTGGTTGTCGTCGGCATTGATCCAGGAAAACCCGTTCAAGTCGTCGTCCAGATCCCAGAATTCACTATGACCTTTATACAGATGGTTCAGCTCTTTTACATACGTTCTGAACTTCTCATGCATATCGAATTCCAGCAGATTCCAATCCAATTGCCCCTCATAATTCCATTCATTGAACTGTGCCAGTTCACCGCCCATGAATAGAAGTTTTTTCCCGGGATGAGTCATCATATACCCTAGATACGTCCGCAGATTTGCAAACTTTTCTTCATACTCGCCCGGCATTTTATTGATCAGCGACCCTTTGATGTGGACCACATCTTCGTGTGATAACGGTAAGATGAACCGCTCCGGAAATGCATTTCTGGTGGCATGTGTCATCAGGTTATGCTTATACTGACGATACAGCGAATCGGTCTTCATGTACGTCAGTGTATCATTTTTCCATCCGAGGTTCCATTTATAACGAAAGCCCAGTCCGCCTTCACTCACCGGTGCTGTTACCTTCGGCCATGCACCCGTTTCTCCGGCAATCATTACCGCGTCAGGATACCGCTCCGCAACAGCACTGTTGAGCTGCGCAAGGAACGCAATTCCGTCAGGGTTTTCATTTCCGCCATTCCTGTTAGACCGCCATTCACCTTCTCTCCGACCGTGATCCAGATACAGAAGTGAAGCTGCACCCTCCACATGAAGTCCGTCGAAATGGAACTTATCCAGCCAGAACATAGCATTGGAAAGCAGAAAGCTTCTGACTTCATTTCGTTCACAGTCAAAGGCCATGGTTCCCCATTCGCGATATTCGCTCTTATACGGATCCGCAGATTCGTAACAGGGACTCCCGTCGAAACGGTACAATCCCGCCTGATCCTTTGGAAAATACGCCGGTACCCAGTCAAGGATCACGCCGATATTGACGCCATGGCAGGCATCGATGAACGCCATCAGGTCTTTCGGTACACCGTAACGGCTGGTGGCCGCATAGTATCCGGTGGTCTGATATCCCCACGACCCATCGAAGGGATATTCCGAAACGGGCATCAGCTCAATATGCGTATATCCCATTTCTCTGACGTACGGAACCAGTTCTTCCGTCATTCTCTTATAATCAAAACAGTTTCCGTCCGGACGGATCTTCCAGGAGCCCAGGTGCACCTCGTAGATATTCATCGGTGCATTTAACGTCTTACTGTCTCTCCATTTCTTGTCCTTCCAGCGGTAGCCATCCAGATTGTAAGTCATTGAAGCGGTCCCCGGCCGGACTTCCATAAGATATCCGTAGGGATCACACTTGTCGTACCGGTTTCCGTAAGCGTCGCGCATGGAATATTTGTAAAGCATGAACTCTTCCAAATCCGGCACAAACAGCTCCCAAATTCCCTGATCCGTCAGTTTTTTCATGGGATGTGTATCTGCCCAATCATTGAACTCACCGATCAGATATACCGTCGACGCGTTAGGAGCCCACACGCGAAAGACGTAGCCCTTTCTCTTTTTCCGGGTCTCGGGATGAGCGCCCATCAGTTCATAGGCCTTCCCTGCAGTTCCCTGATGAAATAGATAGACGGGCAACTCCAACTTCTTTTCCATGAGATATTCCCATCCTCTTTTCAGAGTTTTCATTATTAGCTTCATTGTATCATATAATTGTCAGAAAAAATAGTCAAAATTGTCGACAAAAAACAAGAAACCGGAGATTTTTTTAGATCTCCGGTTTCATTTTCTTCCATTTCTTTAAAAACAGCTTGTTTTCTATTCCACTTTTTCGAACATAACCGTCGCTTTGAACAGATCCCCATCGATTTTCAGATCGAACTTCCCTTTCTGCAGCGTCGCCAGATCTCTGGCGATTGCCAGACCAAGGCCACTTCCCTCGGTAGTTCTGGAATCATCGCCGCGTTTAAATCGTTCCATCAATTCATCTGCAGGAATATTCAGCGGATACTTGGACATGTTCTTCACATCCAAGACGACATAAAATTTATTATCGTCAATATCCTCTTCTTCTCTAAGATCCAGATAAATTCTGGTATTTTCCATGGCATATTTCAGAAGGTTTCCAAATAAGTTCTCGATCACTCTCCAGAGAAGCTGACCGTCAGCCATCACGTAGAACTTATCTTTCGTGGAATTGAAAATCACCTGGAAGCCCTTTTCGTTGAATCGGTCCTGATATTCTCCCAGTCCCTGATTCACGAGAGATGTCATTTCCACACGAGCCATGTGGACCGGCATATCTCCGGAAGAAGCCTTAGCCGCTTCAAACAGATCTTCGCACAGCTTCTTCAGTCTCTGGCTCTTTTCGTCCAGGATTTCCAGATACTGCGGCGCGTTTTCACTGTCCAGCCCTTCCTTCTTCAGCAGGTCGATATAGCTGATGATGGAGGTCATAGGGGTCTTCAGATCGTGGGATACATTGGAAATCAGTTCGCTCTTCATGCGCTGATTCTTCAGTTCCTTCCGCACTGCCAGATCGAGACCGTTGGAAATGTCGTTGATATCGGAAGCTAACGTCTGCAGTTCTCCTCTGGAATTGCCTTCAATGAGAATCTGATATCCAGCGTTTCCGCTGCGGATCTGATCCACACCGTCACGGATAGCCTCATACTGTTTTATCATTTTCGCAGCCAGAACGATCAGAATCCCTGCGGTCAGCGGCATTCCCACCACCGTTGCGCTCAGAAGACAAACCCCTAAAATCACCAGAATCATCTTGCGCATAGCACTTCCGCCATAGTACAGATCCTTAAATCCGTTGACAAACCATGCAATCACACGCCAGAACAAGAAGGTAGCCCAGAACTTGTGAGCTTTGATCTTCCGTACACAGCAGAGGATCAATGCGATCCCCACCGTGGCAATCGCCCAGCAGACTCCCAGGACCGCCGCATACTGTACATTGAATCCAGTACTATTCCAGTAATAATTGTAATATCCCCATCCGTTGTAATATGCATACGTATGATTGATTTGTTCAACAAGAATCCATGCACCCAGACATAGTAAGCACGGAATGGCGATACAGAACAGTTCTGTAGGCCAGCAATCCAGACCGCCGATCACAGTCTTTCCTTCCTCATCCTTCTTCCCAGTGATGATGCACAGAAAAATAAATGATCCCAATGTGGCCGCGAAACAAATTAGTGTTTTGAACAACTGTTCCCGGAAAGCCTGACTGGCGTTATCGAATTCTTCCGCTCTTGTTTTCAGATAATCTCTCGTATAACCGATGTAGATTTCGATATCATCTCCCTGAATAGGTTTTATGTTTCCTTCCAGTTCTGCGTCCATCTCGCGATAACAATATTTCGCATTTTCCAGGGCATGTTCCATGTACGCATACAGACTTTCATCTTTATTGAAAATCAGTTCGCCGCCGGTGGTGGTCCCATCGGCAGTAACTGTGATGGATGCACCGATTTTATTGATTTCCTGATCATATCCATCGCTCTTATAGATCCGGTCTCCCAGCTTTACATGGAACGTGAAATTTTCATCTAAGCCATACTCGTTGATTTCATCCAGATTCTCGGTCATCTGCTTCCAGACTCCTTCTCTCAAATCGGCCTTGAAATCATTGGAAAATATGGATTTTATATAGTCATCCGGATTGTTGGTCAGCTGACCGTAACTGCGTCCCATGACGGTCTGGAAGTTGTATCTTATGTCCGATACCACTTCACCGCTTTCCACGTATCCTCCACCCCACAGGATCCTTTCACTGAATCCGCTTTGCCCCAAGGTAAAGATCCCGCGGATCCCAAAATGGATCGCGCCCACAAACAGGAGCGCGCATAACGGAATCAGAATACACTGCAGTAACTTCTTATTTGTGTTTTTCAATTTTGTAGCCAATGCCCCACACCACCTTTAAATATCTGGGATCCTTCGGATTGATTTCGATTTTCTCCCGAATTCTCCGCACGTGCACCGCCACGGTGTTCTCCGGATTGTAAGCTGTTTCCTTCCAGACCGCTTCGTAAATCTGTTCCATGGAAAACACCTTTCCGGCGTTAGCCGTCAGCAGCTTTAAAATACCGTATTCAATTGGTGTAACGGGTACCTGTTCTCCGTCGAGAGTCACACATTTTTGCTCATCATCCACCACAAGTCCGCCGGATCGGTAGATTCCAGTCTTCTTCTCCATGCTTCCCAGGCTGGTATAACGTCTCAGGTGCGACTTGACTCTGGCGATCAGTTCCAGAGGATTGAAAGGTTTTGTGATGTAATCATCTGCGCCCACATTGAGGCCGGTGATCTTATCGTAGTCTTCGGATTTGGCGGACAGCATGATGATGGGGATGTTCTTTTCTTCGCGGATCCGCATCGTCGCCCTCATCCCATCCATCTTCGGCATCATGATATCCATCAGTACTAAATGGATTTCTTCCTTTTCCACCACATCCAGCGCTTCCAGACCATCGTAGGCCTTATATACGTGATACCCCTCGTTCTTTAAATAAATTTCGATCGCGCCCACGATTTCTTTGTCATCATCACAGACCAAAATATTCATACTCACAAACTCCTTTTCCCCTATGTAAAACAGGTATTCCCTTTACAAAAAAGAGAATACCTGAACTTTCTTAACAACATTTCAATTGATTTCTTACGAATTTCTTAACCTTCACGGGTCATTTTTGCGTATTCGGAACGCAGCATGGACATCTGCTTCAGATCCACATAGCGTCCGTCCTTCTTACCGGCATGACGGGCAATCCCTTCGTATTGGAAGCCCAGCTTGGTGTATAAAGCTGCAGCAACTTCATTATCCGGAATATGGTCCAGCGTAACGCGTTCTCTGTGGAGACGGATGAAACAATATTCCAATATCGTTCTCAGTGCTTCTTCACCGTATCCCTGACCGCGCATTGCAGGATCAGCTATGTAAATTCTGGAAATATCCAGAGAGTCATAATGATCGTTGATCTGCGAGATCCAGATGCGGCCGATAGGTTCGTCCCCGTCCTTTTTTACAATGGTGAACTGCAGCATATCCTTTTCCACATTACGCAGAATGAATTCCTGAAGAACCTTATGGTAATTCGGATCAGTATCCATCGTAAACCAGCGGTTCACTTCCCACATGGATTCCCACTGTGCAAACAGCGCACAGTCTTCAATAAGAGACTTACGGATGATCAGACGTTTGGATTCCATTTGCATTTTGCTTCCTCCTTATACATAACGGCGGAACTGGACAAAAATTCGTCCCTTTCTCGTCGTTTGACCAACTTCCTGAAGTATGATTTTTCCTTTTCCACGCCACACCAGTTTACTGCCTTCCGCCACATTATAGTCAGGCTTCAGGACTTCCAATCCGTCCACGAAGACCAGACCGGCGCCGATGGCGTCGGTTGCCTTGCTGCGGGCGGTGTTAAATCCCGCGGCAATCAAATTATCCAGCCGCAGCGATGCTACGGTGTCGCTGCTTTCTTCAAAACGGATCTGACTCACATCGATTTCATCAACACTGACCAACTCCCTCTGGATGGACGTTCTCCCTACCTGAAGATAATTGTGAAGCAGAAACTCACCCATGGTCTTTTCCACCACAATATCACAGCCATCCGGCCGGACCAACATATCTCCGATGGGCTCCCGTTTGATTCCCAGGTTCAGAATCGAACCCAGATAATCACGATGCGTCAGTTCTTTCTTTCCACTGTGGGAAACCCGAAGAATCTGTAAGGGATCATCCTCCGGATTCTGAGTCAGCCAGAGTTTCCACGGATCCGTTCCTTCCCATTCCACATAGTCCGGAAAGAACATACACAGCTTTCGTTCCGCATCATCGTATCCGCCGTACATGGCGAATCGATGAACGTGATTGGCGATGCACCACCGGCGGACAACGGATTGTTGTCTCATATCCAGAAAGCCCGTAGTGGTGATCATATAATTCTGATCGCATTGCCGAACCTTGTCTTCCGCAAAATTCAGCAGGATTTGATCTTCTTTTATCATATAACTACCTATATATAATTCCAGATTTCTTCCGGCGAGTCGATGACCGCCTCAGCGCCCGCTGTTTCCAGTTCATTTCTTCCGCGGAAGCCCCAGGTAACACCAATGCAGAACAGTCCCGCATTGTGAGCCGTGATCACATCCACGTCGGAATCACCAACATAAACCGCATCTTCCGGCTTCAACCCGAATTCCCTCAGGACTTTGTTGATCCCGTCCGGTTCCGGCTTCGGTCTCACATCGCCGCCTTCGCCTACAGCAATGGACAACAATTCCGGAAAATACAGCTGAGCCAGGTCCTTCACGGCTTTATCATATTTATTGGATATGACAGCCGTAATATATTTTTCTTCTTTCAGCCGGGCCAATAATTTCAGAATTCCGTCGTAAGGCGCCGTCTTATTGGTTTTATTTGTTTCATAATGACCTTTAAATCGGGCCATGATCTCGTCCACTTTCGAGGCGTCCGGTTCTTTTCCCTCTGCCATCGGATCGACACAGCCAGCCAGTGCTCTTCGGATCAGGTTTCTGGCTCCGTTCCCCAAAAAATACCGATACTGATCGATGGTATAAGGTCCTGAACCCGTTCCCTGTAATGCGAAGTTTACGCTGTCAGCCAAATCCTGGAGAGTGTCCAAAATAGTTCCGTCCATATCGAACAGTACAGCTTTTTTCTTCATCTTTTTACCCATTTCCCCTTTTCAACAAACATATATAGTCGATAAAGCCTATACATAAGATATTTTGCCATAATTGACTGAATACTTCAAGGTCTTTCAGTTTTTTCTTTCATACAACAACTTTTCCCGGGAAATAATTGTGTAAAAAAAGAGACACGCTTCAGCGTGTCTCCATAAAAACTCTCAACTATCTCTGACGGATCATGGTGGAGTCGTTGTAAATGGCCTGACCCCACATGAACAGGATATCAGCATCTTCAAAGTCCACAAAGTTCCCCAAGTATTCGTAACCCAGGAATCTCAAATCCACCAAAACCACCTGGCTGTACTCCTTCGCCAGTAACGGGGCAATCGCGCTTCCGAAGGAATCGCGGAACAGAATCAGTCGGTCACCGGTTTCGCAGGACGGATTGTCGATGACGATCAGCGGAGAGTTGCCGCCGAAAAACAGCTCGTAAGAGTCCACAGTCCCCAGCTTTTCTTCTGCATAGACGATATCTTTGGAGGCCTTCATTTCATCGAAGTCCTTCACGATCATATTTTCGATTTCTTCATCCACCAGCCAGCTCAGCTGATCGCCGTTTCCATTGGAAGCAGCCTGACCGTAGTAAGCACCGTAGAAAGGTGCATAATCCTTCACAGTGAACTCATCCATGTCCAGTTCTGCTTCGATTCCGAAGTAGTTCCAGATGGCTTCCACGGTTTCTTTCAGATTTTCCTGCTTCCAGTGAAGGTCAGTGTAGTAATAATCATCCAGTTCCAAAGTCGGTTCCAGAGCCACATACCCCATCGCCGGGATCCGTGTCTGACCGTTGTCACTGACGGTTTCCATCTGCTCTGTCAGGATAGATTCCATCTTCTCGTAATCCAGAGACAGATACTTGTCTTTCAGCGGATTGTAATGGGCTTTGTCAGGAATAATGCTGTAAGCCACCTGATCAGCCACACCCAAAAACTTAGTATTGATATCCTTAATTTTATCTGCAGCCTTGATCACACTGTTTTCATTGAGCGGATAATCCATTTTGAACAGATGGCCGTTGATTTCATACAGCCCGCTACTGTCAGATTTTCTTAAAACAATACGGTCGAACCATACCTTCAGGCTCCGGACACCGTCACGGTTCCAGAACTGATCCAAAAGATATTCTTCCAATACTTCCCCAGTATCTTTGGAAAAGATAAAGTCCTTGTTCAGCACCGGCATCTGATCCAGCGGACGGCGTTCCGTGAAGGAAATGTCCTTGTCCGGTGTCACCACGTTCAGTGCAAATCCCGCCAGAAGGATCGCGCAGAATACAATGGTCATGATTTTATGTTTCATTGCTTACCTCCTCCTAGAATCTAAAATACAAGAATGGATTAAACGAAGAATCCACGATATACGCAGTACATACGATCAGCATGGCAGCCATGGCGAGAACTTCCAGCCCATCCAATACTTCCAGCCAGGTACCTGCGGCCTTGCCGTCCCCGCTTCCGCCGAGACGTGCGCGCAGCTTACGATACAGTTCCGCCGGAAGCGGGGTTGCCACCAGAACGGAAATCAGAAGCAGTAAACCGTAACTCCTCAAATAATATAATGTGAAACTGTTGATCGCGGGAATATCTCCCAAGCCCAACATACCGCCGATGCGCACCGGAAGCAGCGTCAGATCTACGGTATCAAAGATTACGAAGCTGAAGCTCAAGAGGAACAGCGTGTAAATGTGACGGACAGCTCTGGGCGCTTTCTTTACTGCCTTTCCCCAGACCATCTTTTCCAGTGTCAGAAGAACACCGAAGTACAGGCCCCACAGAACAAAGTTCCAGGACGCTCCATGCCAGAAGCCGGTCAGGAACCATACAATAAAGATGTTGCGAATCTGCTTCGGGAGACTTCCACGGCTTCCACCCAGCGGAATGTACACATAATCACGGAACCAGCCGCCCAGAGACATATGCCAGCGTCTCCAGAATTCGGTGATGCTCTGGGAAATGAACGGATGGTCGAAGTTTTCAGGGAACTTGAAGCCGATCATGTGGCCCAGCCCGATGGCCATGTCACTGTAGCCTGCGAAATCAAAGTAAATCTGCATGGAGAACGCAGCCATGGCAACCCAATACAGAACCACGGAAGGCTCCTGGCTGGCGTAAAGAGTCTTCGCCAGCTCACCTAATGCATTAGCGATGATGACCTTCTTTCCGATCCCAATGGCGAATCGTTCTACACCCAGACCAAACTGCTGGAAGAACGTTTCCTTGTCCAGACGACCGATGCGCTTTCTTTCTTCGATCTGATCCGCCACGTCACTGTAACGGACGATGGGTCCGGCCACCAGCTGCGGGAACATGGTAACGTAAGTTGCGAAGTCGATGAAGTTTCTTTGTGCTTTCACTTCACCACGATATACGTCGATGGTATAGCTCATAGTCTGAAAGGTATAGAAACTGATCCCCAGAGGAAGCGCCAGACCGGGTAAGGCCAGCGGGTTATCCCCCATAAACAGGGCGTTCAGGTTCTCTACAAAGAAATCCGAATATTTGAATGTGGCCAGAAGTCCCACATTGATGATTACGGAAGACGCCAAAAGCGCCTTGGGGATCCACGTTCCGCGGTATTTCTCGATGCCGATTCCATGGGTGTAGTCCACCACGGAGGAAATGATCAGAATCGAAATATATAGGTTCTCCCCGTAAAAGTAGAAGAACATGCTGAACAACAGTAACAGCGGGTTTTTCCACTTCGTCGGGAGAAGTAAATAACCAATTAATAGGATTGGTAAGAAATAATATAAAAAGCTTACACTGGAAAACAGCATTGACGTTTCCTACTTTCTCTAAAACTGTCTGGAATTGACGAATCTTCCAGATTTACAAAATCTTCGTTACATAGGAAGACGCATCGTTTTCACGGTGCGTCTTCAATATGTTTTATGTTATTCTATCTCACCTAAGTGATCATCACTTTCTGGTTTCGAATTACTGCAGAGCGCTGAAGTTAGCCAGGATCGCATCAGCAGAGTTGGACATTGCCATCATAACGAAATTGTCTCTGAAAGCGGTACCGGACTGTTCGGGAACAACGCATACCCACTTACCAACAGGAGCGGTTTCCTTCAGGGTAGCAGCAGCAGCTTCCGCAGCAGCAGCATCTTCCATTTCCAGAACAACTACGGAGTGAGCGATGGAGGAAATCATAGCTTCAGATACAACCCCTCTCTTGAAGGTTACATCATTGGTACCCAGGTAGAACGCAACGGTTTCAGCATCAGTCTGATCAATTTCCATTTCACCGGTCATAGGCAGTTCGATACCTGCGTAGGAAGCCAGGATCATTTCTTCCAGAGTCATGTCTGCGAATGCTTTGTCAATGACTACGCCGCCTTCAGCGCCACCTTCTGCATCGCCTTCGCCTTCGGTGTCAACGATTTCATCGCCAGTGTTAGGTTCTTCTACTTCAGTATCACCGCCACCGCAGCCGATCATAGAGAACGCAAGTACACCTGCTAACATCATCAGTAAAAATCTCTTTTTCATATTATCAATCTCCTTGTTATCAGTTATTAAATTACTTTAAGTTCGTGAAGTTCGCCAGAATTGCATCAGCAGCGCCGGACATAGCCAACATTACGATGTTTCCTCTGTGAGCAGTACCTACCTGATCGGGAACAACGCATACCCACTTATCCACGGGAGCAGTTTCCTTCAGAGTTGCAGCCACAGCCGCAGCATCAGCACCATCTTCCAGTTCCAAAACAACAACGGAATGAGCGATGGAAGAAATCATAGCTTCGGATACAACAGCTCTCTTGAAGGTTACATCGGAAGTACCCAGATAGAACGCAACGGCATCAGCATCGGTCTTATCGATTTCCATTTCACCAGTGAAAGGCAGTTCGATGTTTGCGTATGAAGCCAAAATCATTTCTTCCAGAGTAATGTCTACGAATGCCTTGTCGATTACGATACCGCCTTCAGCATCGCCGGTGTTTTCTTCTTCGTCAACTTCCGGCTCATCTACTTCAGGTTCGTCAACAACAGGATCCTGTACTTCAGGCTTCTGTTCCGGCTCATCAACAACGGGTTTCTGTACTTCGGGTTCTTCTTCCTTCTCAGCTTCCTGTTCTGCGTCAGCGTCCTGTTCCACGTCCTGATCAGTTTCGCCTTCTGCATCGCTGGTTTCGCCTTCCTGGTTCTGATCTTCGTTTTCAACGATTTCATCACCAGTGTTGGGATCTTCCACTTCTGCATCTCCGCCGCCGCATCCGATCATGGAGAATGCCAGTACACCTGCTAACATCATCAGTAAAAATCTCTTTTTCATTATGAAAGTCTCCTTATTTTCTTAGGTAATTTGCAATTTTTATGTGCCTCTAAAAGCACACAATACTAAGACGCATTGTATCATAGATTTGTTCCATGAACTATAAAATTTTTTAAAAATATTTATAGTTATTGATTTAAAATTCCACATTTAAAGTATTATCTCCTGTTGTCGAAACCCGTCGATATTTGTTGGAAAAATCTGGTTGAACCAGTATTTTCAGCATGAGATAATAATAGACAAAATTCGTCTGTATATTGTTTTTTCGACTCAAAAGGAAGGGAATTTATATGAACAACAATAGAGATAATTCGAATAACAAATTACTTCCACTGACTAGTGACCTAGTCTTTAAAGCCGTCTATGGGCGGAATACGGAAGCCAGTAATGCTGCTCTCATTGCCTTGCTAAATCGTCTTCTGTGAAAAGAAGACGATCCCATCATCTGGCTTCGCTGTGAAAATCCTTTCAGCTATGCAACATATCAAGGCAAAAAAGAAATCATTATGGATATTAAAGTCCAACTTAGCAGCGGACAGCTTTTGGATCTCGAAATGCAAGTTGACCACTTGGAAAACTATATTAATCGATCGATCTACTACATGGGAAAATTGGTGAGTGAATCATTGGAATCCGGGGAAGATTCTGATAAAATGAAAGAAACAATCGTTATCAGTATTGTAAACCGAACCCTTTTCCCTCAATATCAAAAGGCGTTCAGTACTTACTACTTAATAGAAAACGATGAAAATCATAAACTGAGCGAGCTCACCCGGATTCATTATTTAGAACTCGGTAAAATCGATATTACAGAAAAATCCCTCAGCGAAATGACTCCTCATGAACGTTTGGGAGCTTATTTCAAATATGCGGCGGATGATTCCAAGGGTGAATTGATCGATCAGCTTCTGGAATTTGAAGGTGAGGTGATCGCATTGACGAAACCGATTCACGAAGAGATCAGTGCAGAACAAGAAATGCGCGAACTGGAAGAAGCCCGTAAGCGCTATCGTATGGATGTCAACACTGCACATTCCGTCGGTCACAGAGAAGGAAAAGAAGAAGGACGAATTGAAACTTTAATTCAGATGATCTGTAAAAAGTTACTGAAAGGTAAATCATCTGAAATCATTGCCGAGGAATTAGAAGAAGATTTGTCCAGTATTCTTCCTCTTATTGAAGTCGCTAAAAACTACGCTCCTGACTACAATATTGAACAAATCTATACTGCACTGAATATCAAAACAAAATAGCAAAACACAAAAGGGTCCTCCGGACCATGGGATAATCACACCCCATGGTCCGGAGGACCCTTATATTTTATTGTTGTTTTGTTATGACTTATTTCTTCAGAATCGCCTGGAAATCACGGCATCTCTGCGGAATATCTTCTGCGCCGAACACTGCGGAACCAGCTACGAACATATCCACACCGGCTTCCATGACTTCTTCCACGTTCTTCAGGGAGATACCACCGTCGATTTCGATGGTCAGGTTCGGATTACGTTCTTCCTTCATCTTCTTCAGTTCACGAGCCTTGTCCAGAGCGGAAGGAATGAACTTCTGGCCACCGAAGCCAGGATTTACGGACATGATCAGAACCAGATCCAGATCTTCAAAAATATAATCCAGAACGGATAAAGAAGTGGCCGGATTCAGAGCCACACCAGCCTTGATTCCGTAGGACTTAATCAGCTGAATGGTACGGTGTAAATGAGTGCAGGCTTCTGCGTGAACAACGATGTACTCAGTGTTATCTGTCACAAAGTCAGGAATGAACTGGTCCGGCTTTTCGATCATCAGATGAACGTCGAACGGCAGCTTGGTCTTTCCCAGTAAGCTCTTCATCACAACTGCACCGTAAGAAATATTCGGTACGAAGTGACCGTCCATTACGTCAACGTGGATGATATCAGCGCCGCCTTCTTCAATGGCCTGGATCTGAGCTCCCAGCTGGGAAAAATCTGCGGATAAAATAGAGGGTGCTAAACGATACATGATTCTGCTCCTTCTTGTGATGCGCCGCCGGTCCTCAGACCGGCCTCGACAAATCACATACACATTTTAACTAGTACTTCTTTTTGTTCTGAATAGTTTCTAAAAAATATAAGTAAGATTCGTAACGACTGGGATGGATCTTCCCCTCCTCCACCGCTTCGCGGATCACACAGTCCGGTTCCTTTCTGTGACGACAATTATCGTAACGACACTGATTCACATACGGTACCATTTCCGGGAAGAGAAACTGCAGCTGATCTTCTTCTGCTTCCAAAACTTCAAACGACGTAAATCCCGGCGTATCGAAGATCATACCGCCACCGTCACCGGGCATTTGGAACAATTCCGCATGACGCGTCGTATGTTTTCCACGACCCGTCTTGTGACTGATCTGTCCAGTTTCCATGGCTTCCTGACCCAGGATCGCATTAAGCATAGTGGATTTTCCCACACCGGAAGGTCCTGCCAGAGCCGACTGTTTTCCGCGGAGATGTTCCTTCAGTTCATCGATCCCTTCACCGGTAACGGCGCTGACGAAGAACGTAGAATATAATTTCTCGTAAATCGTCCGGAGTTCTTCCAGCTTTTCCGGTTTCGCCTTATCGATCTTATTAAATACCAACAGGATCTCCACCTGTTCTTTTTCTGCCATCAGTAAAAACTGATCCAACGCCTGGAAGTTCGGCGCCGGTTTTGCTGCCGCACAGACGATAATGAAACAGTCCACATTGGCAATGGGCGGTCGGATGAACTGATTGGTTCGCGGAAGGATCTCTGTGATAAATCCATCCAGTTCTTCATCCTCCCATTCAAAGACCACATGGTCACCCACGTGGGGCTTTACACCATCCTTTCGGAACACCCCACGGGCCTTGCACTGGACCGGTTCACCGTCATCTTCCGGTTTTACATAGTAGAATCCTGCGATTCCCTTAACTATGGTTCCTTTCATTAATATACCTCTCCGGTATCAAAGTTTACATTCAGCTGCTGTACAACGTCATTGTCGAAGATGATCTGGATCGTCCCCTGACCTGTTCCAGCGACAGAAATCATTTCCGATTCGTCAACTTTGTAACTTTCTCTCTGTTTGATAGGAGTGGAGACACCGTTAGAATCCGACACGACTACGGATAAGAAGAAAGTCTCATTTTTCGCAGCATCAAAAGAAATCTCAAAAGCAACGCTCTTGATTCCACCGCTTTCTCCGTCATTCTCACCGGTTGTTCCACCAATAGCAATACCGCCTTCACCGGAGCCTTCCGATAAACCTGTGCTGATGGTAATATCCACGGTGGATCCCTTCATGACCTTGTCGCCGGGCTCGATGCTCTGTGCCATAACCTGATTCTGATCGTAGATGCTGCTGGAACCATACGTGGTTTCACCCAGCTTCAGTCCCATGGCAGAAATTTCGCTGGCAGCCTCCGAAGCATCCATACCCAGAAGCTTGATCATAACGATTTCCGCATCTTCAGCGCCCTTGCTGACCACCAGGTTCACCTTAGAACCGGGAGCTGCCTCATCGCCGGCCTTCGGGCTCTGATTGATGATGATTCCTTCCGGAAGTTCATTGGCTTCCGTGGAAATATCCCCGATCACGAAACCGTACGCCTGAAGACTGTACTTCGCATCATCCACGGTCTTTCCGGTCAGGCTGGGAACAACAGCATCCGCTCCGGCCTTCTTATCTTTATTCAGGTTGATCGTGACCTTATGGCCTTCCTTGACCTTACTGTCAGCCACAGGATCCTGCGAAACAACTTCCCCGGGATCATATTCCTTATTGTAGAGGGAGATTCCCAGTTCCATTTCTAACTTCACAGCGGACAGTGCCTGTCTCGCTTCCTCTTCCGTCATCCCCATCAGATCCGGAACGACGATTTCATCACCTTCACCGGCTCCCTGGATCAGATTGAACGCAACGGCACTGGCAGGAATCGCCAGAATAATCGCTAACACGATGGCCCCGAGCTTCGTCTTGTTGATCGTAACCTTCTTTTTCTTCTTCTTTTTCCCCTTATTCATCTCTTCTTCCCCTTTGTGTACCTTTTCCACTCTCGTTTTCGCCGGTGTCTCTTCCCCGGAAGACGCCGGTGTCACCGCCGGATGATAATTTACAAGGCTCAGTGCCGTAATCATTTCATCAGCAGTCTTATATCGGTTGATCTGGTACTTGGCTGTGGCCTTCATGACGATGGATTCCACATCCGGCGAGATTGCCGGATTGAGCTGCGACGGCGGAACGATTTCCTCGTTCATATGCATCACCGCCACGGTCACGGGATTATCCGCATCGAAAGGCACCTGGCCCGTCAGCATTTCATACATGACGATCCCCAGCGAATAGATATCGGACTTCTCATCCACATAACCTCCCCTGGCCTGTTCCGGCGAGAAATAATGTACCGAACCCATGATGGTTCCCGTCTGATTCACTGTCATGGTAGACGAACTCATAGCCTTGGCGATCCCGAAGTCGGTGATCTTTGCCACGCCATCCTTTGTGATCAGTATGTTATGAGGCTTCACATCCCTGTGGATAATCTGATTTTTATGCGCCAGAGACAATGCCCCGGCAATCTGCTTCGCAATGGCAACCGCACGGCGCGGTTCCAGCGGTCCCTCGTTTTTGATAATGTCGCTGAGAACATTTCCTTCAATCAGCTCCATTACAATGTAATTAATATTGCCTTCCTTTCCAACATCGTACACATTGACGATATTGGGATGGGACAGGCTGGCTGCCGCCTGCGATTCGCGGCGGAAGCTGTCGATCACCTTCACATCTTTGGTGAACTCCGGTTTTAATATTTTAACGGCAACAAACCGGTTCAAAAGACGGTCCTTGGCTTTGTAAACCACAGCCATTCCGCCTTCACCGATCCGCTGGATCAATTCATATCTACCGGCAAGCAATCTGGTACTCATTTACTGCTCCTTCCCTGGTATTTCTTAAACTCGAATGCATACGACTGAAATGTTGTCACGTCCACCGTGACTATTGGCCTGTTCCACAAGATCTGCAGCCAGCTGGTGCATGGATGGTTCTTTCGTCACCATCTGACAAATGATCTCATCTTCCACCTCTCCGTACAATCCATCGGTACAGAGAAGGATCACATCGCCCGCTTCCAAATCAAACCGGAAGAAATCCGGTCGTACCGAAGCGTCGCCCCCCACCGCGCGGGTAATCATGTTCCGTTCCGGATGGCGCTTTGCCTCTTCTTCGGAAATGCTTCCCTGCATCAGCAGTTCATTTACATAGGTATGATCGCGGGTGATCTGCAGGATCTCGCCACCCCGGATCAAATAGGCCCGGCTGTCCCCGATATTCACCACATATCCTTTTTCTTCTGTCAGATAGGCCACGACCAATGTCGTTGCCATTCCGGAATACTGCCAGTCCTCCGATGCCATCCTGCAGATTTCATCATTGGCTCCGGTAACACATTCCAGAAAATAATGCTGGAGTTCTTCTTCGTCGCGGACCTCCTCCAGCGGATGGCTGTCTGCGTAAGACGCCACATAGGTGACCGCAGTGCGGCTGGCAACCTCGCCGGAGCGGTTTCCTCCAACGCCGTCTGCCACCATATAGATTCGATGGTTGGGAAGAATGAACAGAGAGTCCTCGTTGTTGTCCCTGCACCTTCCCTGATCTGTCTTAAAGCCTGCACTTACCATGGTTATTTCCTTTTCATTTCACAGATATAAAATCCGTCGCCTTCCTGTTCTCCGGGGAACATCTGCTGTTCTTCCACGCGTTCATACTCAGGATGACTCTTTAAAAATGCTTCAACGATCCGCGCGTTTTCGTCCAGATTTACAGTACACGTACTGTAAACCAGAGTTCCTCCGGCTTTCACATAGGTACTGGCCGCTTCGAGGATCGTTCTCTGGATCTTCGGAAGCTGTTCTCTTTCGGGATCTTCCTCACGATATTTGATCTCCGGCTTTCTCCGGATCACACCCAGTCCGGAACAGGGCGCGTCCACCAGAACACGGTCCGCCGTCTGGAACAGATCCTTGCGTGCTTTCGTTGCATCCCAGCCGTTGATTTCAACGATTTCCACACCCAGGCGCTTTGCCTGCGCTTCCAACAGTTCCAGACGGGCCGGATACAGATCTCCCGCCAGGATCTTTCCCTGGTTTCGCATGCGTTCCGCCATAAACAACGTCTTACCGCCCGGCGCAGCACATACATCGATGACCACGTCTCCCGGCTGGGGATCCACGGCACAGACAGCCAGCATGGAGCTTTCATCCTGAATAGAGAACCAGCCGTCTTTATACGCAACAGACGAAACCAACCCGCTTCCTTCCACATAGAATCCTTCTTCCACGGTTCTCATCGGTTCTACGTCGAAATCATTCAGTTCCAGGCGCTGCTGAAGCTGCTGCGGTGTGGTCTTCAGACGATTCGTACGGATGCAAAGCTTCGGTGTCGTCAGAGAGGCTGCCAGCATTTGCTCCGTCTTTTCTGCACCGAACTGATCCATCCAGAGGCGGATGATCCACGGTTCACAGGAATAACGAACAGACAGATACTGCAGCGTATCTTTTTTCTTGTCCGGCCAGGTGATCTCGTTTTTCCGACGGCTGTAAGCCCGCAGAATTCCGTTGATAAATTTATCGCGGCCTGTACAGTATTTCTTCGCCAGAGCCACAGTCTCACTGACCGCGGCATAATCGGGAACGGAATCCATATACATCAGCTGGTACAAACCCATCCGAAGAAGGATCTTATCAGCGCGCTTTACACGTCCCTTGTGATCCATCAGCTGTCCCCAGATATGGTCCAACTGGTATTTATAACGGAGAACCCCATAGACCAGCTCCCGGACAAAGGCCGGCGATACAGGGTTGAATTCCTTTTCTCTCTGGTTGAGGGCCAGATTGGAAAAAGCTCCGTCCTTTTCAATATCAAATAATACAAAATATGCTGTTTTACGATCGATGTCCAATCTTAGTCACGTCTCCCTCTCATGGCAAGAATGCGGATCAGGTTCGATACCGCCATTGCCAGTGCAGCCACATACGTCAGAGCTGCCGCAGTCAGAACTTTTCTAGCACCTCTGGCTTCCTGATTGTCTGCGACGATTCCCATGGCTTCCATCTGTTCCATGGCTCTCTTCGACGCGTTGAATTCCACAGGCAGAGTGATCAGCTGGAACACTACCGCTGTGGAGAATAACAGGACGCCCAGATTAAATACCATGTCTCCCATGGCAGAATGACCCAGGACCAAACCGACCATCAGGATCGGCCAAGCCATATTGGAACATAAGTTGACCACTGGAACGATGGTATTGCGGATCTGCAGCGGAGAATATCCGACGCTGTGCTGGATCGCATGGCCGGCTTCATGGGCCGCGATGGCGATGGATGCCACCGACGGGTCATTATACACCTGAGACGACAGTCGCATCACACGGCGTCTTGGATCATAATGGTCCGACAGTTTTCCGCTGACCATCTGGATGGGCACGTCGCTCATTCCATTGGCATCCAAAATCATTCTTGCCGCCTGGGCACCATTCATACCGCGGCGGTTTGCCACACGCGCATACTTACTGTACGCGGAATTGACCTTCGCCTGTGCATATAATGTCAGCAGGATCGCAGGAATCAGAAAAATCATAGAGCTATAATAACCATAGCCACCGTATCCGCCATATCCATACATATTAATTACCTCCCAAAATCACACCAGCTTCAATGGTGTTTCCCTTGATATAATCCGAAACTTCCATAGCTCTCTTCCCAGGGAACTGCAGTTTCGTAATGTTGATGACCCCCTCACCGCAGGCCACCTTCAGCCCGGTCTTATCGCAGGACAGAACCGTACCCGGTTCTTTTCCGCTGTTCTTATCCAGCGCTTCTGCTTCCCAGACTTTTACCACATTCCCCTGATAAGTGGTAGAAGCCACGGGCCAGGAATTCATTCCGCGGACAATACAGCACAGTGCCTCTGCAGACTTTGCATAATCCAAAACGCCGTCCTGCTTAAAAACCATAGGCGCGTGAGTCGCTTCCTCTTCCCTCTGGGGTTCTCTCGGAGCCGTACCGGAAAGCAGCTGATCCAGCGTATCCATCAGAAGCTTAGCTCCCAGATCCGCCAGTTCTTCGTGCATCATTTCCACAGTCTTGAGGCCGATTTCCGTCTCTGCCTTGGCGATCATATCGCCGGTATCCATTCCCTCTGCCATATACATCAGAGTGACACCGGTGGTCTTGTCGCCGTTCATGATCGCTCTGTGGATCGGCGCAGCACCACGGTACTTCGGCAGCAGCGATGCATGGATATTAACGCAACCATACTTGGGCAGTTCCAAAATGGATACAGGTAAGATCTTACCGTAAGCCGCAACCACGATCAGATCGGGCGCCAGCTCCACCAGCTGCTGATAAAACTCTTCATTGGTCTTCACCTTTTCCGGCTGGTACACAGGAATATCATATTCCATCGCCTTGGTCTTCACCGGGGTGAACTGCACCTTCTTTCCGCGGTCGCGGGCCTTGTCCGGCTGGGTAACCACGGCAACCACTTCGTGGGTGCTGTTTGCCAGGGCTTCCAACGCCGGAACTGCAAAATCAGGTGTTCCCATATAAATGATTCTCATAGATGATTATTCCTCCATATCGTCGTCATCGCCGTACAGCTCTTCCGGTGTACAAATGTCCACGGCCTTGTCGATGAACAGCTGTCCGTCCAGATGATCGTTTTCATGACAGAACGCAGTCGCTAAGAAACCTTCTGCTTCGTATTCTACGGGTTCTCCGAAACGATTCAGTCCGGCAATCTTGATATAAGCAGGACGTTCCACGCGGCCATAGAGACCGGGCACGCTGAGACATCCTTCATATTCGCACTGGGAACCGCTCTGTTCCAGCATCACAGGGTTGATCATTTCGTAAGTTTCACCATCCACTTCCACGATGAACATGCGACGGTTGATCCCCACCTGGGGTGCAGCGATACCAACACCGTTAGCGTCGCGCATGGTGTCTAACATATCATCCAGGATCATGCGGATGTGATCGTTGACTTCCTTCACTTCTCTGCACTTCTTTGCTAAGATTTCATCTCCGCGTTCCACAATATTTCTTAATGCCATTGTTGTTCTCCTTTCATTCGCCGGGCCCAACTAAAGCCGCGGCTCTACTCTTGTTATATAAAACTGAATGGATTAATGTCTGTATGCAACAGACAATCCTGTTTCTTATCCATAAATAATTGTCGTCTGGCGTTGACCACCGCTTGGGAAAATTCCTGACGTTTTCCGTTGGGTGCTTTCATCAGAATCTGCATCCGATACGTTCCGTTGACCAGATACATGGGTGCCGGACCTGGCCCCAAAATGGAAGCCTGATCCCCCAGCTGCGCTCTCAGACTGTCTTTTAGTGCCTGACTGATGCGGTGAACTTCTGCCTCGTTTTCACCGGCAACCACCAGCTGATACAAATCGCAGAACGGCGGATACGAAAGCTGTCGCCGCAAGAGAAGTTCCTGCTCGTAGAATTCTTCGTAATCCTGATGCGATGCTGCAATCACCGCATAATTGTCCGGCGAATAGGTCTGTATAATGACGCGGCCTGTTTCATCGCCTCGGCCGGCACGGCCGGCTGCCTGGGTCACCAGCTGGAATGTCCGTTCCGCTGACCGGAAATCCGGTATATTCAACGTCACATCCGCCGAAATGATTCCTACAAGACCCACATTGGCAAAATCCAGTCCCTTGGCAACCAACTGAGTTCCCACAAGGATCTGTGTCTTTCCCTTTTGAAAATCCTTTAAGATTTTGTCGATGCTTCCCTTCGTGCGAACCGTATCCAGATCCAACCGTGCTACGGTGGCATTTCCAAAGAACTGGCGTACCGTTTCTTCCACTTGTTCCGTTCCCGTACCGAAGTGACGGATGTATGTGCTTCCACATTCCGGACACGTCCGAAGCTGCGGTTGCTTTTTCCCGCAGAAATGACAGACACAGGCGTTCTCATGCTTATGATACGTCATCGTAATTCCGCAGTCAGGGCAAGTCACCGTGTAACCGCAGTTTCTGCAGCTTACAAAAGTAGAATATCCTCTGCGGTTTAAAAACAGGATCACCTGGCGTCCTTTGGCCAAAGTATCTTCCATGGCGTTCACCAGTTCCACACTGAACATGGTGTGATTTCCCTGTTTCAACTCTTCCCTCATGTCCACGATGGAAACGCTGGGCAAAGGGACTTCATTATATCGCTTTTCCAATCGGATCAGATCGAAAAGACCGCTGCGGCTCCGGTAAGCATTGATCACCGACGGTGTCGCACTTCCCAGAATTACCAGTCCCTTGTGATGACCCATTCGTTTGGCCGCCACTTCCAGGGCATCGTATTTCGGTGTCTTATCCGACTTGTACGATGTTTCGTGTTCTTCATCCAAAATAATGATTCCCGGATTTTCCAGTGGTGCAAATACCGCCGAACGTGCTCCGATGACGATGGAAGCCTCTCCTCTGCGGATCCTCATCCATTCATCATATCTTTGACCAAGACTCAGTTTACTGTGAAGAATTGCCGTCCGTTCCTTTCCGAAACGGCTCAGAAACCGCTGGATGGTCTGAGGCGTCAGAGAAATTTCCGGAACCATCATAATCGCCTGTCGGCCGGAATTCACGACCTCTTCAATGGCCTGAAGATAGATTTCCGTCTTTCCGCTGCCGGTGACACCCTGGATCAATAAGATCCGGTGCTCTCCTTCCTTCAGTCGTTTACAGATCTGTTCCAAAGCCGCTTTCTGCTCCGGATTCAGCGCCTTTGGCGCATCGGGAACGTAATCCTTCTCCGCCAATGGATCTCTCTTCTTTCCGCGCTTGGAACTGGTCCCTGCGGGGGTAAAGCACTTCACACCATCGATGTATTTACAGAGATACCGGCGTTTCATCCACCGGCACGTATCCACAGCTTCTTCCGTCAGTGATACCTCCGGATCGATCTCCAGAATCTTTTTCAGCCCACGGACAGGTTCTTCCAACTGTTCCCTTACAGTAAAGACGTAAGCTTCGCGCCGTTTGTTCCCTTTTGCAAATGGAACATAGACTTTGTCGCCCACTTTCACTTCATCAAAGTCACAGCCGTACGTATAAAGCTCGTCCGTATGGTCGCTGTTATTATCAATGACTACGTCAACGTACTTCATACACCCTCCTGGATCTTCCGGGCAAAGCTGCATCCGCAGAAGTGCTGACGGTACAGTTCATATTCCTTCGACAGTGCCACCGATCTCTGGTATCCGGCCTTCTTTTTGAAGTCAAGGTCCAGAAATTCCAGTCCGGCTTCTTCCGCGATGCGGTTTCCCAGCTGAGAGATCAGCGGGTAGTTTTTGTGCGGGCTGACAGTCAGTGTCGTCCCGAACAGGCCAAATCCCTCCTCCGCGGCAATCTTCGCCGTCTCCGACAGGCGAAGCTGAAAACAGCAGGTACATCTGGCCCCGCCTTCCGGCTGGTCCTCGAGACCTTCTGCAATGCGGTAAAAATCCTCCGGAATGTAGTCACCTTCCAGGAATTTCACCGGGATTTTATCATCGTCATTATCGATGTTTTTATTATATGCAGAAAGGAACTGCAGCTGCGTTTCCTTTCTCTTTTCATATTCTTCCCTGTCGTCAATGTTTGGATTGTAGAAGAATATGGTGATATCGTAATCGGGGATCAACCGCTCGATCACTGCCGTACTGCAGGGTCCGCAGCAGCTGTGCAGTAACAGTTTCGGCTTTTCCATCGTCATAGTATCCACTCCCATTTTGAATTTTTCTTCATGTTGACACAATTAGTCACAATATTATATCATAAATCTTAAGGATTGAAAACGAAAAGAGGAACGTTTATGGAAAATAGATTTTGAAGTACACATTTTAATACCATCGCTACATGGTTAAAAGAACGATTTGGATGCCGTATCATGAAACTTTCTTTGGATGGCGGTTTTACCTGTCCGAATCGTGACGGTTCCAAGGGAACTGGCGGCTGTCTTTTTTGTTCCGAAGACGGTTCCGGTCACTATGCTTCCACCATTCCGGAACAGATCCAGCTCCTCTCCGGAAAATGGCCGGAGGGAAAATATATCGCCTATTTCCAGAGCCATACCAACACTTATGCAGAACCTGCGGTA
>JAFUQN010000043.1 GCA_017472365.1 Bacillota bacterium
ATGAGGCCGTGGAAAAGAAGTTGTATACGCTGCCGGACTGTGAAACAAGCCACGATGAGCTGACCAAGAAAGCCGACCGGCTCATCGTTGAACGGAAACAGGAAAACGCTGCCTCCTATTACCAGCTTTCTCTGGAAGCCGGAAAGGGTCTGGTGCTGACGGTCCCGGATCCGGAGGTTCAGGTGTTAACCCAAAAAATTGTTTGTGTAGATGTGTGGACCAGAAAGCGTACCTGTCTGTCATCGGGAGAACAGTTGACCAGGGCCATCACGCTCCTTCGAGATTTGAGAAACACCGTCACACCAGCATCCGCGGTAGAACTGGAAGAAGCTGTAAGCAATGCCATGCATATCACCTTGCTTACCGTGAATTACGAATTGGGTGAGAAAAAACTTTCTTTCTCGGAAGATTTTGACCTGATATGGGAAGAGGGAAGCAAGGAAGTTTTCCGGATCCCCGACCCGGAACCCATCCGCCAATTTGTAGCGTCTGTGACAGACGGTGTACGGAATAAGGAAACCGCGGGAGAACCCTTCGCCACTGTGGATACCCCCTGGGAATGGTGTGCAAACCTGACTGCCAATGCTGTTTCCACGGCTGAGGTGTTTGCCTGCCTGAATGTGACATCTTATGGAAACACCACCAGTGTTTCTGCTACCAACGGCTTTCTCCCCATGGATTCCCTGCAGCGGCTGATCCCCATCCTGAACCGGATCCCCGAGGACGCCATTTCCACAGAAGGAAATATCATCAGCGAATATGACCGTTTCCAGTGTGGGGACCAGATAGAAGGAAGCTGCTCCGTATCCCTGATCGATGGGATCAATCAAATGGCGGTATCCATACGCAGCTATAAGGGCTCTGTAGAGATGATCCTGACCACAGACCTGGATACAGCCCGGTCAAACAATTACCAGAAACTGAATACGCCCGCAACGATCTGGACCATTAGGGACCCATCCCTTCGTGCTTTCCTCGATGATGTTCGGGAAAATCCTCCGGTTATCAACTATTCCGTGGGCGCAGAATATAACTGGCAGGATCCTATCAGATTTGAAAAGGACGGCTTTTCACTGGAGCTGTATCTGATCGAGGATTGGGTCTATGAAGAGGTCAAAAATGCCACCAATTCCGGTATCCGCTGCCGGCCAAAGGATGCAGAAGCAGGCTGGATCTATTTCAGCTTCTGGCCGGATGGCTACAGTAGGGAGGAAGAAGGCCTTCACTATGAAGAACGTACCTGGAACACTTTCCCCACAACAATAGCCTATCCTTCCGGTGTGCTCGAAGAACTAGACTTTGTTACCAGCGATGATATCTGGTCTTTTGAAATGGTCAATACGGATGTTGGCGATTTCACGATCATCAATGATGGCGCAGATGATTGGTTTGCAGAATATGTAGATCAAATCCGTGACACACTCACCCTTTTAAGCTTCGCAACAGAATCATGAAGCGCAAAAGGAAATCCGCCGGTTCCTTCGAATCGGCGGATTTTTCGTGATGTATTTACGAACAGAAAGAGACGAACCCCGATAGTGAGGTTCGTCTCTTTCCGTTGGTGGAGCAAGTGCAACGACGGACACCCGTGACCGAGCGGAAATCTGATGATTAAAACCAGAGTCGGTAACGAATTGTCCGCGGCGACTCGCCGCTGGTGGAGATGAGGGGAATCGAACCCCTGTCCGAAGGCAACTTGACAAGACTTTCTCCGAGCGCAGTTTGTTATTTACATTCCCTCATCCCGACGGGAACAAACACCCTCCGGG
>JAFUQN010000044.1 GCA_017472365.1 Bacillota bacterium
ACCTTTCCGAGTATCCCATTGATAAACAGCACTTCTCTTTGTTACGGTTTTTTCCAGAAACGGTAAGCGGAACATATCCCTACTTGTTACAGTCATTCTTACCCACACGGCTGGATACGTTTCCGATATTCCATAGACCTCCAGACCATCATACCCTTTCTCATCATCGAAAATTTTCAGTTCATATTCCACTTCAGCCTCCATAGCCTTTGGAAGCCGGCGCTCCATATCTTCCGCCATGAAAGCTACATATTCCTCCGCGCCGGTACGATCAATGACGAGAAACCCTTTCCCGTACTGACTTTCTTCCTGACAAAGGGCAGCTCCCGCAGCCGCTTCCTCAGCAGCCGCTTTTAAATTGACCTGAAGTTTTTCATAGCGATCCATATCGGAATGATACGAAAGAAAGCTGATATTAACCAAAAGAAGTGCCAGAAAAACGATCAACACTTTCATCGTTATACCTACGGCAAACGTTCGCTTGCCGCATATCCTTCCACTATATATGTCCCCTGATTATCAGAGGCTTTGATTCCGAACAATCTGTGTCCGGCCATCAGCCGCTCAATTGGAACTGTGACTTTATAATAGATCATTCCACGTTGATGACCGTTAGGATCAAATCCACTCCCGGATTGAACACGGTACTGGATCGTCCGGGTCGCTTCCATTCCGATTTCATCTTCCGAAATCCCAAATGATTCAGCCACCTGTTTTTTCATCCGCGATTCGATATCTTTTGTAAAACATCCTTCCTGCCTAGCTTCTTCCCTGGCCGTGTAAACGATCTCCTGGAATTGTGAGATGTTATATGCATTTTTCTGATCCAGAGTAAACTGCAGAAGGAATACCAACATCAGCGGCAATACAGCACTCAAAACGATCAACTGTTTCATACTGTTCCTCCTCTACGGTTCAGCCGTCCTCATTTCGATTTCCTGCTGCCACAGCTGTCCCACGGAGGAGAGGATGGATTCCTCCGCAGGACCAGCAATTAAACGGAAGAGACAGATCCCCAGCATGATCGTAGCCGTCATAACGATCAGCTGTTTCATTTCTCATTCCTTAGGCAGCAAAGAATACTTCTGCTTCGTCAACCATGGAAGTAGCCGGAAGAACATCCTTAACCATGGTTCCTGCATTGGTGGTAATTGTCTTTGCGGACGCTTCAAATCCTGTCACCATCGTAGCCAGACCTACCCCTAAGATAATCATTGCAACTAATACGATAACCTGCTTCATAAAAATACCCCTTTCTTCGCCGGCTGTTTTCTGCCGGCATCCTTAATAATAATTTATCCCATCATCGTCAGAAGAGCATCCCTCTGATCGATGAAATAGGCTACGTATATAAAGTTGATCAGAATCAGCATTACATTCATAATGACCGGGAAATAAATCAGATCGCTGATCATTTCATCCCTCTTTTTCTGCTTTGTCATTCTGACCTGTTCAATGGCCTTCTGATGTGATGTCAGAGTTTCCATAAGAAGTGACGGTGATAATTTCTCCCATTGAAGGAGCAATCTTCCGTAATCGGCCGCCATCGGCCCTTCTGTTTGTTCTTCCATCACACGAATCGCCGCTTCGGTATCACCCAAACGGATATAATTTGCCATACTGTAATACACATTTCTAAGATATCGTGCAGAAGCTGCCAATTCCGATATCATGAGTTCTGTCCCCATGTGTTCTCCCCGTCCCATGGCTACGACGTTCCGCAAGTAGCTGATCCCCTGGGCAATCTCCTTTTCCGCCTGCTCTTCTTTCCGCTGTCTGACAAAAGTTTTCCACGGTGCTGTCATTTTTTCCGCTGCAGTACCCAACGTACGCCGTTCCAGTCTGCGGACCATATCCTCAAACTTCCAGCGATCCACCATTTCAAGGCCGCGCTGTTCCAGTCGCGACGGTTCTTTCACAACGACCATAACGTATCCGAACATGAGAAGTGCCAGACAAGTTCCATATATTAACGTCTGCATTCTTCCTCCTTAAAAATCCAGCTTCTGATTGTTCACCACTTCCAGGATCGCCAGATTGACAGCGAACAAAAATACATTTCCCAACAACAGAATCAACCCTTCCGGCGTTCCGATCTGATTTTCCAGGAACTGCACCGGCGACATTTCCAGATAATACAGGGATAATCCAATCGTGGACAGGTACAAAACAGGAACCAGAAACACCGTGATTCTGGCAGATTCACTGTTCATTCGTTTTCGTTCCTCTCTTCCTGCAGATGCCTGGCGCATCTGGATCAAAATATCCTCCAGCCCCAGGGCGATTGAAACCCCCTTCTCTGCCGACAGCCGAATGTTTCCGGCCAGCATACTGCTCCAGTTCGTTCCGATCGAGTAAGAAAATATCTCTGTCGCCTCCCGGATTTCTGACGCATTCCCCGTATTTCGAAGCACCATCAAAAGACGGAACAACTGCTTCTGACAGACCCTGCAATCATCCAGCTGAGGAATGACCCGCTCCAGTGCTTCAAAAATGTTATCTCCGGAAATACGGTATTGACGCAGGAGTTCCGAAGCGACCTTTTCTCCCTCCATACTTCCTTTCTTTCGCTGAAGTTCCAAACGAAGTCGCAGGATGCTGTACGGCATCGCCGCTGCCATAGCCGATGCGCAGGACGTCGTGATTGCCCCAAATGTACGAAAACTGATCGCAAACACAGATCCATAAAGTAGCATCGTCCACAAGCAAAAGGCCTCTGCGCTGCAGGGATGTTTCAACGAAGCCTTCAATACCATTTGCAAATGATCCATGAGGATATTCTGATCCTTCCTGTTCTTTCTCGCCGTACGGTAACGAAGTCTCAGGCAAATCTGCCGGTAAACGATTCCCCAGCTGTCCCAAAACAAAAGTCCCAGACCGGTGATGCCAAGAATATACCAGAAACCATTCATGATTGTGCCAATCAGAAGCCAGCCGCTGTTCCACATGATGATTTCCCTCCCTGTGCATCAGCCTCGCAGTGCATACCCACATTCTGCTCCATGGGGTGAAGTTCCGACAGTTCTTTCAGGAGCATCTTCATTTCATCCATTCGTGCTCTGTTTTCTTCAAATCCCAATCGCTGTTTATCTTCACCGATATGATACTTCCATGCCCAGTCATCCTTCTCATAGTCGTAAAGACAAATCGGCACGATACAAACATCGGCCCGGTTTTCCGTCAGCCCCATCTCATAGATCCCGCGGAGACGCTTCTGACTTTTATCGGTCAGCTGGACAAAGTGAAAAATATAATCAAAACTCTCAGCCACTTTCAAACGTGTATTATCCCACTGTCCGCCTTCACTCTTTACGATTTCAGAAGCGATTTCCCCCGGAAGATCCATAGGATTTCTCGTATGGAACGTCATCTTCATGCGCTTCGTCCCTTTCGAAGCAATTCGGACCGCTGTATCCAACGCTTTCCCATCTCTCGCCTCAGCCAGAATAAAGTAATCCGCATCGCTTCGCAGAAGATTTTTCGAAATCGTTCTCAATCGTTCATTATCTGCCAGAAGCTGAACAATAGGAGCGTCCGGCATCAGTAAATGAAGCGGAATTTCCGGATCGGTTTCGACGATCACACCTTCCAGTTTCGGATTTTCGTATTGCTGCCACGTGGCAAGAAACGTAGTTTTTGATGTTCTTACAGCACCGGTACAGATCACGCTGTAACCTATGTCCACCATGGCCCGGAACAACGGGATCGCATCCTCCGGAATCGTGTGCCGCTTCGCCTGTTCTTCAAAAGAATAGTTCGGAATGATGTAGCGCCGGAAAATGATTACGTCCTGGTTTTTCTTGGTCATACTTCCTTTGAATATCGTGATACGTGTTCCATCCAGAAGATATACTTCATGAAACTCTTTATCCAGGCGTTCTTCCGGAGTCAGGAGAAGAAATGCGCGGATCATCTGCTCTTTTCGTTCTTCCGAAATCGTCTGCGGCATCAGCTTCATCTCGCCCCGATCCAGATAATAGATCCGGTCTCCGATGATTTTAGCGGAACTGCTTTGTGCAAAGTCCTTTGAAAACCACTCTGCCATACCAGCCATTCCCCAGTTTTCATGATAGATTCCTTCCACCAGACCACTGTACCAAGCCGGAGCCTGGACGTTTTCCCATTTATGTTCCTGCACCAGTTCTGCAATTTTATCTTTATAAAAGTCCATTTCCTGCTGGTATCCGACGATGGCCTTTTTCTGGATCTCCATGGCAGTCTGCAGATCTTCTTCCTGCTGATATTTTTGAAAAAAATCTTCGCGGATCTGCTGACAAACTTGACGGAACTCAGGAATTGCCGGAACAATTTCGCCGTAAACAGCTCCCGTTTCTTCCGTCCGGATATTCAGTAAGTCATCTATATAGAATTTTTCCAAAACTTCCACCTCTTTTCTCTGGGATAATCCACACCGCACTGTTCCGTCAGACGTTCGCAGACCGTCCGAATATTTTGACGCAACCGTTCATCTTTATATTGCAGAAGCGATTTTTTCTCGTTATCCGCCCTCATTCCAAAGGGAGAATCCGAAACCGTAAGAATCCGGTCCATCGGAAATCCCAGGCGTTCAGAAAGATATTCTTTTGTATAAACAGCTTCCGGAAGATAGCGATTGATTACAAGAAAGTGAAAATCGATACTCAGGCGGCGGTAAATCGTCTGATTTCTTTCCCAGTGCGCCAAAACACTTTCCTGCTGTGTCAGAACGAGACACCGCAGATCCGCAGCCTGCATCGCGCCGATCGCCAGACCGTTATCCACTTCGCTTCCGGTATCAGCAATGATAAAAGATACCTCCTGTTTCAGCTGTGTCAGTAAATGGGCCGCCATGCGCGGATGATATAAGCGCTGCTGTTCCGGATGGATAATACCCCTGAGAAGATACCGCCGGTCCTGAACTTTGCATTCCCTCAACAGTTCCGCTCCATTCAGCAGATCTTGTTCCAGATAACTGCGAATCTCTTCCACGTTTTTCGTGACTGTCGTACAATAATCTCCTCCCGGATTACCATGGAGTCCGGCCTCGATCACCAAATCATTTTCCAAATACTCTGAGATGTGTTCCGCAATGCACGTCGTCAACATCGTCGTACCCGCTTTGTGATCTCCTCCATGAACAGCGATACAAACCCCCTGTTTCATCGGGTCACCTCCTGAACGACGAGAAGTCCTCCATCCTGAATTGCAGCTTCACGAATCAGCTGATAATCCTCCAGCTTTGCTACGACCTCAATATGATGCACCGTCAGATTACTGTCCGTACGCGACAGCAGTTTCTGATCGTCCACACCTTCCAGGCTGTAAACTTCCTGATCCTGATCATTTTTTACGAATGCAACGGTATACGTTCCCAGGCTGGTATAATCCGCCAGACGATAGAGCGTTACCTCGTCTCCCTTGCGGAGAGAACTGCTTCGCATGGCGATCCATTCCTCCGGAATGACGAAGGCAGTCTCCTGATCTCTGACGATCTGTTCTTCCGCCGCCAGATCCTTTAATCCGATCTGCTGATTCGCCGCCAGGGAATTGACCGCATACATCCCGGCCACATCTCCCAATTCCGATGCGGCAATGGCACCTTCCACCATACATTCCTCAGGAACCCCGAGTATGGTCAGATCTTCCGCAGTTAATAATTCTCCCGCCATTACCGGTCCGGAAGCCACCACCACATCAGTCAGAAGAAGTGCATCTCGTCCCCAACCTTCCCAAACGACCATCCCGGCCAGTGCCAGGATCATCAGCACCGCCCCGATCAGCGCCTTCCATTGTTTCATACAATAACCCCTTTCTTTTGAATTATTTACTTATTTTTCCATATCTTGTGATCCTATTATTGCACATACCCGTAGTTCTGTCAATTCATTTTTTGAAATTATTTACATTTTTATTTTTTTATTCCATTTTTAAAAAACAAAAGACCGTCGCAGATCTTCATCCTGCGACGGTCGCTTGTCATTCTGTAACAACACTCACTCATCCATGCTTCCGGAACGGAACCCTTCCAAATCCAGAGTCACATAGTGAAATCCATACTTTTTCAACTCTAAAACGATGTCATCGTTCAACATCAATGCTTGTCCGAACCGTTCACGATCCACTTCGATGCGGGCCACATCTCCGTGAAGGCGAAGGCGGACATTTCCTCCAAGCCACGTTCTCAATCGCGATTCCGCTGCATCGATACGTCGAAGCAGCTCATGATCCAACACCGTCCCGTAAGGAAGACGGGTTGCCATACACGGAGAAGACGGCCGATGCGCAACGGACACTCCATACTGCTTCGCCAGCGCACGGACCTCCTCCTTGGAAATTCCCAACAGCGCCAGTGGACTTTCAATTTCCAGCTCTTTCAACGCCTGTAACCCGGGACGCCAGCTGTGAAGATCGTCACCATTCGTACCTTCCAGACACCAGGCCGCACCGACCTCCGAAGCAAACCGCTTCAACTCGACAAAAAGCGACTTCTTACAAAGATAACAACGGTTTCTCGGGTTGTTCCGGATTTCTTCCTGGGCCAGTTCGTCCACTTCGATAATGCGATGCACTGCTCCCAGTTCCCTGGCAACCCGCTCCGCGGCTTCCAGATCCCCCATACCGTGCAGCTTCGTAGAAAACGTTACCGCATACACCTTCCGTCCCAACGGGCTGGCCGCTTCCATAGCCGCTGCTAAAACTAGAGCACTGTCCACACCGCCGGAAAAAGCCACACAGAGATCCCCGTCTGCGGCGTATCCTGCCATCCGCTCTTTCAGTTCTTCCAAACGTTCCAAGCCTTCCATATTATTGTTCCCCTTCACAACATTCCGCGATCCAGCGGTACACATCCCCGAAAGGAAGTCCCTCTCTCCGGCAGATTTCACTGACCGATGCGAATTCCGGATAATACGTTTCCCGGTCTCCGCGGAGACAAACCTTCACCGAAGCCGGTCCCCAAGGTGTATCCACCGTCACATTCCAACGCGGCAGCACCGTCCGTTCCATGACGGACTTTCGGATCCCGATGGTGGTGGTGTGACAGAAGATGATCTCCTCCATAGATTCCACCTGGTCCTGACGGCACAATACTTGAAGCATGTATGCCGGCCGGCTCTTCTTCATAACGATAGGTGTGTACCATACATCCAGCGCGCCAGCTTCGAAAAGCAGATCCATGGTGAAACCCAAAGCCTCACCGGTACAATCGTCCAGATTGGTCTCCAGTTTTGCCACAGTGTCAACCTCTTCATCTTCAAACTTCGAACTGTCCATATTTTCTTCGTCCGCAGTTAAAATCATAGCTCTTAAAATATTGGCGTTCTTGAATTCCTTCGTCCCTGCGCCGATCCCGATTTGTTCCACACGGTACTTCGCCGGCAATTCTTCACCGCAATGCAGCGCCGCGGCAATCGCTGCTCCGGTGGGTGTCACCATTTCACCTTCGTTATCAGTCAGCACCAGCTGTAAGTTATGAGCCGACACAATATTCGCGGTGGCCGGTACAGGTACCGGCATGATTCCATGCTGGCACTTCACGTATCCACGACCTTCTCTCAAAGGAGATACGATAACCTTATCCACGCGGAGAGCATCGACGCAAAGCGCCGTTCCCACAATATCCACGATGGAATCCACCGCGCCCACTTCATGGAAGTGGACTTCCTCGATAGGAAGGCCATGGGCCTTAGATTCGGCTTCCGCCACGATCCAGAACATGGTCCGGGCCAGCTCTTTGGCACCTTCGGAGGCTTCCAGATGATCGATCAGATGTAAGATGTCGTGAAGATTCCGGTGGTCGTGGTGATGGTGATGATGGTGGCCGTCGCCATGGTCATGTCCGTGATCATGCTCATGTTCGTGGTGATGCTCGTGAGCGGCCTGCTCCAGATGCACATCGAAGTCAAAGGCATCGATCCCGCACTTCTTTGTGCGGCCAAAATGCAGATGATAACCGTCTACCCCCATGGTAGCCAGCGTTTCTTCCAGCCACTGCGGATCCAGGCCCAGATCCATCAACGCTCCCACAGTCATATCTCCGCTGATTCCGGAGTAACATTCCAGATATAAAATTCGTTCCATATTTACTCTCCCTGTTCTGTCTCTTCACCCACGGCCAAGCGGTTGATCTGTGATGCCAGATAAGCTGCACCGTAACCGTTATCGATATTCACCACGCTGACCCCGTTGGCACAGGAATTCAGCATAGTCAGAAGTGCGGATAATCCGCCGAAACTTGCACCGTAACCCACAGAGGTCGGTACCGCGATCACGGGATTTTCCACCAGGCCACCGATCACTGTGGCCAAAGCCCCCTCCATCCCGGCCACTGCTACAACGCAGTTGGCCTGACGGATCCGGTCTCGCTGGGCCAGAAGTCTGTGGATCCCTGCCACACCCACATCGTAGATCCGCTCCACGTGGGTCCCGAAAAATTCCGCTGTCTGAGCCGCTTCTTCCGCCACGGGAATATCCGCGGTCCCTGCGGAACAAATCGCTACACAGCCCTTCTTCGGCCGGGGAGTCCGTTCCACCTTCAGGATCCTGGAAATCGGATCATATTGCACGTCAGGGATAACTTCCTTCACGATTTCAAATTGATGAGCCGTAGCTCTCGTTCCCAGAACCGCACCGTTTTTATCCAGCAAATGCTCATAAATCCGGATCAGATGTTCGTCGGCCTTTCCCTGGCAGAACACCGTTTCCGGAAAACCGGAGCGCAATGCCCTGTGGTGATCCAGCTTCGCATAACCCATATCTTCATACGGAAGGTCCTTCAGCGCCTGTTCCGCCTGGTCCAGACTCAATGTTCCTTCCTGCACTTGTTCCAGTAATGTTCTGATATCCATGGTTCCTCCTCACCCATTGATCCGTTCCAAATCGATGACGGACTCACATACTTTTTCCAACAATGCCTGGGAATGGCTGACCACCAACAATCCCAGATCCCGGCGCTTCACTTCTTCCAGTAAAAACGTCCAGATCTCGCTTTGTGTGATCAAATCCAGCATTGCCGTCATCTCATCAGCCAGCAAAAACTTCGTCCGTTTTCCAAGAGCTCTGGCGATGCAGAACCTCTGCAGCTCACCGCCGGACAGTTCTCCGGGATAGCGTTCCATCCATTCTTCCCGGATTCCCAGGCCCTCCAGGATCCTCTGATCGATCCCGTCGCCCTCTGCGATGACCGCCCCCATCTTCCGACGTGGATTTACCGCTTGTTCCGGGTGCTGCCACAGAAGCTGGACCGGACAGTATCCACCGTTTTCTTTCTCCCAAAGACTCAATGGTCGTCCATCCAGAAGAATTTCACCCTTTTTCGGAGTTTCGTAACCGGAGAGCAGCTGACACAGCGTCGTTTTTCCGTAACCGCTGTCCGCTGCCAGTCCGATTCTCTGCCCGCTTTCCAGCGAAAAGCTTACATTATGTATAATTTCCGGCCCGTTTCCATAGCCGAAACTGATATTCTTCGCCTCTAACTTCATATTGCCCCACCTCCGAAAAATTCATTCTGAGGCAATGCCCTGCTCAGTGCCTTGGCGTAAGGATGATTCAGTCGCTGCGGATAAGGAAAATCTCCAGCCAGAGCATTTTCCACCACAGTCCCTTCGTGCATCACCGCAATTCGGTCGCTGACTTCCAACGCCAACTCTACGTCATGAGTAATCAAAAGAACGCCTGCACCATCTTCGGCCATATCCCTCAAATGAGACAGCGCCCGTCTCGCCCGATCCAGCGGCAATCCCGGCGTCGGCTCATCTGCGATGACCAGACGCGGAGTCCGGGAAGTTGCCGTTGCCAGTAACACCCGGCGGGCCATCCCACCTGAAAGTTCAAAGGGATACATTTGGTCCACCTCCGGTCCGAGACCGTAGCAGGCCAACGCACTGCGATCCTTCACCTGGCTTCCCACTTTCATCAGCGGATCCAGCCAGGAAACTCCCTGTGGAACGAGACAGATTTCTGTTCCACGCAATGTTTCGATGCGTTTTTTTGTCAGTTCCTGACCGTCAAATTCCATAGTACCAGTCATCACCGCATTGTACGGTAAAATTCCCAGAACGGCGTGTGCCAACAGGCTCTTTCCCGAACCACTGGCACCAACAATGGCTACCATCTGTCCGGCTTCCACATCCAGATTCAAATGACTCACAGGATGGGTGATTCTCCGGCGAAGTCCCCGTTCATATTGTAAAAAATCGATGGACAGATCCCGAATCTTGAGAAGCGTATTCAAATTCTGTTCTGACATTTCGCTCCTCCTTTCCTACACGTGGGCCGAATCAGGATCCAACAACGCCGAAACGCTGTGTCCCAGCCAGTGGAACAACAGAACCACTGCCACCAGAAACGCTCCCGGCAACAAACTCAGCCACCAGTACCCCATGGATAAATACTTCATACTTTCCGACAAAATGATCCCAATGGCCGGCTGTTCCGGCGATAAGCCGAATCCCAGGAAAGTGATACTGGCTTCATGCATCACTGCGTGTGGGAACATGAGAATCAAACCTGTAAAAAACTGAGGCAGAATGTGAGGGATCATGTGAACACGGGAAATATATCCCGCTCCATGACCCAGCTTCCGCGCCATCTTCACATAGCGGCTCTCCGAAAGCTGAAGCACTTCACCACGCAGAATTCGCGCCAGCGATGTCCAATGGGTCAGCGTGATCCCGACGGCAACGCCCAAAAATCCTTTTCCAAAAGCGTAAGAAATCAGGATAAGCAATAATATGTGAGGTATCCCCATAATCAGGTCGATGGCCCAGGTGATCACAGAATCCGCAGTTTTTCCAAGAACTGCAGCTCCGATTCCAAGCAGTGCTGCCAAAACCGCACTGGCAAAGGCCGTCAGAACTCCCAGACGGATGCTCATGGATAAACCCGTGACCGTCCGAATAAACATATCACGTCCCATGAAATCCGTTCCAAAGGGATGCGCCCAACAGGGAGCCAGATTTTTTTGTGATAAGTCCGTAAGAAGTGCCTCGTCACTCCACATCCAACCGGCCAGACAAATCATTGCCAATAATACTGCGGTCACAAAAATACCCAGAATTGTCCGGCCGCGCCGATTCTTCCACAATTCTCTCATCGCGGCTCACCGCCCTTCTTCATCCGCGGATCCACCACGCTGTACAGAAGGTCCGCCGCCAGATTTCCGGCGAACACCAGAATCGCGCTGAGGATGGTGATCCCCAGGAGCAGAGGAACGTCACCGCCCAGACCGGCGGTGACGGCTGCCTGACCCAGTCCCGGATAAGAAAAGACCTGTTCCACCAGAACAGAACCGCCAAGGATTTCACTGATGGAGCCCAGTTGAAGTGTCATAGCAGGCAATATCACATTGCGCAGACCGTGACGCAGAACGACAGACCGAGGATCTTCTCCCCGCGCTCTGGCGAAAAGAACGTAATCGCTCTCCATGACCTGAACCATCTTCTCACGGGTATGTAACGCAATATTGGAAATTCCGGTCACCGACAGTGTCAACGCCGGGAGGCAGGCATGATACAATTTATCCCACAGCGTCACCTGATCCGCAGGAACGCCCATGGGAACCGCCAGGCCCACAGGAAACCACCCCAGTTCCACGGCGAACACTGTCAAAAATACTAAAGCAATCCAAAACGCCGGTGTTCCCGACAAAAACAGCGCTCCACCGGTGATGAACCTGTCAGGTAGTCGTTCCTTGCATGCGCCGCTGATGACGCCCAACAGAAAACCGACCACACCGCTGATGATCCATGCAAAAGTCATCAGCCCCAAAGAATATCCCGCTTTTTCACCAATGACTTCCATCACAGGACGTCGATACAATAATGACGTTCCGAAATCACCGCGAACCGCATCCGACAGCCAGTACAGGAATCGTTCTCCCGCCGGGACATCCACACCCCAGTACTGACGCAGCGTCTCGATTTGTTCTTCCGTCATTGAGCCCAGCGCCGCCTGGCCGATATTGGTCTGAAGAGGATCGATGGGCGATATGGAGACTAAGAAGAAAGCCGCCGCACTGACACCCAATAATAACAGGACCAGTCTCAAAGCTTTTTTCATCACGATATTCAGTTTCAAGACTGTCCCTCCTTTCAATAATTATGACACAAATTCGTTTCTTTGCACTAATTCCAAGTCCACTGGTCCACGTTGTTCACTAAAGACCAACCGTGACCATGAGGATGTAACTTCTGTTCCGCCACATTCAAACCGTTACGGACCCAATACAGGTGGTCCGCATTCACCAGCCAAATCCAGGGGACATCGTCATGATTCTGCGCTTCTTTCCACAGTTCGTAGGACGCTTCCAAATCCGACACCGCCAGCGCCTGATCCATCAGATCATCCATCTGACTGTTGGCATAGGGCGAGTATTTCGCCAATCCATACACGTCCACACTGTGATAAATATTATATAATTCCATGGGCGTATGAGCACCCCAACCCCAAATAAGAGGTTGTCTTTGTGCTTCATCATAAGCTGTATCCCAGCTGGTTCCACGGATAGATGTTTCGATTCCAAGAAGCTTCAGCTGATTTCCCACTTCCGCAGCTAACGCCTGTCGAACAGAATCTCCGCTGATATACAGGATCTCCAATTCTGCGCGAACACCATTCTTAGAACGGATTCCGTCCGCCCCCACATTCCATCCAGCCTGATCCAAAAGCTCCGCAGCCTTGGCCGGATCACGGCTTACTTCATTTTCTTCACTGTACCAGGGCATCCCATCACACACACTGTAAGCCGGAGAACCATACCCTTCCAGAACGTGGTCGATGAGAACATTCCGATCCACAGCCATGTTGATGGCCTGTCTCACGGTCACGTCCGATGTAAAATCATTTCCAATGATGGTCCCATCCGGTAACATGCTCTCTTTTACTGCCGGCAAATTGAACCCCCGGTTATCCACGGATTCATAAGCAGCCAGACTGTAACCATCCACGGTCTGGCCGCTGTAGGAAGAAGCCGTGTAGGCAATATCTACCTGGCCGGCTTTCACTGCAGCGAAGGCCGCATCCTCATCCATAAATACCACCGTCACCTTCTTCAGTTCCGGTTCGTCACCATAATACAATTCATTGGCTTCGAAGATGACCTGCTGCCCCTTATCCCACTGGACCATTTTATACCGTCCGGATCCAATAGGATTCTGCCCATAATCCGGACCATAGGCATGCTCAGGAATGATCCCCGTGATGGCCATGGTGTAGGGCCAGATCGAATAGGGATGTTCCATCTGAAATTCCACTGTATATTCTCCCGTGGCAACCGCTTCGCGCATCATTGTAAAGTCGTTTACCGAGCTGGAGGTTTTCAGCGTGTTGTAAGTAAAGGCAACATCAGCCGCCGTCAGCGGCTGACCATCACTGAACACTACATCGTCGCGAATAGTCACCGTCCAGGTGAGTCCGTCATCGCTGCATGTCATAGCCGTCGCCAGATCATAGCCGATGGTCAAATCCGTTTTTGTCACTGTCAATGTACTTTGAATCAACGGTTCGTGTACATGTTCCCCCGCCCCCCAGCCGTAAGCCGGGTCAAAACCGGCTTCCGGTTCAGATCCGGGGCCCATAGCCACGATCACCTGATCCTTCGTACGATTCGCATCACCGGCTTCTTCCGCGCCGGAGCCGCCGCCACAGGCGGTTGCCACTATCATAATCAACACTAACAATCCGCACAATGCTCTCTTCTTCATGATGTCACCTCAAAAAATAAAAGGAAGACACGCGTCTCTTGGAGACCTTGCGCACCTTCCTTGGGAATTCGTTTCCGGCTTGGCCGGACCATACATATTTAGTTTACCCTATGAACATGTTTTTGTCAAACAGACCAGCAAATACCCTTACTTCAATACGGTCTTCTTTCCACCTTTACCCAGGCAGATGAACAGCAGAGCACTGACAGCCATCAGTACAGGATAGTACATGTAGGGGATAATATCGAAGGGAGACAGACCGGACAGAGCGGCCGCAGTCAGCAGCTGTGCGCCATAGGGGATCAGACCCTGGAATACGGAAGCGAAAATGTCCAGCAGAGACGCGGAGCGGGTTGCAGGGATTCCATATTCGTCGGAGATGTCCTTAGCAATGGGGCCAGCCATAACGATGGCTACAGTATTGTTCGCGGTAGCCATATCCACCAGAGAGATCAGAGCTGCGATACCCAGCTGACCGCCCTTGGAGCCCTTAGCTTTCTTGCCAATGATATCGATAATGTACTGGATACCACCATTTTCCTTTACCAGGCCTACGATAGCAGCCACTACGATGGAGATCACGGTGATGTCATACATACTGGTAACACCGCCGCCCACTACGGAGAAGATATCCATAACAGCAATGTTTCCGGTACATACACCTACGATCAGGGAAGCCACCGTACCTGCAATCAGAATTACAAACACGTTAATTCCAATCAGCGCACCCACCAGTACCAAAATATAAGGCAGTACCTGCAGGATATTGTAGGACAAGTCTTCCGTCAGTTCGAAGGTTCCGCCCATGGTCAGTACGAAGTACAGAACAATGGTAGCGATCGCTGCGGGAAGAACGATCAGGAAGTTTGCCTTGAACTTGTCCTTCATTTCACATCCCTGAGTTCTGACAGCTGCGATAGTGGTGTCAGAGATCATGGACAGATTGTCGCCGAACATAGCGCCGCTGACTACGGAAGCCACACAGATCGCCATGCTGAAACCAGTAATATTGGAGATTCCTACTGCAATGGGAGTCAGCGCGGTAACGGTACCTACGGATGTACCCATGGAAGTGGAAATGAAGCATCCAATGATGAACAGGCCTACAACGGCAACACCGGGAGGCATCAGGCTCAGACCCAGGTTTACAGTACTTGTAACACCGCCAGCTGCACCTACGGCACCAGAGAATGCACCTGCAGCCAGGAATACCAGACACATGATCAGAATGTTTTCGTCCCCAACACTCTTGGCACAGATGGAGAACTTTTCATCGAAGCTCAGATCCTTGTTCTGTACGAACGCGATCACCAAAGCGATCAGGAAGCCTACGATGGCCGGCATAGCGTAGAAGTCGCTGGTAGCGATACCCATGCCGATGAAAATAACCAGGAAGACTGCGATGGGCAGAAGCGCCATCAGATTTCCTTTTTTCTGCATTTAAAATCAACCTCTTTTCTTTGTTTTCAGACGTATAATCACGCATTTCTGCAAAAAGATAACAATGCCAATATCCTATCATACGCATACACATTTTGTAAAGAAATTTGTATATATTTCAACGAATTTCGACGAAAAAAAGCCATCTGCGATAATCGCAGATGGCTTTATGCTTTTTATGTAATTTTGAAGTCTTCGATTAGAAGTTTCCATCCACCTGAGCCATGTGCTTAGCCAGCATGATGATCTTGGAGGAATAACCCCATTCATTGTCGTAGAATGCAATCAGCTTGAAGAACTTGTCGTTCAGTTCGATACCTTCTCTTGCGTCAAAGATGGAAGTGTTGGGATCGCCAACGAAGTCTCCAGAAACAACTTCATCGTCCACGTATTCAATGATACCCTTCATGTAGGTTTCGGAAGCTTCCTTTACCTTTTCGCAGATTTCTGCGTAGGAAGTCGGAGTCTTCAGCATAACGTTCAGGTCAACTACAGATACGTCAGCTGTGGGAACACGGTAGGAAATACCGGTCATCTTACCCTTCAGGGAAGGAATAACCAGAGCTACAGCCTTAGCAGCACCGGTGGAAGACGGGATAACGTTACCGAATACGGAACGTCCGGTTCTCCAGTCCTTCAGAGAACGGCAGTCTACTACCTTCTGCTTAGCGGTAGCAGCGTGGATGGTGGACATCAGACCCTGTTCGATACCGAAGTTGTCTTCGATGACCTTGCACAGAGGTGCCAGACAGTTGGTAGTACAGGAAGCGTTGGAAACAACCTGCATATCGGAAGTGTAAGTTTCGTGGTTAACACCCATAACGAATGTGGGGGTTTCCTTGTCCTTCGCCGGAGCGGAGATTACTACCTTCTTAGCACCGCCAACCATGTGATCCAGAGACTTTTCAGTGGTTACGTAAGCACCGGTAGCTTCGATGATGTATTCAGCGCCACATTCTGCCCAAGGAATGTTCTTAGCGTCGGATTCACCATATACAGGGATTTTAACACCATTTACGATAATACCGTTTTCATACTTTTCAACAGTACCCTGGAAACGACCAAAGATAGTATCATATTTCACCATGTAAACCATCAGATCCAGGTCGCAGTTTCTTACGTTGATACCGCGAACTTCTACTTCAGGATCGGCCATAGCCACACGGAAAGCTACACGACCAATACGACCAAACCCATTAATACCAATTTTAACAGCCATGATATCCTCCTCGCTTCATCAAAAGCCCTATATTGACAGGTCTTTACTGTCCAAAATATTCTGACTATATTCTATCACACTTGATTTGAAATGTCTAAGAATATCCGTAAAAATTTTCAATTTCGGTCAAAACAATCATCAATTCTAAAATTACATCAGAATCTTTTTGATCAGAGGCTCGATCTCCGGTTCGTTCAAACCAATATGGAAAGCCTTCATCGCTTCTTTCACTGCGCCGTCCACTTTGGCTTCATCGTTTCCGAAGATTTCCGCCAAAACATCACCCTTCTTCACCGCATCACCGGTCTTTTTGCATAAGATAATCCCCGCAGCCAGATCGATGGTATCCTCCTTGGTGGCTCTTCCTGCCCCCGCGTGTTGAGACGCCATCCCAATGGCCCTGGCCTCCAACCGCTGTACGAATCCATCTTCTCCGGCAACCGCCTGACGGCGGATCGTCGCCTGAGGGAAGAGTCCATAGTCGTCGATGACTCGTCGGTCGCCGCTCTGCCCTTCGATGAAGTCGCCCAGCTTCGCCAGGGCTCGGCCGCTCTTCAACGCTTCTTCGGCCATGGTCCGTCCTTCCGCCGGAGTACTTGCTTTTTCTCCGGCGTAGATCATCAGTCCGGACAAGGTCAGCGCCAGTTCAGTGATATCTTCCGGTCCCTGGCCCTTCAACGTTTCGATGGCTTCGATGACTTCCACGCTGTTACCTACAGCATTCCCCAAGGGCTGGTTCATATCTGTAATAACGGCAATGGTCTTTTTCCCAGAGGCCTTTCCCATTTTGACCATCAGAATTCCCAGAGCTTCTGCGTCTTCTTCTTTTTCCATAAAAGCTCCGCCACCGGTTTTTACATCCAATACGATGGCATCGCTTCCGGAAGCCAGCTTTTTACTCATAATGCTGGAAGCGATCAGGGACATATTATCCACGGTCGCTGTTACATCTCTCAATGCATACAGCTTTTTATCAGCAGCAGCGATATGGGCCGTCTGGCCAATGACCGACATTCCTACCGTATTGACCAGATCCAGAAACTCCTGCGGCTCCAGGGAAGTCCGAAAGCCGGGAATGGATTCCATTTTATCTACAGTACCGCCGGTAAAACCCAAACCGCGGCCCGACATCTTGGCGATGGGAACGCCGCAGGCGGCTGCCAGCGGTGCCACGATCAGCGTAGTCTTATCGCCCACACCTCCCGTGCTGTGTTTATCCACTTTTACACCGGGAATCGGGGACAGATCCACCGTTTCACCGGAACGGCGCATGGCATCTGTCAGCCAGAAGGTTTCTTCTTCATCCAGTCCACGCAGGAACATGGCCATCAACAAGGCAGAAGCCTGATAATCCATGATCCTTTCATTGGTATATCCGTCGATAAAAAATTCGATTTCATCCTGAGACAGTTTATGTCCGTCACGCTTTTTTGCGATGATTTCATACATTGTCACGGAACAGTCCCCCTTTCTGTAAACCGCCACACATCCGAATTATTTTAAAATTCGATCCAAAAAGCTCTTCCCGATTTGCGTAGGTTCCGCACCCAGATATTCACAGACTGTGGCCCCGATATCTGCGAAGGAAGTTCCGGTCCCCAGATCCACACCTTCCTTTACGTTTTTACCATAGACCAGGAGCGGTACATATTCCCTGGTATGATTCCAGCCGTGGTGAATCGGGTCGTTTCCGTGATCGGCGCAGATCATCAGGATATCCTCATCCTTCATGGCTTCGAAGATCTCCGGAAGTCTGGCGTCGAATTCTTCCACGCAGTGACCGTATCCTTCCGGGTCTCTGCGGTGACCGTATAACGAGTCAAAATCCACCAGGTTCGTAAAAATCAAACCGTCAAAGTCCCGCTTCAGCCCTGCGATGGTATGGTTTACACCGTCCATATTGTCCTTATTATGCAGAGCTTCCGTAACCCCCTGACCGTCAAACAGGTCTTCGATTTTTCCCACCGCAAACACCGTCTGACCGGCTTCTTTCACCAAATCCAGCATCGTCTTTCCCGGGGGAGCTACAGCGTAGTCCTTGCGGTCTGCTGTTCTGCGATAACCACCGTTTTCTTCCACATAGGGGCGTGCGATGACTCGGCCCACCATCCATGGACCGGTCAGCAGTTCTCTGGCGATTTCGCAGCATTCATACAGCTTTTCCAGAGGAATTACCGCCGTATTTGCCGCGATTTGGAACACGCTGTCTGCCGATGTATAGACGATCAGCTTTCCTGTCGCTTTCTGTTCCTCTGCATATTTCTCAATGATTTCCGTTCCGGAAGAGGCGTAATTGCCCAATGTTCCCAGACCGCATCTTCGCTCGAATTCCGCGATGAATTCATCCGGAAACCGTTCAAAGGTCTGAAACGGTTCTTCAATGTAAAGTCCGCCGATTTCCCAGTGGCCGGTGATGGTATCCTTGGCATTGGATGCTTCTGCCAGCCGTCCGAAAGCTCCCAGGGGCTTTGCCGCCGGTTCCACACAACCGATTCCTTCAATGTTTCCAAGGCCCAGTGCCTTTAACCGCGGAATCTGCCATCCGCCGATTTTCTCCATCGCCTTAGCAATATGGTCGATGGTATGAGCCCCTTTATCTTCATATAATTCTGCATCCGGAAGTTCTCCACATCCCAGACTGTCCAGTACGATCACAATAGCTCTCTTCATACCCATACTCCTTTCTTTTACATGATCCTCAGCGGTGTACATTCCAGCTTATCGCAGGAAGTCAGAATGTATTCGATCCCGTTTTTATATCCCTGAAATCCATTTTTATAAGCATCTCTTCCGTGAAGATGACCGTAGACTACCTTGGAGATCCCATACTGCTCAAAGAGTTCGGTAAATCCACTGTCCATATGGTGTTCATTGGTCGGCGGATAATGCAGAACACCGATCCGAATCTTTTTGCGCTCCGGATCTTTGCGTTCCATATCGTCCAGAGATAGTTTCAAACGTCCCAATTCTCTTTCATAGATTTTTTTATCATCCTGAGTAAATCCGTCGGATCCGGGACATACCCATCCTCTGGTTCCGCCTACGATGAACTCGTCTGTTTCGTAACTCACATTCTGCACAAAGTGAATGGTTTTAAACAACTTGGAAAGCTTCGTCAGAGATGCCCACCACAGATCATGATTTCCCTTGACCATGTATTTCGTTCCAGGGAGAGCTTCGATCCAGTTCAAATCGTCCATAGCTTCTTCCAGTTTCAATCCCCAGGACATGTCTCCCGGAAGGATCACATAGTCTTCCGGTTGGATCAGATCCAGCCAACGGGCCTTCACGCGTTCAGCGTGGTTGGTCCAGGCTCCTCCAAAGATATCCATGGGCTTTTCCACGTTCAAAGCCAGATGTAAATCGCTGATTACAAATACGCTCATTCGGGCGTTTCCTCACTTTCTATGATTTCCAGTTCATCCAGTCCGTATCCGCTGAAGATCCGGCTGGTTTCCGCTTCAGGAAGAGCTGTTACATCTCTCAGTTGACGCTGGATTTTCCTCGTCCGGACGCCTACCAGTTTATCCAGCTCGCTGTTGGCCTGATTCAAACGCTGCTGTGCCGCTGCCAATACGGTACCGAATTTGTCGAATTCGGTTTTCACTGCGCCCAGAACATCCCAAACCTGACTGGATCGCTTCTGGATGGCCAGCGTCTGGAAGCCCATCTGAAGGCTATTCAGCAGCGCAGCCATGGTGGTGGGCCCGGCGATGTTAACTTTATACTCCCTCTGCAGCGTTTCTACCATTCCACGTCTCACGGCTTCAGCGTAGATGCTCTCCACCGGTAAAAACATGATGGCAAAGTCCGTCGTATACGGCGGTTCCACATATTTATCGTGAATATCCTTTGCAAAGGACTTCAATTTTGTTTCAAATAATTTCCCTGATTCGCTGATTGCGGACGGATCCCCCAATTCATAAGCTTCCGCCAGCTTTCCATATGTTTCCGACGGGAACTTGGCATCGATGGGCAGGTACACCGGTTGGTCACCGTCGCCCGGAAGACGGACCGCAAATTCCACACGATCTCTGCTGTTGGGTCTGGTGGCGATGTCAGTATCATACTGCTGCGGCGATAAAATCTGTTCCAAGATGGCCCCCAACTGGATTTCCCCTAAAATTCCGCGGGTCTTTACATTGGACAGGACTTTCTTCAAATCGCCCACGCCGTTGGCCAGCGTCTGCATTTCGCCCAAACCCTTATATACTTGTTCCAAACGGTCACTGACCAGCTGAAAGGACTGACCGATCCGGTCTTCCAGCGTCTTCTGCAGTTTTTCGTCCACGGTGTCGCGGATTTCTTCCAGACGCTTTTCGTTATCCAGTTGGATCTTGGTCAGGCGGTTTTCCATGGTCTGTCTCATGTATTCCAGCTTCTGTTCGCTCTGCATCTGACCGGTGACCATGAGATCTCCCATCCCTTTAAAACTGACTTGCATATACTGCATCAATTCCTGACGGCTGGCTTTCAGTTCTTCCGCGATCTTCGCATCTCGTTCTGCCATTTCCCGTTCGTTTTCCCGAAGCTGACGGCGCAGCTCCATCACCTGAAACAGGCAGATGGCCGCCACGATCACCGCCAGAATCGTGATGATCGTTCCCAAATCTAATGTCAATTCCATACGTATCTCTTCTCCCCTTTTTTCTTTATTATACCACAATATACCTCTTCGAAAAACGTTTGTTCACAATTTCCTTACCGTTCATATCGTCGGCTTTCGCTAAGCTCCACCTTCGCCTTTGGCTCTGTGATCGCTAAGCGAAGCGCGACATCTGACCTACCGCCGCTCTGTCTCACCTCGTTCTCCAATCGCGGGGTTAGGTCATAAAAAAACTGCGCCAACCGTAATCAGTCAGCGCAGTCATATGGTTTCGGTTTTTGAGACCCGTGGTCAGCGGGCTGCCGCCTTAGCGGCTTGCCAGAGCCTTTTCTCTCTGTTCCGCGATGTAGTCATCGTAGGAGCAGAGTCTGTCGATCAGCTTACCGTCAACGAATTCCATGATTCTGTTGGCGATGGTCTGGATGAATTCGTGGTCGTGAGATGCGAACAGCAAGTTGCCCTTGAAGTCGATCAGACCATTGTTCACAGCGGTGATGGATTCCAGGTCCAGATGGTTGGTGGGCTGATCCAGAACCAAAGCGTTGGATCCGTACAGCATCATTCTGGATAACATGCAGCGAACCTTTTCACCCCCGGACAGAACCTTGACCGGCTTGAATACGTCGTCACCGGAGAACAGCATTCTTCCCAGGAAGCTTCTCATGAAGGTTTCGGTGGTTTCTTCGGTGTACTGACCCAGCCACTGTACCAGGTTCAGATCGCAGCCGTTGAAGAACTCGGAGTTATCCATGGGGAAGTAGGAAGTGGTGATGGTGGTACCCCACTTGAAGGTACCTTCGTCCGGTTCCATTTCTTCCATCAGGATCTTGAACAGAGTGGTGTTGGCGATTTCAGATTCGCCGACGAAGGCGATCTTGTCGCCCTTATTCACGCGGAAGGATACGTTATCCAGCACCTTCACGCCGTCGATGGTCTTGGACAGATTTTCAACAGTCAGGATTTCCTTACCGTTCATATCGTCGGCTTTCGCTAAGCTCCACCTTCGCCTTTGGCTCTGTGATCGCTAAGCGAAGCGCG
>JAFUQN010000045.1 GCA_017472365.1 Bacillota bacterium
AAAAAAGAAACCCTTGGAATCAAGTAACTCCAAGGGTTTTCTATTGGAGCTCCTGGCCGGATTCGAACCGGCGACCCACGCATTACGAATGCGTTGCTCTACCGACTGAGCCACAGAAGCATGCTTAACAAAAAAATAATATCACATTTTTAAAGGAGCGTCAAGAAATTCGACGCTCCTTTCGTTCGCTTTTTTCAGACAGCTTTCAACACATTCTGACAAATCCACGATCAATGGGTTCCCATCTTGTGACGCTTGATCTGGCCCCAGTCATGCTGTTTTTTCTTTCCCGTGAACATGGCTTTCAGGCGGACCCAGGCCAAAACCATACGCAACCCGGCATTTTCCACCAGACACAGCAGGACCGCTTTGACCATATCCATCCTGCGCAGTTTGACCCCCAGCGCATACATACGCGCAAAGAAGGTCGTCAACGACACGATACCGCCGAACATGGCATAAATCAGGAAGAACAGGATCATAAACGGAACGTTCAGAAGATCCAGCCACAAACCGATCAGGATCGTAATCACACCGAAGATTTCGATCAGCGGCGACAAGTATTCATATAACAGAAAATACAAATAGGAAATCATCCCGATGGCCCCATAGGTCGGTCGCAGGAAAATCTGCTTGTATTTCCGAATTGTCTGCATCAGCCCGATATGCCAGCGGCGGCGTTGCTTCCGCAAGTCGTTCAGCGATTCCGGTGCCTGGCTCCAACAGACGGCATCGGGAGCATACCGGATCTGATAATCCACGTTATGGGATCTGCAGAACACGTGCAGCTTAACGACCAGCTCCATATCTTCCCCCATGGTCTTTGCGTCATAACCACCAACAGCAATGACCATATCCTTGCGGAACAACCCAAAGGCTCCGGAAATAATCAGGTTGCCGTTGAATTTGTCCATAAGAATTCTCGACGCCAGGAAAGAACGACCGTATTCCAGGATCTGCATACAAACCAAAAGACTTTTCGGAAGGTGATAATCCGTAACGATCCCGTTTTCCAGCTTCATGCCGTTGGAAATATGGACCATACCGCCCACAGCCACGATGTTGTCGTTTTCCATCAAGGGCATCATAATTTTCTGCAGCGAATCGCGCTGCAGCGCAGAATCCGCGTCCATACAAATGAAATACGGATAGCGGGAGGTATTGATTCCCACATTGAGAGCATCTGCCTTACCGCCATTTTCTTTACACACCAGGGTCACCGGAACCTTCTGTGTGTAACACTCATAGACTTCCCTGATCGGCTTCGTATTGATCTGGCGTCGGACAGGCCGTTCGATTTTCTTCATATCGAAATGCTCGATCAGTACCTTTGCCGTATCATCTTTCGAGCCGTCATTGACGACTACGATTTCATAAAGCTTATAATCCAGTTGAAGCAACGACAGAACTGTGTCCACAACCGTGACTTCTTCATTGTACGCCGGAACGATGATGGTTACAGGCATATAATAATCATGGTTCAGCTGATTCTTCAATTCATCCTTCATTCGAAGGCCGTATAGTTCCACCATACCCACACAAGCGGAGGCGAACAAAAAGGTGGAGTAGATCAGCATATAGGCCACATAGAAGATGCTGACGCCCACAAATCCCAGCTTTGCGAGTTCCAGAACCGATTCCATCTTACGCCCTCCCTTCCGTATCAAGGCGCATACGGTGTACGGCCTGTTTGTACTGTGTCAGCTCGCGTGCGTACCGGTCGTCACCGCCCACAATCTCAGCTTCCAGCTCTTCATCGATCCCGATCCTCTGCAGTGCTTCAATGGAATTAAAGCGCAGATACCAGTACTGGCTGGTCAGCGCATTGCGCAATACACAGATCGTTTCGCGGTCTGAAAACGCGCCGAGCGCGGTTGCCGCCAGTGCGCCCTCTTCCCAGCTCTCGATCGTCACGTTCTGCACGTACCGATACAGCGTCGTCCGGATCGGCTCGTAGGGCCGGTTTCGGAAGTACCGCAGCGTTGCCAGACGCACCTCCCGGTCAGTCTTCGGATTCAGCAGCAATTCTGCGATTCCACTCCGATAATCCATCGCCTGGTACCGCATGTAATCCACGATCACTACCTGGAGCTCCGGAGCAAACCGGTCAAACCGCTCCCAAAGGCCTCTGACCAGAAGTTCATGGGAGCCCGTAAAACTGTTCATTCCATCTACCAGCAGCTTCTGGTGATGGAAAATGTGATTTTCATTTAAAAGGATCATCGAATAAATGACTGCATAGGGATCACCCAGGGAATACAGTGCCCGCAGCGCATTCTCTCTCACATAAGGCGACTTACTGCAGGTCAGTCCCACCATGATCTGCATCATATCTTCTGCACGGCGTCCCCATCCTCTGCAGTATTTCGCAACGATAAATGCATAGTACGCCTGTTCCATATCCGGCGCTTTCCGGTAATGTTTCGCCAGCACGTGGAAAATCCGTTTCATCTGTTCCAGACAGACCGCCATTTCTTCCGGCGACTCTTCATTCAACTCGCTTACCGCCCGGTCAAACGCCATCAGCCAGCGGTGCTTTTTCAGCCGTTTGATCAGTCTGTTCAGATAAGATTCGGACATTTCTTTTCCAAACTGCTTTCGCAACTCTTTTTTCAATTGTTCAGATCTTTGTTCCAGCGTCCGTTTTCTACTTTTGCGGACCAGAAGAAAACCTGTGTTGAACACCATCAGACAGACACAGACAAAAATGTACAGATAAATCAGATATTCAATTTGCGCTGTGATCTGTCTCACCCTCGTCTCCTTTCGTCCACATGTCCTGTACAATATAATACGATCGCTTCAATCGTTCGTGATAGCTGACCTTTCGTCCCCACGCTTTTAATTTCAGCGGTTCCATCGGGACTTCTCCCTGTTGGTCCTCCCAGGCTGCACCCACATACATTTCCGAGATTTTCATGCCTTCAATCCCGTAATTTTCATAATAATCGTCGTGGATCAACATTTCTGACGGCGTGTAGAAATTCAGGAGCTGCCAGGGGAGACGGATCTCCACGGCATTTCCGTCAGATGAGAAACAATAGTCAGAAATCGAATTGAACGCCTCATGATCCGGATTTCCATCCCCGTAAAGAAGCTTCCCCGTTTCGAAAGTATCCGATTGATACAAAGTAGCGGACTCTGCTTCGAAGGCTCCCATCATGTCAGCCATCTGCATCTGGAGGATCAGATGGATTTCTTTGAATACGGGAGTATCTTTATCCGGGACATACATGTATGCGTTCTTTCCATAGACTTCCCGTCCGAAAATCGCACGAAGCGCCTCATAACGCTCCTGCACCAATATCCGACTGTGTTCTGTCCCGTCGATGATCATCAGAAAATCCGCACCGCGTTCAAACCGGAGCGGGTATCCTTCTGCCCGCTGGCTTCCGCTTTTCTTCGTAGTATCGATGGGAATGTACAGCGCTTTTTCTGCCAGCTTCTCTCCCTGCACCATGAAATACAGATATTTCTCGTCATATTTCATCGAAATAGTCAGTTCTCCGTTCTGCCCGATCACATCCGCCGCTGTCCATTCAGAAATCGATCCATCATTGTAGCTGACACTCTCTTTTTCTCCCGGATCGAAGGACAACAAACCGAAATACTGTTCATTCGTCTGATAATCGCTCCAGTACGGCGTTCTTGTCAGGTCCACGTTGGCCATGGTATTCCATGTCCGTTTGAACCATTCATCCTGCCACGTAAAAATTGCTCCGCCGGCGCACCCCGCCGCTTTGATATCAGTCCAACAATCTACGATTGCCTGACCCTGCTCCTGTTCGCTGAGACGCCCCTGGGAACGGTAGGAATATTCCTCCATCTGTGCCATTCCACGGGAGGAAGGAACTCCAAATTCCGATATAATCACCGGAATGGAATGGTGTTCGTTGATCATACGCAGATACAGCCGGTACGTATTTTCCACCGACTCCCCTTCTTTTACCCAGGGCATCAGGTCTTCCGGATCCAATAGCCCTAAATAATACGGGTAATACGGATAAATATGATAGGACGCAAAACAACCTGACTGGAATTCTTCCGTCTGTATAATATGTTCCACGTCCACTTCGGCACATTTCAAAAAGACTTTGGAAACAATTTCCGGATATTTGAAAGGATCTGTGGTCGGCCAGTTGGAAAATGCCACCAGACGCTGTTCCTTGTATCTAGTACTTTCATAGTCGATGATATTGTCGCCCACTCTGGCAAGCATCGCCTCAAAGGCGCTGGCTTCTTCCGTCGTCTGTAAGTACGTTCCCTGATAGCTGTTCATCTGTGGCTTCATATTGTCCGTGTAGACCACAGTCACATCTTCCCACTCGACTCCCAGAATGTATCCGATGACCCAGGGCGAGATGTCGCACTGATACGTTCCGCTTCCGTAACCGCGTCCGGCTTCGATCGACCGGTTTCCGTGGATCACGTCTACCAAAATACGGCTGTCGTCCAGAAACCGCTGTAAAAATTCATCATCATAAGCATCTCTGTGAGAATTCTGGACATAGTCATCCACCCATAGTCCATGGATAAAATACAGCGGATCCGGGTTATTGACATTATATTCATACACCGCTTCGTAAAAATCTTCATGGTGGATGGTATAAACACGGACCGTATTGGCTCCCATGGCCTGGATCTGTTCAAACCACCTCAGATACGTCTCTTTATCGATTCCAAAATCCGTGGCATACTCTCCGGGAATCCCGGCGCCCATATCCACACCGCGGATTTCAAACAGCTCATATCCCTCCCCGCGGTCCAGCCAGATTTCTTTTCCCCTGGTTTCCACGAATGTAGTGACCGGCGCATAAGGATCGAGATCCACGTACACGCCTTGATAATTTAAAAGAAAATTGATCGACGCAAAAAGAAATGCACAAACGACGCAGATGGTTAAAAAACGTTTCATTTGTGCACCTCCTTTTTAATGATTGAATTTCTTATTTTTTGAGTCATGACAGAACTGCGGCGTGGTTTCCACGTAACGATCCATCATTTCACTGCGCTGAACGATGGCCGACTTCAGGTCGGCGATTGCCTCTTCATAACTGTGGGCATTTCGGGACGACGGTTCCAGAAGGCCTTCTTCCAGCTCAAATGTATATCCCCAGACTTCGAAATTACGATCGATGGCATCGCCCAGATAAGCCACGGTCTCATCCACATAATTCAGCCAGTATTCCTGAGACAGCCAGGTTTTCTTCAGCTGGTGATACTGGTGGATGTAAGCTCTGACAAAGTCTTCATCTTTGAACAGCATGAAATACCAAAGTCTGTCCGTCATGAAGAACTGGTCATAGGCATATTCCACTTCCTGATAGTTGTTAAACGAATTATTAAAGTCCCACACCAGCATTTTCAACTTTCCACCCGGATTTTTATAAACGAATGTAGAGAAGAATCCTGCGTCGGCGTTCATGGTAAAATCATTGATCAACGCATACTGTACAAACGAATCCAAATCGATGTCGTTCATGAATCCATATTTAAAATCGTCGTAATCGTACGAATACAGTGCTTTTTCAAAACGGCTGAAATCATGCTCAATGTAGACCCTCGTCTGATCCGTCAGTGCTGTTGTGGACGGGTAACGCGATCCCGCCACCACCGTATTTCTGTAGGAATACTCCCCGAACGTATTCAGATGGCGTTCCTCCGTACCGGCATCTCTGTCCACACGTATGATGTAACCGGAATAGGGCTGGTCCACCGTCGCCTTCTCCACAGGAACACGCGAACCGTTTTCTCCGCGGGAAACAGACTCGGTCATCAGATACACGCCCTGATATACCCCGTCGACAAACAATTCACAGAGCCGTACATTCGGCGCCCACTCCATGATCTCTCCGGCGATGTTATAGCACATGTAGTTCCGGATCAGCGTCTTGTCCAGGTAGGGACCGTGAAGCACCCATTCATCGTGCTTCGCCATCCCCATCATTTTTTCCTTCCGCTCCGTACCGTCTTCGTTGACCAGCTTGATCATATATCCTTTTTTATCGAACAACAGTGAAGAATTTCCGCGGTAGCGGATGTTTGCCCGGGCATCCAGCATCGGCTTATCCGACAGATGATTTCGCACTTTTTCGTCATCGAACACCTCGAGTGATACAGTGATCACATCCTTGGACTGGTCTGCTCCCGGAACCTCCTGACCCCCTGTTTCGATGGAAACCAGCGGTAAATGGGTACAAAAACGACCGTCCGTATGTTTACAGGACGGTTTTTCAACTGCTTCTCTGTGTTGATGTACTCTTCCCGAATCTTTGGCCGTCGGCAGGATCGATACCAGAAAACTGATCAAAAGTACCGTCACCACCAGGACCGTTCCTCTGACCTTGTAATTCATTATCCTGTAATTTCATCGCTTTGAGCCACCAGATTGACGTATTCCATGCCCTCCAGACGATACAGGCTCTCGGTGATGCTCCTTCCTGCACTTCCCGCTTTGTTCAGCATCTTGGAACTGATTTCATAGATCATTTCCGAAGATGTCGCCGTCGTATTCTTAACGCGCAGACGCGCTTTCTGTTCAAAAAATTCAAAGACCAGCGATTCCACTTTCACATCGTTGTTTCTGGCAACGCGGATGATCAGCAGAATTCGCTCATCGTTCTTGATTCGTCCCAGAATCAGAAGCAGGCAGAATACCACAGCGCTTCCCACTGCGGCAACCACATAATCCCCTACGCCACTGCAGATCCCAACGATGATGGACCAGAAGATATATACGGTATCGCGGCTGTCTTTCACCGCTGTACGGAATCGGATGATGGACAGCGCACCTACCATCCCCAGAGACAGTGCCACGTTATTTCCGATAACCGTCATGACCGTGGCCGTCAGAACCGCCAGAGTCAGTAATGTAACATTAAACTTTCTACTGTAGATCGTACCTGCATGCGACAGATAATACGAAAGAAAAATCACCAGACCTAACACCGCCGACATCCCGATATTGGTGACGATCTCGGTCACAGACATACTTCCAGACTGTTCAGCCAGCATGTAAATATAATCTTTTACCATATGATGCCTCCCTTTTTACTGACCGATCTTGACATCATGTACTTTCCGACAGCAACCTCCGTTCCCTGGACCTGATTGATGATATCCTGAATATAGTCAAGTAAAAATCCCTGATACTTCACTTCCATGATCACGTGAAACGGCGACATGGCCGGATACAGCGCCGGATGTTCGTCGAACAGGTCGAAATGGCTTTCACTGACCCGTACATTGGAATCCAGCGTCACACGCGTGGAGTTTTCTTTTGCCACAAAGGCCTTTCTCTGATACTCGATCATGACCTTCGGGCGGTATACACCTTTACAAAACACACCGTAACACTCGGCTGCGAAAGGTTCGTCATATGACAGAAGACAGGAAAAATCTCCATTCAGGATCTTCTTCGCGTCTTCCCTCGCTACGATCAGCGAACGCTTTTGACGATATATTCCATCAGCCTGTTTCATCTCCAGTTTGACTTTTTGGTCCGCAGCCGTATAGCAGCGCATTCTCATCTTTCGACGCTGCTGAAGGCCGTAATCCTTCTCGACGTAGTCAGAATCCCAAATCGTGTCGAAATAGACCGAACGAACGGTATATCCGTCCCAGCCATTATGGATGTCCGGTTTCAGCACCTTTTCGAACTGACCGCCGATCTTCTTCGCCACGTCCAGCGTTAGTACAAATTTTTTCTCCTGACGTTGTACTTGAAGCACAAAAAACCTCCCAAATGATGATCGGATAATTATATCATACATTCGACATAGAAATCAATTGTACATAAAAAAGAACCGGTCCGTCCCCGCATATGCGTAAACAGACCGGTCTATTCTTTTTATTCCATTCCCATCGCTTTCAAAATCTCTCGTTTATATCTCAGGAATTCCCCGCTGAGCGTAAATTCCCTGTCCCTGGGACGCGCCTGGTCAATGCGGATCTCTCCGGTGATTTTTCCAGGCCGTCCAGCCAGAATATACACCCGGTCCGACAACAGAATCGCTTCGTCGATATCGTGAGTGATGAACAGCGTGGACAGATGGATCCGTTCCATGACATCCAGATACCAGCGATGGATTTCCCCTTTTGTGATCGTATCCAGAGCGCTGAACGGTTCATCCAGAAGCGCCACACGGTCAGAGAAGAGATAGGTCCGTAAAAGTGCCGCTCTCTGTCTCATTCCCCCGGACAACTGACTGGGGTATTTATCCTCCATTCCCTCCAGACCGAAATCCGCGAAATGTTTCGCCGCCTCCATTCTGGCTTCTTTTTTAGGAACCCCGCGGATCACCAGCGGAAGCGCCACATTGTCCACCACCGTATAATACGGCAGCAGGAGATCTTTCTGAAGCATATAACTGATGTTTCCAGCCTTTCCCGTGATGTCCTCTCCGTCCAAAAGCACCTGGCCTTCCTCCGGCATCATCAACCCCGACAGGATGTTGAACAGCGTGGTTTTCCCCCCGCCGCTGACCCCAAGGAGGCAGACGATCTCTCGCTCACGCAGTTCGATCGTCACGTCGTCCAGGATCTTCACTCCGTCGAAGCTCTTGGAAATGTGGCTGGCAACCAGCCTATTCTGGTAAATAGTCATTGGTAAATCCTGTTCCCGGAGCGATGGGCTCTTCACTGAGTCCATTGTCCGTCAGCCACTGGTAGAACAGATCCCAACGTGCGGGATCGATGTAGCCCCAGCGTTCCACTTCAGCTTTATACTGTCCTGCGATCCAGGCCTGACTGGCCTTGACGATGTCCGGATCCAGTTCCGGTGCAGCTTCCAGTAAAATTTCTGCTGCTTCTTCTGGATGTTCGATGGCGAATTCGTATCCTCTCGCCGTTGCCTCTAAGAATTTCTTTGCTGTTTCGCCGTTTTCGGCCAGATACTGGTCACCGGAAATAATCACCGGTGTATAATAGTCAAACGCCGGATCCAACTGTCCAAAGTCCAGATAGTTGGTTTCCAGTCCCTTGACTTCGGTGGCGATCCCGTCCCAGGCATAGAAAATCCAGACAGAATCGATATTGCTGTTCAGCGCAGTGATCGTATCGTACACCGTACTGGGGATCAATTCGATTTCCTCATACACCCCGCCGTCGCGTTCCACGATGGAGCGGATCATGGCCTGTTCCACCGGCATATCCCAGGTGGCGTAATTGTGGCCTGCCATGTTGGCAGGACGGTCGATTCCGGTTTCTTTCAGTGAAATGATACCGGATGTGTTGTGCTGGAGAATCGCAGCAACCGCCTTGATGGGCAGCGCATTGTCACCGATGATGGACGGTGCCATAGTATCCTGACAGGTGATGCCGAAGTCGGCAGCACCGGATGCCACCATCAGACTGGCTCCGTCTTCCGTGGGCTGTACGATTTCCACATCCAGTCCCAGTTCTTCATAGTAACCATTCGCCTGTGCTGCATAGAGCCCCGTGTGATTTGTGTTAGGCGTCCAGTCCAAAACGAATGTGATCTGTTCCGGTCCGCCTTCCTGCACGTCATTTCCGCCACAGGCAATCATCCCGAAAATCATTACAACGATCAAAAGTAATACTGTCAGTTTCTGTTTCATGTTCTTTCTCCCTTGAGAATTCCGTTTGTCGTCATTCTCCCGGAGATATTTCCACGGCATGATCTGCCGCTCAGCCAGATCCACGATTTTCATCAGAATCAAGCTGATGAAAGAAATCAGGAAAATCACGGCAAACATCTTATCAAATGCGTATGACTTTTTCACACGGGTCATGTAAACGCCAAGTCCGCTCAGGCCGCCCAGCCATTCGGAAATTACCGCTCCCACAATGGCGTAGGAGGTGGCAACTCTCAGCCCGGAGAAAAACTGGGTCAGAGAAGATTTCAGCTTGATATGCCAGAAAATCTGCCAGTGACCAGCCCCCATGGCTTTCATGAGGTTGATGGCGTCTTTGTCCGCATTGGCATATCCGGTCAGAAGGCTGATCGTCAGCGGAAAATAACACGTAATGATTACCAATGCCACTTTGGGCGCAATGTCATATCCCAGCCAGAGGACCAGAAGCGGAGCGATTGCCACCGTGGGGATCGTCTGAGTCACCACAAGAAGCGGATACACCGCCTTTTCCAGGAACAAATAGCGGTCCATCAGCGCTGAGGTCACAAATGCGAGAACGACACTGGCCGCCAGGCCGAGAAATCCCTCCACCAGCGTAGTCCGGGCATGATCCGCCAGAAGCGCCGAATCACCGACCATGGCTTTCACCACGTCCACCGGAGAGGGCAGCATATACGCCGGCATCAGTCCCGACACCGAAGCGAATTCCCACAGGATCAATATGGCAGCGATCAGACAGTACGGCGCTGCTTTTGTCATGAATCCCGTATGTTTTCTAGTCATTGATGTGATGCTTTGTTACCTTTCTTTCGATGGTCAGAACTTCGCCTTCCGGCTTATAATTGATTTTTACATACGCCTGGATATGCTTCGATCCGGCTTTCGCGGCCACGATCTGACAGTTCTTAACGATTTCCATCAGTTCTTCATAACTGTCACCTTCGATGGCAGTTTCGCACGGTCCTACATAATAATTCAGTCCGGTGCTCTTAATATAATCGATCACTTCATCCACCACACGGATGGTTTCTTCGTCGGTATCCATTCTGGGTTCTACCTGAATTGCTACACTTGCCTGCATATTGCATTTCCTCCTTTTCATGTTCGATGCTGTGAACCGCCCTTACGCGCGCTTTGGATACGGCCCGCATCTTCGTTGTGCTTTGAAAGCTCACAGTTCGCCCATGAAATCCATGAAAAAACCGCCCGGGATGGTCCCAGGCGGTCAATGGCGTTCATTTTAATCTTGCGCTCCCTCCGCCGGCATTATCCGGATCAGGTTCAAGGTGACCGTGGCTGCAATTCGCCAACATCTCAGCCGGACAAGCGTCCAGCGCCCCTGCGAGTTTTCAATTGTTTACGGTGTCATACTACTCCAGTTGATGTGAATTGTCAAGCAGGAAGTTCAAAAACCTGTCCTCCCGGCCTCTACTCCACTTCTTTGTCCATGACCATGGAAATCTTGCGGCTTTCTTCATCCATGACCCAGACGGTGCCCCAGGAGACATCATTGAAGTCAAATCCGGATTCTTCACCCAGCTCCGGCTTCCATTCTTCCGCATATTCATACATGGCGCATACCTCGAACAGCTCATTTCCACTGTTGCTCTTCAGCATGATCCCATGCATCTGTACATCCGGTTCTGATCCGGTGGTATACTCCTTCTGATCGAAGACAGTGATTTTCTTTCCACAGTTCGGACATTCCGCCACTACGACAGGATTTTTATCACAAACCACGCGGAACACGTAGCAACCGCATTCACATTTCACCTGATATAAAAAATGGTGTTTATTTGCACACTTCTCTCTTACTTCACGAAACGGGCTCTGATCGATAACTTCCATGCAATTCCCGTTGATATGATCCGGACAGCAATATCTCATGTATCTCATTTCCTTTCAGTTTTGTTTCATAGAAATTCTGACACATTCTTCCTGGAAAATCAAGTGGTCATTTCAGGCGGCGGATCATCCCTTCGGCAATCGCTTCGCCGGGGTTTCCCGATGGTTGACTGGTAAAATCGTCGGGATTATTGTGGATCACTACGGATTTTCCCAAAATCTCCTCCAACCCGAATCTTGTAGTCAGGACAGCTCCAAATGCGTACCCACCATTGGAAAACAAAGGCGGAAGATCCCCCGCGTGATACGGATGGGGACATTCATAGGGATCATAATGGCCATTCTCATCATGGATATGCATTGCAAAAATCGACCCACCACAGCTTTCCAGATTCACCGGCAGTCCTCCAACGGACCAGAAAAGTACCATCCCCATCTCCGTCTGATAAAAGTAAACGATTCCGTTGATTTCGTCTCCCTTCAGTTCCGCAGCAGCCTGTGGATTCGTCTGTGTGATCCAGTCGTAGATTTCATCGAACTGCCCCTGTGCATCAAACATAAAATCACCTCCCGAGACAGGATATGCCGGAACGGTGATTTGGTATTCGTCAGATGCGGTTTTCGCCCTTTTATCACAATTTTTCTCACGCAAGAATTTATTTTCTTGTCTTTACCGGCACAGCTGATATAATTATGATTGGTAAAAAATTTTCTATCTTTTAAATATATCACCGCATCGGATGTTCCGGTGCATATTCCAAGGGAGGGCATCATGCCAAACAAAACTGCGTCTGAAGCTCAGACCACACACCATCATTATCAAAATCCTCAGAATCCGGTATTCCACATCGGTATGAGAAACATCAAAACTGCACTGGCCGCTACGCTTTGTGCTCTGCTGTATTTCCCCTTCGACCGCAATCCGACCTTCGCCTGCATCGGCGCCATCTTCGGCATGGGCAGCGACATGAGCAATTCCTGGCTCAATGGCGGAAATCGTCTTTTCGGGACCATCATCGGCGGTTTCATCGGAATGGCCATGTTCCGCATTTATATCATCTTCCATCCGGAAGGCGGATATCACCCGTTGCTTTACGTCTGCATCTTTATCGGCGTTATTTTACTGATCATTGCCTGTCGTTTCTTCAAATGGCCTGGCGGAATCCAGCCCGGTGGTGTTGTTCTCTGTATCATCTTATTCAATACACCGGTCAATACTTACATTGCATATTCTCTGAACAGAATGCTGGATACCGGAATCGGCGTTATCGTCTCCTGGATCATCAACATGGTCTTCCCGAGACAACGCGTTTTAAAATGGAACGAAAATGCGGACAAACTTCATTACAAAATGCACAGTCATCCCGTCGTCGGTTTTAATCCGGAACGGTATGGAAAAAGCCTGCCTGAAAACAAAGAGGACGAAGCATAATGCTTTGTCCTTTTTATTTTTCTTCTTAAAAGTCAAACATCGTCTTACAGATCTTCTTTCCCGCTTCGGTGCGGAAGATTTCTTCGTAAGCCTTCACGATCCCCTCCATGGGTTCTTTTTCTTCATGGAGATTGACCAGAAAATCTGCTTCCAATAAGATTCGGTAATCCATGCCTTCTACGTCAGTATAGGTGTGGTGATGTCCCACCAGGTAACTGATTCTTTCCACACGATCCGGATCCACACCAAGCTCCGTCAACATCGCCTCGGCAATGGCCGGTCCCAATTCTTCCTGGATCTTTCCGTTTCCACGGCCGTACTTTTCCATCCCTGCCTTGATTCCCACATCGTGAACCAGCGCAGCCATTTCCAGGGTAATCATGGTTTCTTCATCCAGACCTTCCAGCGTTCCGATCAGACGGGAATACGTATGTACCTTCGCAAAGTGCTGGATCTGGTGAGAATCCCCGCGATAATATTCAATCATTCTCTGATATACGGTTTCGATATTTCTCATATGATACTCCTCCTATTTCAGTTCCAGTAAATATACATCATCTGCGCTCAAACGTCGTTCCGGCGTATAAATCAGCCAGTCCGTCACCTGATCCCAGCGATATTCGCCCATATCACCACTATTCAGTCCGGAAATATAATATGGTTCTTGTGTTAACTGTGCCAAAAATTCTTCCCCGTTTTCTTCCGGTTCAGGAAGGATCTGCATCAATTCAAACCAAATGTGCTCTTTGTCATTCTCTTCGGAACGGTGTTCTTCATCCACCGTCAGTCCAAGCTTCAAAAGAATCTTATTATCCGGATCTTCATACGCTTTTTTTACGTAGCTCAACCGTTCCGCAGCCAGCGCTTTCATCCGGTTTGTTTCTGCTGTTGACAACAGATACACCGGATTATCTTTCAGCAGCTCATCGTAAACCTGAACAGAAGACAGTCTTCCTTCGTCAAAGGATTCCTGTGTCGGGTAGGTAAAAATTACGCTGGTGTTACCATTGTGTCCTTCTTCCCGGTCACATGTTCCGCCCAGCATGTTCTCATCAAAAAATTCCACCGCATGTTTCCAGTTGATCTGTGTCGTAACCAAATGCACATCCCTGGACAACTGAGCCAAATATAACGGCTCTCCTTCTTCCAGCGGATGGTCCATCTCCAACATGCGATTCGCCATCATTTCTAAAATCGAATAATGGCTCTGATAGTTTTCTTTGTCCGAAGCCAAAACTTCCAGTTCCGGTAAACCGCACCGGTTTAAACCGTGGCTGTGGAGCCACACTGTTCCATCCTCATCAGAGACAGCCTGCGCCGTATAGAGATATCGCGGTGCCGGGGCAACCGCTGATGCAGCCGCCAGCTCCACCCATGTTCCAGACAGAATTTTTTCAGAGCTGTCGTCAAACACTGCCAGCTTTTTCGGAATCGCAGCATGAATGATTTTCAGCTGGAGATGATACGATGCCAGCGGATCCGTTCCAAATTCCATAATCACACTTAATCCTTCATGGGACTTCTGGATCGCTTCGATATCCACATCCGGAAAAAAATGCTGAATTCTGTAAAGCTCCGGAATCTGAAACTCCGTCGGAAACATTCTTACAGCATACTCTTCTCCCAGGTAGCCGATGGTCAGCCGCAGTTCGCCGGCCTTCTCCTCCAAATGATTGACTGTAAAGTCTTTGGCGTTCTTCAGTCGTGCCAAATGAAGAACCCCGTTGGCCACATCCGTCGGATCCCCCGGTACTGCCAGCATACAGGATAACTCTTTTTTCACCATTTCTTTTTCACTCATTGATAATTCTGTGGACCCCCTCCCTCATGTTACTCACATTATACCTATTTTTCCCCTTAGCCGCAACCAGACACCCATGTTCCGGACATGAAAAATCCCGGATCGGTAAACCGGATCCGGGATTTCGAGAAAGCCGTTTCTATACTAACTTTAATTGTTGTGATCTTCGATTAGAAGAATGCTGCCCAAGCCAGGAAGCCGCCGCAAGCAACAACACCTGTGAAGAGCAGTACAATTACCAGATAACCCATGATATCCTTAGCGGACAGGCCAGCTACACCCAGTGCAGGCAGAGCCCAGAACGGCTGGATCATGTTGGTCCACTGGTCACCCCAAGCGATAGCCATAGCAGCTCTACCAGCTTCAACGCCCAGTTCAGCAGCAGCAGGCATTACGATGGGACCCTGAACAGCCCACTGGCCGCCGCCGGAAGGTACGAAGAAGTTTACGATACCTGCGGACAGGAAGGTCAGCATCGGGAATGTGGTCGAGGTGGATACACTTACGAAGAAGTTGGAAACGATCTTAGCCAGAGACAGGCCGGTTTCCGGGTTGGCAGCAGTCATCAGACCCATGATACCTGCATAGAACGGGAACTGCAGTAAGATACCAGCAGCACCGCCTGCAGCTTCGCCGATAGCGTCTACGTACTTACGCAGATCGCCATGGAACAGAACGCCCAGGAACAGGAAGATGAAGTTAACGATGTTCAGATTCAGAGCATTGGGGATTGCACCAATACCGCCAGCCTTCACAACAACAACTTCATAGAAATAATAGCCGATGTAAGCAAAGCCCATTACTAAGATTACACCCCACAGAATCTTGGAATGTTCCATCTTTTCAGCGGGAGTTTCGATCTTATATTCCTTTTCCTTATCAACAGCCAACAGAGTGGGGTCGATAACAACAGCCTTGTCCTGTTCGGGATGCATAGCATAGTTAACGAAAGGCATCAGAATCAGGATAACACCGCACATGATCAGGTTCATGGGGTGGAACAGAGTCAGGTTGGTACCAGCTTCATATGTAACTTCACCGATGGTGTAACCGCCGGACAGAGTCAGGGGAATGGAACCGGACAGACCAGCGTGCCAGATAACGAAACCAGAGTAAGCAGATGCGATCAGCAGACGATAGTCAACGGTGGGAACACGGCGGGCAACTTCCTTAGCCAGCAGGGCACCAGCGATCAGACCGAAGCCCCAGTTCAGCCAGCAGCAGATAACGGATGCAAAAGTAGTAACTAAGATAGCGGATTTGTTATCGTGTGCTAAAGTAGCGATCTTTGCCAAGCCTTTTTTTACAACGGAAGCAGAAGCCATTGCAGAACCCAGTACCAGTACCAGAGCCATCTGCATGGAGAAGGACAGCAGGCCCCAGAAGCCAGCGCTGTTACCCCAGGAATTAACTAACTGCATCGGTGTCTGAGCAGTACCGATCATCGCAGCGAAGAATACCACGATGGTCAGAATGATAGCAAACAGGAACGGGTCCGGCAGCCATCTGTTGACTACGTTAACGCAGCCATTTGTAAATTTTTTAAACATAACACAAACCTCCAATAACGCTTTCTCATTATTTATATTACGATTTCGTTTTAACATTACTCTTTTGTTAAGAAAAAGTCAATAATGCGCAAATATTCCGTTAAGAATTGTGTTTTCGAAGGTTTTCTATTCACTTTTCTTTGCTTTTTTTGGCCATATATGCACTTTCGCATTAATTTATTCGACAATTTTCATATACAACATCATATATACATCATTCATACATTTTCTCTGTAATATGTAAAAAAGACCTCATCGAATCGATGAGGTCTTCTTTTATTTCATTTGATGTTTGTAGATAAGGATTATTCAGCCTTAGCTTCTTCAGCCTTCGGAGCTTCTGCAGCAGGAGCCGGAGCGGGAGCAGCCTTCGGAGCTACGGGCTTTCTCGGAATCACATGAATGATGTGACGCGGGCAAGCCTTAGCACACAGACCACAGTTCTTACACTTGTCAGTGTCGATAACAGCATGGTTGTCAACAACCTTGATTGCTTCGAACTTACAAGCCTTTTCGCACAGCTTACAACCGATACAACCAGCATCACAAACCTGACGGGTGATCTTACCGTGATCGGTGGAAGAGCAGCCAACCCATACGCGGGAAGTCTGGGGAACCAGCTTGATCAGAGCCTGCGGACAAGCCTTGGTGCAAGCACCGCAAGCTACGCACAGTTCCTTGTCAACCCAGGCAACGCCGTTAACGACCTGGATTGCACCATACTTACAAACAGCAACACAGTCACCAAAGCCGATACAGCCGTTCTTACACTGGCCGGGGCCACCGAAGAAGCCCTTAGCAGCAGCACAAGTGGAGTAGCCCTGGTATTCCATGTCCTTCTTATGAACGCCGTCAGCGCCAGTGCAGTGTACACGGGCAACCTTCGGAGTGGTGTCACCAGCATCTACGCCCAGAACAGCAGCGATACCAGCAGCAGCAGTTGCACCGCCGGGAGCACACATGTTGGGAGCGATGGTGGGGTCTGCAGCCAGAGCTGCAGCGTAGTCATCACAACCAGCGAAGCCGCAACCACCGCAGTTAGCGCCGGGCAGGCATTCTCTGATCTTTACAGCAGTTTCATCAACAGGAACTGCCATGAATTTTTCAGCTAAGGTCAGACCGATAGCGGAGATAATACCGACAACGGTAACCATTAATACAGGAGTTACAATACCCATAGTCGCACCTCCTACTACGCACCAAAGATGCCGTCAATTACGCCGGAGAAGCCCATGAAGGCCAGAGCCAGAACAGAGGCAGCGATCAGCGTAATAGGAACACCTTTGAAAGATTCCGGAATGTTATTGTGTTCGATTCTCTGACGTACGCCGGAGAAGATCACCATAGCAAGCAGGAAACCTAAACCAGTACCAACGGAGTTCATGATGGAAGCCACGAAACCGTAACCGTCGGTGATATTGTTGATGCAGACACCCAGTACTGCACAGTTGGTGGTGATCAGGGGCAGGTAAACACCCAGAGACTTATGCAGAGAAGGCATATACTTCTTCAGGATGATTTCTACCAGCTGTACCAGAGCAGCGATTACCAGGATGAATACGATAGTCTGCAGATAGCCGATTCCATTGGGATCCAGCAGGAAGTACTGGATCGGCCAGGTAGCTGCAGTAGCCAGAGCCATAACGAAGGTTACAGCCAGGGACATACCTACAGCGGAGTCCATCTTCTTGGATACGCCCAGGAACGGACAGATACCCAGGAACTGTACCAGAACGCAGTTGTTAACCAGTACAGCAGCAAAAATGATTTTTACTAATTCCATCATTAGTTGCAGCCTCCTTCCTTATTCTGACAAGCAGAAGCGGTGGGGCAACCTTCGCAGTCGAAGCTCTTTCTCTTAACGCCGCCCTTGGTCAGCTTGTTCATAACAGCGATCATCAGACCGAATACGAAGAAGCCGCCGGGAGCCAGGATCAGCAGACTGAACGGAGTGATCATGTTAGCAGTCAGAGTGATGCCCATCCAGGTACCATTACCGATGATTTCACGGATAGTACCTACTAAAGTCAGAGCCAGAGTACAGCCCAGACCCATACCGATACCGTCCATTGCGGAGTCAATTACGGAATTCTTGTTAGCAAACATTTCCGCACGGCCCAGAATGATGCAGTTTACTACGATCAGCGGAATGAACACGCCCAGGGACTTGTTCAGATCCGGCAGGAACGCCTGTAACAGGAACTGTACGATGGTTACGAATGCAGCGATTACTACGATATAGCACGGGATACGTACGGTATCAGGAATGATCTTCTTCAGCAGAGAGATGAAGATGTTGGAGCACATCAGTACCAGGGTTACGCACAGACCCATACCCAGACCGTTGAACGCCTGAGTGGTAACAGCGATGGTCGGACAGGTACCCAGAACCAGGATGAAGGTCGGGTTTTCCTTGATGATACCGTTCAGTAAGATGCTTAACTTACTCTTCTTTTCCATTAGAAAGCACCTCCTAATTCAGCGAACTGCGCAACAGCAGCATCAACTGCGTTGAACACAGCAGTAGAAGTATAGGTTGCGCCGGAAACACCGTCGATCTGTGTAGCGGTACCGTCGGTGCCATTGAACATAACAGTGGTAGCACCTACGAACTGGCCGGTATAAGCCGGCAGAGTTGCCTTGGAACCCAGACCCGGAGTTTCATTAGAAGCGTCGGTAACCTTTACGCCGGTGATCTTGCCTTCAGGGTCGAAACCGGTCATAACGGTAACAGCACCGCCGAAGCCCTTGGATGCGGAAGTAACAACCACACCAGCTCCGTTGGTAGCCTTGTAGACTTCGGATACACCGTCAACCAGTGCAACGTCCATCTGTTCGAAATTATCAGCAGCAGCCAGTACTTCCATACGAGCTTCTGCAGCCATTCTGGCATTGATTTCATCGATCATGGGCTTGGTGATGTCATAGGTAACTGCCAGCAGAGCGGTAGCAACCAGACAAATAATACCCAGAACGATGGTCGGCTTTAACATGTTCTTATTCATTACTTGTCACCGCCTTTCTTAGCCTTCTTTTCCTTAGGTACGCCGTTCAGCGCAGGAATGGTCAGGTTATCGATGTGCGGAGTCAGAATGTTCATAATCAGGATCGCGAAGGATACGCCTTCCGGATAGGAAGCGAACAGACGGATCACCATGGTCAGCAGACCGCAGCCAATACCGAAGATCACCTTACCCTTGGTGGTGATCGGGGAGGTTACATAGTCAGTAGCCATGAAGATGGAACCCAGCATTACACCACCTGCACATACGTGGAAGATGGGATCATTACCGGTCAGGATAGCCATAACAGCTACAGTACCGATGAAGCATGCGGGGATGGTCGGTTCGATAACCTTCTTGAACAGCAGGTAAGCACCGCCGATCAGCAGAGCCAGAGCAGAAGTTTCACCCATGGAACCGCCGATGGTACCGAAGAACATCTGAGCGTTGGAGGGCAATTCTTCAACCATGCCCTTAGCAAACAGACCCAGCGGGGTTGCACCGGTGATGGCATCAGCAGTCTGCTGAGCAACCGGCAGCGGGAAGTTGGTCATAGCAGTAGCAAAACCAACGAACAGAGCAACACGAGCGGTGATTGCCGGGTTAGCGAAGTTCTGACCCATACCACCAAACAGCTGCTTAACGAGTACGATTGCGATGAACGCACCTACAATTGCCATCCAGAAGGGCAGGTTTGCGGGCAGGTTCAGGGACAGGATAACGCCGGTTACAGCAGCGGACAGGTCGCTGATGGTAACGTCGCGCTTTAAGATCTTTTCAACTGCGTATTCAAATGCTACGCAGGCAGCCGCACATACAGCAGTCAGCAGCAGTGCTCTCATGCCGAATACATATGTAGCCATCGCTACAGCAGGTACCAGTGCGATGAGCACGTCCAGCATGATGCGGGATGTATTGACCGGAGACACTACGTGAGGTGCGGAAGAAACAATTAAATTACGCTTGTTCATTATTTCTTTCCTCCTTGCGAGTTAACAAAGCCCTTAACTAAGTTACCATTGATGAAGCTCAGCTGCTTTCTTGCGGGGCATACATAGGTACAGCAACCGCAGCTCATGCAGGTCATTGCATGGTACTTATTCAGTGCTTCCAGGTCCTTATTGTTGTAAGCCTTGTAGATCTGAGCCGGCACCAGATTCATCGGGCATGCCTTTACGCAGCGACCGCAGTTGATGCAGGCAGTTTCAGCATTGATCTGAGCAAAAGCTTCGTCGAATACCAGGATTGCGCTGGTACCCTTAACAACACATACGTCGTCGTTGGGGATCGCACGACCCATCATCGGTCCACCCAGGATGATCTTCTTGGGTTCGCCCTTGTAGCCACCGCAGAAACCGATTACTTCGGGCAGCGGAGTACCGATGGGAGCTTCTACGTTCTGAGGATTGGTAACAGCATTACCGTCCACGGTGATGCTCTTGGAAACCAGAGGCATACCAGTCTTCAGGAACTGTTCGATCTTCATGATGGTGGAAACGTTGGAGATGATCACACCAACGTCAGCGGGCAGCTTACCTGCGATCAGGTGCTTACCGGTAGTTTCGTAGCACAGAACACGTTCTGCACCCTGCGGATACTGCTGCTGCAGTTCAGCAACTTCCAGTTCGGGATGACCCTGGAACAGTTCCTTGAACTTAGCGATCGCGTCCGGCTTGTTGGTTTCGATACCAATGATACCCTTCTTCAGGTTCAGGAAGTGAATGGTGTGTAACATACCATCCATAATGTCCTGTGCATGTACAACCATGTTCTGGTGGTCGACAGTGATGAACGGTTCGCATTCTGCGCCGTTTACGATCAGGGTGTCAACTTCTTCAGGATTTCTGGGGTTGAACTTGATGTGGGTGGGGAAACCTGCACCGCCCAGACCTACAGCACCGGAAGCTCTTACAGCCTTCAGGAATTCTTCTTTGTTGGTCACTACGGGAGGAACTACGGTTTCAGCGGGTTCCTGCTTACCATCAGCAGTGATTACGATTACAGTGTCTACACGACCCTGTGCGGTCATCTTCTGTTCGATGGCCGTTACTTCGCCCGATACACTTGCGTGGATCGGAGCACACACCGGAGCAGCATTGTCCCCGATGACCTGACCAACCTTAACGTGATCGCCTACGGCAACTGTCGGCTGGCAGGGGGCACCAATGTGCTGACTCATCGGAATGTACACCTTTTCCGGCAGAACGATCGGAGTGATCGCGCAGCCTGCGGTGTTCTTGCAATGGTCGACATGGATACCCTTCAGATGTTTTTGAACAGAACTCATAAACTCTTCTCTCCTTATCTATCCTTGTCAAAAATAGTAGCTGAAAAGGTGCATGGCTTTTTGCGCACATCAAAAAAAACGCATAAAAACCTACGCTAAGTCAGCATACACCTTTTTGTCGTGATTGTAAAGAGTTTTTAGGAAATCATCACATTCAAACTATTGCCTTTCCATGTATAAGATGGTACAATAACACCGAAATGTTGACTTGACAACATTTGATAAAATCGTACAAATTAGAAATATTTTTACATTCCTTGAAAATATTTCAGGAAAAATCCCGAAGATTATTTCTATAAACTTAAATTATACGCAAATTCCTGAGCTTTATATGACGAAAGGAACAACAGAGAGTATGAACAAGAAATTAGAAAAATACAAACAGAATCTTTACGAATTCAGAGAGATCCGCGATCTGAAGCAGATGCTGTATTCCACCGCACAGCTGTTCGGTGAAAAAACCGGTTATCTGGTCAAGGATCGGCCCGGCGGCCCCTATATCCCCGTCACCTACAATGAATTCAAAGAAAAGGTGGATGGCCTCGGTACTGCGCTCCTGGAACTGGGGCTGAAAGGAAAGAAGATCGCCATCATCGGCGATAACCGTAACGACTGGCTGGTTGCTCATATGGCTGCCGTCTGCGGTGTCGGTATTTCTGTGCCTCTGGACAAAGAACTTCCGGTGGGTGAGGTTGCCAATCTGCTGAACCGTTCCGGTGCCAGTGCACTGATTTATTCTGCCAAGGTGGAAAAGAAAGCGCTGCAGGCCCTGGAACAGGCTCCCGGCGTAGAATTCGTCATCTCCATGGATGCCATGGAAGAAACAGAAACCATCAAGTCGATGCCGCAGCTGATCCAGCGCGGCCTTCACCTGATCAGCACAGGAAACCGCTCCTATCTGAACGCCGAAATCGATCCCGACGCCATGGCGATCCTTCTGTTCACCTCCGGTACCACTGGTCTGGCCAAGGGTGTTATGCTGTGCCACAGAAATATCGTTTCCAACGTATATAATATGTCGAAGTTTGTCAACGTAAGTGCTCCGGACGAAGTGGCACTGTCCGTTCTTCCGATGCACCACACCTATGAACAGACCTGTCTCCAGATGACCTGTCTGTACCAGGGATGTACCGTTGCTTACTGCGAAGGTCTGAAGTACATCACCAAGAATATGGCGGAAGCCAAGGCCACCGTCACCATTGCCGTCCCTCTGATTTACGAATCCATGCATAAAAAGGTATGGAAGAAGGCAGAACAAGGCGGTAAGGCCGACAAGATGCGAAAGGGTATCAGCCTCTCCAAGAAGTTGTCCATCCTTCCCAAGAGCACTACAAAGAAATTGTTCAAGGATGTACATGCAGCGCTGGGCGGAACCATGAGAACCCTCATCGCCGGCGGTGCAGCCATCGACCCGGCTGTTGTGGAAGATTTCAACGCCATGGGCTTCAATATCTTCCAGGGCTATGGTATGACGGAATGTTCCCCCATCATCGCCGTAAACATGGACCGCTATTCCAAACCGGCCTCCGTCGGTCTCCCTACTCCCGGAACTCAGGTGCGCCTGACCGATGTGGATGAAAACGGCGTCGGTGAAATCATCTGCAAGAGTGATTCTGTGATGCTGGGTTACTACGAAAACGAAGAAGAAACTGCCAAGGTTCTGAAAGACGGCTGGCTCCACACCGGCGACTACGGGCGATTCGATGAAGATGGATTCCTGTACATCTGCGGCCGTAAGAAGAACGTTATCGTTACCAAAAACGGTAAGAACATCTTCCCGGAAGAAGTGGAATTCTACCTGGCTAAAAGCGATTTCATCGCCGAAGTCGTTGTCCGCGGTAAGGATGACGAAAAGTCCGGCGAAACCATCGTCTGGGCAGAAATCTTCCCCGACTTCAGTGCCATTAAGGAACAGAAGGGCGAGCTCAGTGATGAAGAGCTGAAATCTCTGATGAAGCATGAAATCGATGCAGCCAACGATCAGATGTCCACCTACAAGCGTGTAAAGCGTTTCAAACTCCGTGACACCGAGTTCGAAAAGACCACCACAAAGAAAATCAAAAGATAAAAACAAAGCTCCCGGGCCGTATGGCTCAGGAGCTTTTTCTTTCTTAATTTGTTACAGATTTACGATCAGGCGCAGCAGGTCACTGAAGATTCCGTAGCCCGTCTGGAGGATTTCCGGGTTGTGCTCCACGATGGAGAGCTTCCCCATGAGATCTGTGGTAATGGATACCACGGACGACGTACCGTCAATATTGGCCAACAGCTGCTCCTTTGGTACTTCCACCGGTTTCACCGTGGCAACCACGCGGCGTTCCGCCGCGTTCCCACCTTCCGGTGCATCTTCGAATTTCCCGTGGCAGATCAGTTTGATCACATTTCCGCGGGACAGCGCTGCACGAATATCGTCTTCTGTAATTTCAGCGATCCCTTCACGATCCACATCCATAGGTGTAATATCTGCACCCATCAATACATTCAACAATGCCGTCAGCTTTGCCGATGCATCCCATCCGTCAATATCCATGGAAGGGTCGGCTTCCACAAATCCGCGGCGGCGTCCTTCTTCCATAACTTCATCGTAGGGGATCCCTTTTGCCAGTTCTTCCAGAACGAAGTTTGTGGTCGTATTTAAAATTCCGTGAACTTCCGTAACCTTACAGAGTCGCAGCGTTTCATCCACCAGATTAAAGATCGGCGTACCGTCCATAACCGTGGTTTCGTAATAGAACTTAACACCCTTTTCTGCAGCCAGATCACGCAGTTCTCTGAACGCCCAGGCGATGGGCCCCTTATTGGCGGTGATCGCATGCTTTCCGCGTTCCAGCGCCGTCTTCAGGTGAGTAATGGCAGGCTGACCCGTAAAAATCTGCAGCGGTGTCATTTCTAAAAGAACATCATAATCAGCTTCCCGGGCCAGGACCACGGAAGCCGGTTCTCCGGCACAGTGGCTGTCCGCATAGACATCTTCCCAATAATCCGGATGATCGTACGCGAAACGGCCGTCTTCACGGACCGCCCGCAACGCATCGCTCAGATCCAATCCTTCCGGATTTACCATGCAGCCTCTGGATCCGGTGGCGATCACAGTCACGCGCACATCAGTCCCGTAAGTATTTTTGATCGTCTCATGCTTGTCAAGAAGGATCTCTGCAAAGGCCTGACCGGCATTTCCAAAGCCCAGCATTGCTACTTTTAACGTTTTCATACTCTCATCCTTTCTAATATAAATATTTCAGGAACTTCAGAAACGGCAGTTTCTGAAGCGCGATGATCACAGCCGCAAAAATCAGCGACAGCGAACAAATAACGACATACTGAACCAAGCTGTTTTCTGCAAAAATGGGCCATCCCCACTCTGCTGCATATTTCAACCCGTAATATTTGAACCACAAATGGATTCCGTAAATAAGAACACTGCTCTTTCGGCAAAATCCGCACAGTTTCGGCGTCATCCAAGCCGAAGTTTCTGATGTATCCGATCGTCCTGTCAGCCACAGGAATAAAAACAGCGTCGCCGGGATCAGCGAAAAATACAGATTGTAATCTTTCGCCGCTCCAAAGCCCCTCAACGTCAGAATTTCCACAGCCATCAGACCAAAGCTCACGATCAGAGCCACCGCCGCCTTTCTGCGGCTCATTCGCCAGCGGGCCCTCTGAATGTAGGCTCCCAGAACAAAGAAGAAGAAACCAAAGAACAGTCCGCTTCGTGTACTCCAGAACAGAGCAAAGTACGCTTCTGCCAGTTCCACGATTTTCACATTGTTCGCAAAGAAACCGTAGTAGGATTCGCCCATGCATCCAATGAAATAGCAGACCAGCGCCAAGAGAACCGCAGCACCGCCCCGTTTTCGGAAGAAGAGCCAGGTCAGAATCGCAGCCACGAACATTGCAGGATAGTACCACAGGTGATAGTATGAACCACTGAGAAAGACGCGTCTCCAATATCCTGTCATATCCTGGCTTTCCAAAACGACCGGATAGTAAATCGCCGTCCACAAACCGTATAGAAGCGCGATTCTCCAAAGAAAAGATCCGAGAGACTTCAGCGTCGTGGGCTTTCTCGCCCAGAAAAAGCCGGACACCAAAAAGAAAAACGGAACAGCGATCCGGCAGAGCCCTTTATCCAAAAGAAAATTTCCCAGTTCCGTATATGTACTCAAAGGGCGGACATGGATCGCCACCACCAGAAGCGCACAGAAAAACCGCGCCAGGTCGATGGACGCATACTGCTGTCCCCGGTGCAGCGTATCACTATGAAGCTGTGTTTTCTTCGTTTGATCCATATTCGTTTCCTTTTTCATGTTCCTACCGTATACTTGTCTCTATTCTACCATAGCACCCGCCTCTGCGCAAATCTTCTGACGATATCCGCAATTCTGATGTTCACAAAAGCAGTTTTTATGGTATGATGATTGTAACTGATAATTTTTACCGCTCGTCCAAAGCGATTGTTTGGACAATGGAGGAAATACAATGAATTATACACACGCTCCCTATCCGATTGTGGAATGTCAGCTGGAAATTCTGAGAGAGAACGTCAAGAATATCGCTGACAGATGTCATGCCCACGGCATGACCGTTGCCGGTGTTATGAAGGGGATCAACGGCCATATGCCCCTGGTCCGCCAGTTCGACGAAGGCGGATGCGACCAGATCGCTTCTTCCCGCCTGGAACAGTTATACGAAGTAAAGAAGGCCGGGATCACCAAGCCCACACTGCTTCTGAGAATCCCCATGCTGGGCGAAATCGAAAACGTGGTACAGCTGTGTGACGTCACTTTAGTCAGCGAAGTCGTTACCATGGATGCTCTGAATGACGAATGTCTGAAGCAGGGAAAGAAAATCAAGGTCATCGTCATGGTCGATCTGGGTGACTTGAGAGAAGGTTACTGGGATCGCAAAGAGCTGGTGGAAGCCTGCGCTCATATCGAAAATGACCTGCCCGGTCTGGAACTGGCCGGTGTTGGTACCAACCTGGGTTGTTACGGTTCTATTCAGCCCACCGTCGAAAAAATGGAAGAACTGATCGAAGCTGCCGAAATGGTCGAGGCCAAAATCGGCCGCCAGCTGGAATGGATTTCCGGCGGTGCAACCTCTTCCTTCGTTCTGCTGAACGACGGCGTGATGCCCAAGAGAATCAACCACCTGCGCATCGGTGAAAACATTCTCCTGGCCCGCGACTTACAGACCGACTGGGGTCTGACCAACATGGGCTACCTGCGCATGGATGTCTTCACACTGAAGGCTCAGGTTCTGGAAGTCAAAGATAAACCCAGCCACCCGGTTGGAAAGATCTTCATGGACGCTTTCGGTAACTTCCCCACCTACACAGACCGCGGAATCAGAAAGCGCGCTCTGTTAGGCATGGGTAAGTTGGATCTCGGAAACATCGAAAAGCTCCTTCCTAAGGAAGAAGGCATCGAAGTTCTGGGCGGTTCCAGCGACCATACCATTCTGGATGTGGAAGATTACAAGAAAGAACTGAACGTCGGTGACGTTCTGGAATTCGATTTGTGCTACAACACAATGCTGTTCCTGACCAGCTGCAAGAGCGTGAAAATGCGCTATTTTGACGGCGATCAGGAAGTGTTCGAATAACGAGAATCTTGCGCCGGTAATTCGCAGCAGGCCGTAGGCCGCTGCGGGTTGCCCCAGCGAGTAGATAAACATCAATGTGAATAACGGAGGTAATAACATGGGTTTAAACAAAGAAAGCGGAATTGCTCTGGGTAAGTGGCCCAAGGGCGAAAGAAATCTGATCACCGACGTTCCCGGCGTAAAGGTCGGTCACGTTACTTTAAATGACGGCGACATCAAGACCGGTGTTACCGCAATCATCCCCCACGAAGGCGACCTGTTCCACGACAAGCTGATGGCCGGTGTATCCGTCATCAACGGTTTCGGTAAGAGCGTGGGCCTGGTGCAGATCGATGAACTGGGTACTCTGGAATCCCCCATCATCATGACCAACACCCTGAGCGTTGGTACTGCGCTGACTGCTTCCGTAAAGTATATGTTAGAAAAGAATCCGGATATCGGCGTGGAAACCGGTACTGTAAACTGCGTAGTTACCGAATGTAACGACGGTTCTCTGAACGACATCCGCGGTCTGCACGTAAAGGAAGAACACGTTTTCGAAGCTCTGGCTAACGCATCTGATATCTTCGAAGAAGGCGTTGTTGGTTCCGGTACCGGTATGACCTGTCTGGGCGTTAAGGGCGGTATCGGCTCCGCATCCAGAGTTGTCAAGATGGACGGTGTGGATTACACTGTAGGTTCTATCGTAATGTCCAACTTCGGTCAGGACGACAACCTGCGCATCGGCGACAACTTCTTAGGTCCCCAGATCGACGCTTACATCAAGAGCCAGGAACCGAAGAAGGACAAGGGTTCCATCATCATCGTCATCGCTACCGATGCTCCGCTGTCTGACCGTCAGCTGCGCCGTGTAGCTAAGAGAGCTATGATCTCCCTGGGCCGCGTAGGTTCTTACTCCGGCAACGGCTCCGGTGACATCGCCATCGCCTTCTCCACCGGTAACCACTTACCGCACTACAGCGACAAGTACATCCTGGATGTGAAGATGGCTCACGACGATCTCCTGGACGAACTGTTCGAAGCCAGCGTAGAAGCTACCGAAGAAGCGATCATCAGCTCCCTGTACCACGCAGACACCACCCACGGGATCCGCGGTAAGGTAAAGTACGGCCTGAAGCAGTTCCTGTAAACGGCATAGCGTGACCATTTCTCACTAGGTCCCCGGCCTGACGGCCTGCGGAATCGTTCGAAATGGATTGCGTGATTCACTCCACTGAAATAACGAAAGCTCCCACCCGCGGGAGCTTTTCTTTTCTATCGTGTTTTATTTCATTCTGGTAAGGATTTTCTCTATTCGTTAAGTATGACGCTGAGAATATCCGCCCACGAAGCGGGCGGATTGCCGGAATGGCAATATCAGAATCTGCTTTTTCTTATTCTGCATGTATTTTTTCTTTTCAGGAAAAAGTACGACGATTTTCAGAAAAACTCCGATAAAACTGTATTGCACATTTATAAAAGTTATTCATCGTGAAACCCTTTCTAGCATTTCCCTGCTATCGTCCACCATTTTTCCCAATAGGATCCCTGGATTTTTCTCAATGAGAAAAAATATCAGTGTTTTGAGAAAAAGTATGACCTTTTCCCCTGTTTCATCTATTTATCCTCATGATTTTACAAATTCTAAGCCATTGCACCTGCGTGTTTTCTGTTTTTCCTCGTCTTTTTTCTCGAAAAGCAAAAATTCAGATACGTTTCGAAAAAATCTCTAACCACATAATGTCCCTTTCCATGCTTTGAGGTGCGGACCACATTCCTCGGAGTTATGGAACGTTGACGTCTTTTCATTCCCAGTGATACA
>JAFUQN010000046.1 GCA_017472365.1 Bacillota bacterium
GCACCGGCTGCGAACAGAACACCAACCACACAAGCGATGGGGTGGTAGGTGCTCATGGGGATACCCATGGGAGTCCACAGGAGACCCAGACATTCCGGAGCGGATACGAAGCAGGTCATGGAAACTGCAGACATGAAAGTAGCCGGAACGGTACAGATCCAGTGGTTCTTGTGGTTCTTAGCCATGTATGTAGCGGAAGCCCACAGAGCGATCATAGCCAGAGTCTGGTTGGACCAGGAGAAGTAACGCCATACGATGGAATAGTCGATGTGGCAGAGAATACAACCTACAGCCAGCAGCGGCAGGGTCATTCCCAGACGCTTCTTCCAATTGGACTGGTCGATCTTGAACCAGTCAGCCAGAGTCAGACGAGCGGAACGGAACGCCGTGTCGCCGGAAGAGATGGGGCATACAACAACGCCTACAACAGCCAGGAGACCGCCGATCTTACCCATGGTGGATTCGCAGATGTAGTATACAGTGGTACTTGCACCGGCACCAGCTTCCATCAGTGCCTGAGAGTTTTCGAATACGGTACATCCAGCAGCGCACCATACCAGAGCGATGATACCTTCTGCGATCATAGCCAGATGATAGGTTCTGTAACCAACGCGTTCGCTCTTCGCACAGCGAGCCATCATCGGGGTCTGAGTCGCATGGAAACCGGAGATCGCACCGCAGGCGATTGCCACGAACATGAAGGCCCATACGGGGGTTCCCTTGGGATGCTGGTTATAGAAATTGTCCCAAATTTCCGGCATTTCAAAGTTTCCGGAGAACATCATGGAACCGGATACCCCGAGAGCCATGACGATCAGGCAGATACCGAAAATCGGATACAGTTTACCGATCACCTTATCGATGGGAACGAAAGCTGCGATCAGGTAGTAAGCCAGAACCACCCACATCCAGAACTTAGCGTCCAGGCTTTCCGGAGTCAGCAAAGCCAGCAGGCCAGCCGGACCGGTGGTAAATACAGCACCGCACATTACCAGCAGAATAACGGAGAACACACGCATTACCTGTAACATACCGTTACCCAGGTACTTACCGGTCAGTTCGGATACGGACGCACCGCCGTGACGCATGGAGATCATACCGCACATGTAGTCGTGAGTTGCCCCCGCGAATACACAACCGAAGATGATCCACAGATATGCGATAGGGCCGAACAGCGCACCGCCCAGTGCACCGAAAATGGGACCGGTACCAGCGATATTCAGCAGCTGGATCAGGAACACCTTCCAGGTCGGCATCGGTACATAGTCAACGCCGTCAGCCAGTTCATAGGCCGGAGTCTGACGATCATCCGGGCCGAAACAGTTGTCTACGAATTTACCGTAGGTGAAATAGCCTACAAGTAAAAACAGGACACTTGCACCAAAAGAAATCATTGTTTTCCTCCTCTTAATAGTATTTTATTCTCACAAAAAAGGCCCCATCATTACAGGGATGATGGGGGCCTTTTCCTGATTTGTCTTAGTTTATGTCAGAATTACTTCTTCTTTTTCTTACCTGCGCTGTTGGCCTTTCTTCTTTCTTCAGCCAGACGTGCAGCTTCTTTCTTTTCTTTGATTCTGCGGGTTACAGCCTTGGGAATGTGAGCTCCGGTCGCCTTTACGGAAGCGCGTTCCTTCACTCTGTAGGTGTTGGGGCCCAGGTCTTCATCATAATCAAAGGTCGGAGTATCGTCGTAGCTTTCTTCGACAACTTCTTCCTTCTTAGCCTTCTTCTTCGCAGCCTTTTCAGCCTTTGCCTTTTCCTTTTCAACGATGGAAACAGCTTCCTGAACGGAGATGTTCTTTTCCTTCGCGATCTTGTACGGATTCAGTTCCATTTCCGGATCGCCCTGTTCCTGCTTCTGCTTTTCGGTGGCCTTCTTGGTCATCTTGGAAGTGGAATAGAACATGATCGCCATCATGCCGACGGTCATCAGCATGGAAATGGTGTTGTCAGTCTTGGTGTTTCTGGTGCGGAATGTGGAAGTCACATCGCTGCCCAGAGTCTGTCCGTCAACGGAGGTCAGATCTCCATCGATGGTAACGGTGTATTCAGTGTCAGCTACCAGATCCTTTTCTAAGATCAGCCAAATGTCATTGGGATACTTTTCTGCATCGAATACTGCGTAGAACGGAGCTTCGTTTCCTTCAGAATCCTTGATGGCGAAGTTCTTTTCGTTGGCCTTTACATTTTCTTCTGTCGCCATTTCAGCGCTGAAGGTCATCTTGATGGCCATGTTGGAAACCTGCTTTCCGGTTTCTCCGTCATTGGGGGTGATCTTGGTCAGTTCCAGTCCAGCTGCATAGGTAAAGCTGCTGACAGCCATGATCATTACCATCATCAGTGCCAGTACGGCAGCCGCTCTCTTGATACCGGTCTTTTTCATTGTTTTTCTTTTCCTCCGTGGTTTGTTATTTATCTTCTCTCGCCGCCTTCAGTCTCTGAAAAAAGTCCTGCATCATCTGACTGCACGTATCTTCCAAAACACCTGTTGTCACCTGAACCCGGTGGTTCAGACGACTGTCCGAAACGATATTGTAAAGCGATCCGCAAGCCCCGGCCTTCGGGTTCATCGTTCCGATGAACAGATGCGGGATCCGCGAAAGCACGATGGCTCCGGCGCACATCGAACACGGTTCGGTGGTCACGTACATCCGGCAACCGATCAGCCGCCAGCCGCCCAGCGTCTTCGCCGCTTCGCGTATGGCGATGATCTCCGCGTGAGCCGTGGGATCTTTCGTGGTCTCGGTCAGGTTATGTCCGCGTCCCACGATCTTACCGTCGCGGACGATGACAGCCCCTACCGGAACTTCCATCAATTCCAGCGCTTTCCGCGCTTCGGCGATGGCCTCTTCCATGAACCGTTCTTCCAGTAACACTTCTTCCATGCGTTTTCATCTTCCTTAATGTTTCTGACTATCCGTATTATATTATCATATTTTTCGTCCTCTTACAATGACTTTTTCCTTGTTTTTTCGTCATTTACTGTGGAGAAACAGTGAAAATTTCGCCGTTTTGTCCATCGATGGCAGCGACCCAATACCCATATCCCGATTCTCCGGAAATCGGAAACCACTGTTGAAATCCTGATTCTCCACCATCCGGCTGTTCTTCTTCCAGAAACTGTCCCGGAACCGCCACATAATAAGTACATTCTTCTCCTTCTTCGCCTTCCGTCCGTTCATTTATGGTGCGGCCCAAAAGAAAGTGTCCGAATTTCGTCGTAAAGTGCCGTGCGCCCGGCGATACCAGAAACATAGCATCGGGATCATCGATCTTCAGCCACGTTCCCCAGTCAAAGGGCTGGATTTTCCGGTAATATCCGGGGACACTCCACAGATACTCACACACATGCTTCAGATATTGTGCATAATATTGATTATACGTTCTCCTGACTGTGATTTGATCAGCCGCTGCGCTGTGTACCGGCCGTTCTTCCTGTTTCTCCCCCGTCTTTCCCATCAGGACAGGATGGAGCGGTTCCCGTTTGTTTTTTGAGGATACCGCCGCAACGATCGCCGTACTGTACCTTCCATAGTCATTTCCCTGACCATCCACATCGTTGGGATGAAAACGCAGATATACTTCTCCCGTTCCGTAACGGCTCACCGGAATCGTTCCGATCACTGTATGGATCGTCCGTTCCCCTCTGTTGCCCAGAAGAATCAGCTGGTACGTATATTCACTCCTTGGATAATATTTCACGTTCTGCATGACGCAGCGAAAGGCTCCGCGTCCGTTTCCGGTCTCCACACGTAGATACCCTTTCATTTCCTCTCCCGGCCGATCCGCAAATTCCCGGTCCTTTTCTTCCAATATGACCACATCCCGGGAGTATCTCGTATAATCCATAACCACGCCTCCAGTCGTTTTTCCCTTGAGTTTTTTCTTATAACTTGGTAAGATATCTATATTCCAGGAAAAAGGAGATTAGACCTATGTGGATGGACATTGCCATTGCCGCCATCGTTCTCTTGTCGGCAGTGTTTGGATTCATCTCCGGTTTTGTGAAGACCTTTCTTCACACCGTGGGCTGGATCGTATCGATCGTATTGGGATACATCTGGTACCCTCAACTGAAAGCGTTTTTGATCGAAAATACAAATTACTATATTGCTATGCGCGATACCGTAAACAGTCGTTTGGATGCTGCTGCCGGCAACGCGATCACCGACAGCTTCGGGAACATTCCCGATGTTCTCCGCCGCGCCTTTCTGGCCGCATCGGAAACGCTGACCACATCGCTGGCTGACACCATTACAAATTTGTTTTTCAGCCTCATCAGCCTGATTATCATCGTTGCTCTGATCAAGCTGGTGTTCTGGATTTTGATCCAGCTGTTCAGCAGAACGAAAAATGATGGATTTGTCGGCTTTACTGACGGCATCCTCGGCTTCGGCTTCGGTCTCGTAAAGGGAGTTCTCCTGGTTCTCATCCTGCTGGCTCTGATGGTCCCTGTCAGCAACTTCGCTGATACCACGTTCTTTACGGACGCCATCGATCAGTCCCAGGTTGCAAAGATCCTGTATCACGCTAACCCGATCCTTTTATTTGTAAAAGGATTGTTATAAGTCCTCGTAGCTCAGGGGATAGAGCGTCGGTTTCCTAAACCGTGCGTCGGGTGTTCGAATCGCCTCGGGGACACCACAAAAGAAGAGACTCCTTCATCGGAGTCTCTTTTATTTTGTCATAATATTTTTACTTTATCGTGTTCAGACGTTTGAATAAAAAAAATTACATGTTACAATGAACATATACTGGTTTTCATATTATCCACGCGTTACAGAAAGATGGTGGTGTGTATCATGAAGAAATTTATATCTATGTTTTTGGTTGTTTTGATGTTTGTTTCGAGTATGAGTGTAACTTCTTTTGCACTTGATCCCTCTCCCGTTCAACCTTTGTCTAACTCTCCAAAACTAGAAACTCACGTCCAAGAAATTGGCGGTCTAACTTTTTCAAACGTCGTGAAATATGAAGAAGTAACAGGTTACGATTATTACAGCAAGCCTGTAAGCGGTATTGTGTACAAGGTCACTCTTGGTGTAGGTGGTTCCACTGCTACTTGCATGAAATCTGCTGCTAATAAAACAGATTTTATGATGTGGCGAGATGGCTTTAATACCCCTCAGCTTCAGTATAATGATAGTAACCTTAAAACAGGTGGTGTTATGGCAGAGGGACGAAATAGATTCTTGAACTTAAACACCTATGGTATTACCGCTTACGCAGATGAATCAAATGCAAATGAGCAGTGGATTGGTGGACTTGTTTGGGAGTTCGATGTTGTAGAAAACAGAGTATATAATGGTCAATTTAATGCTTTTTATAGCATTACCGCCATTGTAGATGGTCAGACTTATAATTATATGCTGATCCTGACCAATCGCCCCGATTATCAGAACGGAACTGTTGCGAAGCCGGCGGGAGCGGTAACGGCGAATCCGGACGGAACTGCAGTAAAGCCTGCGGAAACAGCCACTGCCCATCCTGGCAGTTACGCAGTCTATATCAATGACGTACCCGTGAATTTTGAAGCTTACAGTATCAACGGCAGTTCTTACTTCAAGCTGAAGGATGTGGCTTACTCTCTGCTGGGAACTGAAAAACAATTCAACGTCGTTTGGGACGGATCCTATAAAATTGACATCGGTGACAAATCTTACAATGGTGTCGTATTGCTCTACAGTAAAACACCTTATACCATCACCGGTGGTGAAATGGCCGTAGGAGATGGGATATCGAAACCTGCCAAGCTGACGGGTTCCCCTCTGATTCTGGACGGAAGACTGATTTCTCCCACAGGCTATAACATCAAAGGCCACAATTTCTTCAAATTAAGAGATTTGGGCGATGTCTTTGATTTCAACGTATCGTGGGACAGCTCAAAGCGTGCAATTATCATAAATACATCGGAATCTTACGATCCCACCACCTGATTTTAAAAGCCTGTAATTTCAATAATTACAGGCTTTTTTATTCCATCGGCACGAGTATTTTCCGACGTTTTGGACATCCTAGCATTAAAAAAGAAAGAAGGAAACAAAATGGTTGAACAAGATACGATCAAATTACTGAGGGAATGTGATGCCGGAGTCAAAATGGGTGTGAAATCCATCGATGAAGTTCTGGATTCTGTCAACAGCGAAAAGCTGAAACAGTGCCTCACGAAGTGCAAGGACGATCACATCAAGTTGGACAGCGAACTCCATCTTTTACTGACCCGGTATGAAGACGAAGGAAAAGAACCTGCCGTGATGGCCGAAACCATGTCCTGGATGAAGACCAATATGAAAATGATGATGGACGATTCTGACAAGACCATTGCCGATCTCATGACAGACGGAGCCAATATGGGCGTCAAATCTCTGAGCCGTTATCTGAATCAATACAAAGCGGCCGACGAGACATCCAAGCGGATCGCGAAACGGCTGATCCATCTGGAAGAACAGCTGGCTGTGGATGTGCGGCCTTATCTCTGATTTATTTCATCGAATCGTCAAGTTATTCCTTGACGTTTTGTTGAAATGGTGGTAAATTAACGGTATCATTCGAATGAGATGTTTGCATGTTCTCATGCGAAATCAAACAGTAATTCACACCTTTCATACACACACTGAAACAAGAAGAAACGGCCGGGCCTTGTGCCCGGTTGTTTCTTTTTTGAAAACCCCGCATTTTTCAATGATTTGCCTTTTAGACAGGTGCGATTTGTGGTATGATTAATCTGTATGTAATAAAACACACAGGAGGTATATATGGCATCTTCTATTTTAAGTAAAGTATATACGGCCGGAATCATGCTGGGAGCTTCGGAACTGTGTAACGCCGAAGAAGAACAGGTCAACATCCTGCGCGACAAGCTGGAAAACCATCACATGACCGTTGCGGTCATCGGTCAGTTCAAGCGCGGTAAGTCCACTCTGGTGAACTCCCTGCTGGGTACCGATATCCTGCCTACCGGGATCATCCCCATCACCGCTGCCGTAACATTGATCACTTACGGAGAACCTTCTGCTCAGGTCCATTTCAAGAATGGCCGTGTTCAGCCCACCACGTTAGAAACCATGGGCGAATATATCAGCGAACAGAAGAACCCGGACAACGTTCTGGGTGTATCCCACGTGTCCATGACCACTCCGTCGGACTTCCTGAAGGAAGGACTGACCTTCGTGGATACTCCGGGCGTAGGCTCCGTCCACAAGCACAATTCGGAAGCTGCGTACTCCTTCGTTAAGGAAAGTGACGCTGTTATTTTCACCTTGTCTGTGGACAGCCCCATCAACGAAATCGAAATCGAATTCCTGCGCAATGCCAGAGAATATGCAGGTAAGTTCTACTTTGCGGTCAACAAGATCGACGTCGTAGACGAAGATGAGTTATCTTCTTACCTGTATTACTGCCAGAAGCTGCTGTCCGACCTGATGGAAGTGGACGAAGTCAAGATCTACCCCGTCAGTGCCAGAAAGGGCATCGGTCTGGACGAGCTGAAAGCCAAGCTCACCGGCGACGCTGCTTCCGAAGTTCGTCAGATCCTGGAAGAATCTGCCCGTAAGAAGCTGATCAACCTGATCAACTCTTCTCTGGGTCAGCTGGAACTGTACTGGTCTGCTCTGAAATCGCCGCCCAGCCTGTTCCACAGCCGCTTCAGCCGTCTGAACAATGCGTTCAATGAACTGCAGAAGAACAGCATCGAAGACGCAAAGGAGCTGGAAGAAAAGGGTCTGAAAATGATGGACACCCTGCGCGGCCAGTATCAGGAACGCTCCGAATTCTTCGACTTCACCGATGATACCGCTCTGACTCAGCAGCTGACCCGTCTTTACAGCCAGCAGCTGACCTCTGTGGAAACCATCATCCAGAAGACTTCCGACCTGCTGTTTGTTCGCGCCAACGAACTGAAGCAGGAACTGTCCGAAACAGTCACCAGACTGTTTGCCATGGACTATCACTATCCCATCGCCGAAGTGACCATGACCGAAGAAGACGCGCCTTCCGATATGCATAAGGAACGCGTTCAGGACTTCGTAAAGAACACACTCCCCGGCGCCATGGACATGGGTTCCAAGGCTATCGAAAAATCCATGATGGAAAGCTACGAAGCTCTGCTGACCAGCGAAATCGGAAAGCTGATCGAAAACTTCGAAAAGGATACCCGTGTGGTATGCGATCAGCTGAATGACACTCTGAACTCCATCATGCTGTACCGCGAAGAACACTCCGGAAACGTGATCCAGCGTATCGGTAATCTGAATAAGCTGATCAAGAAGCTGAGAGCTCTCCGCGACGAACTGTACCGCATGTAGTCTTAGCATAATTGGACATATAAATTAGTAGGTTTGGGGTCCATCCCCCGAGAAATGGAGGAAATTTTATGTTAAAACTGATCAAAGGCGCCACTGTATACGCTCCCGAAAAGCTGGGCGTAAAAGACGTTCTGATCGCTGCAGATAAGATCTGTGCTGTGGAAGATCACATCGAACTGAACGGCAACGTGGAAGTTGAAGTGATCGACGGTACCGGAAAGGTCCTGACTCCCGGTTTCATCGACAGCCATGAACACATCACCGGCGGCGGCGGCGAAGGCGGCTTCAAGACCAGAACTCCCGAAGCAACTCTGTCCGGTCTGACCCGTTACGGGATCACCACCGTTGTTGGCTGTATCGGTACCGACGGTATCGGCCGCGATATGTGTGCACTGGTAGCTAAGGCTCACGCACTGGAAGAAGAAGGTGTTTCCACTTACATTTACAGCGGTTCCTATCAGGTTCCCGTTCACACTCTGACCGACAGCCTGATGAAGGACATCATGATGATCGATAAGGTCATCGGTGTCGGTGAAATCGCCATGTCCGACCACCGTTCCTCTCAGCCCACCTTTGAAGAAATGGCCAGAATCGTATCCGACATCCGCGTAGGCGGTATGTTATCCGGTAAGGCCGGTATCATCAACATCCATCTGGGCGACAGCGAACGCTGCATGGACCTGATCGAACGCATCGTTGATGAAACCGAAATCCCCATCACCCAGTTCCTGCCCACTCACGTGAACAGAAACGAAATGCTGTTCCAGAAGTCCATCGAATACGCTAAGAGAGGCGGTTACGTAGACTTCACCGGTAACGAAGATATCGACTACTGGGAAACCATCTGCGACGAAGTTCGCGTTTGCAACGGTATCAAGAGAATGTTAGACGCTGGCGTAGATTCCGGTCTGATGACCATCTCCTCCGACGGTCAGGGAAGCTTACCGATCTTCTCCAAGGAAGGTGAATACCTGGGCATCGGCGTAGGTAAGGCTAGCTGCCTGCTGAAGGAAGTCAAGGAATGTGTAGAACGTACCAACATTCCTCTGGAAATCGCAGTAAAGACCATCACCTCCAACCCGGCAGACGCTCTGAAGCTGGCTAATAAGGGTCGTATCGCTGTAGGCAAGGACGCTGACTTCGTACTGCTGTCCGAAGACCTGGTGATCGACACCGTTATCGCCAAGGGCCAGACCATGGTTGTCGGGGGCGAACCCATCGTTTGGGGAACCTTCGAAGAAAAGAAATAAATAATGGAAAAAGAGTATTTGATTCGCCAGAACCCCATGCGCGCCATGTTGGTTCTGGCGTTTCCCATGATTGTGGGTAATTTGTTTCAACAATTTTATAATATGGTTGACTCGGTCATCGTCGGCCGGTATGTGGGCGAGGATGCTCTGGCTGCAGTCGGCGCATCTTACGCGCTGACCTATGTCTTCATTTCCATCGCCACCGGAGGGGGAATCGGTGCTTCGGTACTGACGGGTCGCGCCTTCGGACGGAGAGACTACGACAGGATGAAGCGTTCCATTTCCACAGCGCTTTTGTCCTTTCTGACCCTGTCCATCCTCCTGGGAACGTTCGGTCTCCTGGCGAGCGGTTCCATCATGAGCTGGCTGAAAACACCGGACAATATTATGGAAGATGCTCAGACCTACCTGAATATCTACTTCCTTGGGCTCCCCTTCCTGTTTATGTACAATGTCCTGGCATCCATGTTCAACGCTTTGGGCCGCTCCAGAATTCCCCTGTATCTTCTGATCTTTTCGTCGGTACTGAACGTGATTCTGGACATCATCATGGTACGCGGGTTCGGTCTCGGCGTTGCGGGCGTCGCCTGGGCAACTCTGATCGCCCAGGGAGTATCGGCGCTGACCTCCTTCACGATTTTCCTGAAGGAGCTGAAGACGTATCCATCCACGGCAAAGCTCCCCTGCTTCAACATCTCGGAGCTGAAAAATATGGTCCGCATTGCGCTGCCGTCGATCTTCCAACAGTCTACGGTTTCCATCGGACTGATGCTGGTACAGTCTTCTGTCAACGTCTTTGGTTCGGACATGCTGGCGGGTTATTCTGCAGGAACGCGCATTGAAAGCCTTTGCCTCGTACCGATGCTGGCCATGGGTAACGCCATGTCCGCTTATACAGCCCAGAACATCGGTGCCGGTCAGTTTGACCGTGTCAGAGAAGGCTATCGCACTGCCGTTAAAATCATCGGCTGTTTCGCACTGCTGATTGCAGCCATCACCATTCCGCTGGCAGAGCCCATCATCTCACTGTTCCTGAAAGAAGAAGGCGTGGAGCTGGCGCTCCGGACAGGAATGGCACGCACGCAGTTCGTGGGCTGGTTCTATTTCTTCGCCGGTCTGAAAATGACCACTGACGGTCTTCTCCGCGGCTCCGGCGATATGACCATGTTTACTGTGGCTAATCTGGCAAACTTGACGCTCCGCGTCACATTTACCAAGGTCATGACTCCCATTTTCGGTATCTCCATGACCTGGGTCGCTGTTCCTCTGGGCTGGTTTATCAATTTCGTCATTTCCTTCTGCGAATTCCGGACGGGAAAATGGCAAAAAAAGAACGAAAAATTTTAAAAAAACACTTGCAGTTTTCGAAAAGCTGTTGTATACTAATCTAGTACGATGTCCCGAACATACGAGATCGAGGTATAGCTCAGCTTGGTAGAGCGTTGCGTTCGGGACGCAAAGGCCACAGGTTCGAATCCTGCTACCTCGACCATAGAAAACCCGCTGAAATTCAGCGGGTTTTTTAATTCATAAAAAGATACGAATCGTGCAGCGGTTGTTGGAAGATACAAAAAAGGCCAGGATACTTCCTGGCCTTTTCTTTATTTGTGACATTCTCCGGTGTAGTTCCGGTCGATTTCAATGACTGTATTATATTTGGGATCATACTCTTTCATCCGTGTCATAACCATGGTCTTCAGCTGACTGTCGGTCTTTTCTGCCCCCGCAGCCACTACGATATCAAACAGGATATTGTGATGGGTATACCCCGGAACGACTCTGACATCATGAACATTTAAAATGTCATCGATATCGCTGATTACTTCGGTCAGCTGCTGTTTTACGATCTGTGTCAACGGATCCTGCGTATCCACCGGATCCATGTGAACAACCAATTCGATTTTTAACGCACTGCTGATTTCCTTTTCGATATTATCGATCAGGTCGTGGCTTTCCATCAGATTTCCATTGGCATCCACCTCTGCGTGAACGGATGCGAATACCCTTCCCGGACCGTAGTCATGAACTACTAGATCGTGGATCCCCAGAATCCCTTCATGAGAAACCACGCGTTCTTCAATCTGCTTTACCAGCGTAGGATCCGGTGCCAGGCCCAGAAGAGGATCCGAAGTTTCTTTGATCAGACAAATTCCCGACCAAATGATGAACAGAGCTACCAAAACACCCATATAGCCGTCCAGCTGAAGTCCGGTAAATTTCCCGATCAGTAAGCTGATCAGAACGGCTGTCGTGGAAATCACATCGTTACGGCTGTCGGCGCCGGTTGCCTTCAATGTGGCCGAATCGATGGCGTTCCCCATCTTCATATTAAAGGAAGCCTGCCACAGCTTTACAGCGATGGACATGAGCAGAACACCTACAGCCACCATACTGAACTGCAGCGGTTCCGGTTCCATGATTTTGGCCCAGGAGGATTTCAGCGTTTCTACACCCAGCATAATAATCAAGAACGACACGATCAACCCCGTGATATATTCGATTCTAGCATGTCCGTAGGGATGGTCCTCATCTGCCGGTTTGGACGCCATGCGGAACCCGATCAGCGTAATCAGCGACGAAGACGCGTCAGCCAGATTGTTCAACCCGTCAGCCATGATGGAGATACTGGAGAAAATCATCCCCACAGCAATTTTCAAGACAGACACCACAGTGTTGGAGACGATTCCTACCGTTCCGGCCAGCTTTCCGTAAGCTTCACGGACCTGCGGATCCGCCGTATTTTCATAATCTTTTACAAATACCTTCAGTAATAATTTTTGCATAAATATTCCTTTCAAATTCCGATTTCTTCCGGAAACATTCTCTATATTGTATTACAAAACATCCGGATTGTAAACGAAAAACAGATGTGATAATATGAAAAATAGAGAATTACTGTCCACGTACGAAAGGAAGTATTACGATGAGCGAATTACAACTGGACGTTTTAAAAAGCAAATATCCCCTGCTGACACCTATGATGGCTTGTGAAGAGCTGTTCTGGCTCAATCCCCTGGCAACCGGCCTGGCGGCCGATTCCACAGCTGCACCGGAAGCGATGTTTACCGCAGAAGATGTGGAAGCGGTGGAAGCCCGCTTACAGCACTTCCGTCCCTACCTGAAGAAGGTATTCCCTCAGACAGAGGCTGCGGACGGACTGGTGGAATCTCCCCTGAAGGAGATCCCGGAAATGCACAAGATCTTGGCTGGTGAAGCGGACAAGAAAGTTGAGGGGCGTCTCTTACTGAAGTGTGATTCGATGCTGCCCATTTCCGGTTCCATCAAAGCCAGAGGCGGATTCCACGAAATCCTGAAGCTGGCGGAAACTATCGCTCTCCGCGAGGGAATGTTACAGTTGACCGACGACTACTCCATTCTGGCTGAACCGAGATTCCGTGAACTGTTTTCCAAATATAGTGTCGCCGTTGGTTCCACTGGGAACTTAGGTCTTTCCATCGGTATCATGAGTGCCCAGCTGGGTTTCCATGTAACGATCCACATGTCCGCAGATGCACGTCAGTGGAAGAAGGATATGCTCCGTGAAAAAGGTGCCATTGTCGTGGAATATCCTGACGATTATCAGAAAGCCGTGGCCGAAGGCCGTAAGGCGGCTGCCAATGACCCCATGTGTCACTTCGTGGACGATGAAGGTTCCGCTGACCTGTTCCTTGGGTACGCCACAGCGGCCCGTCGTCTGGATTTCCAGTTGAGGGAACTGGACGTGACTGTAGACGAGGAACATCCGTTGTTCGTGTATCTCCCCTGCGGCGTGGGCGGAGGCCCCGGCGGGGTTGCCTTCGGGTTGAAGTTGCTGTACGGTGACAATGTCCACTGCTTCTTCGCTGAACCGACCCATGCTCCTTGTATGGCTCTGGGCATGATGACCGGCTTACACAATGAAATCGCCTGCTCCGATATCGGTTTGGACGGAAAGACCGCCGCGGACGGGCTGGCTGTGGGCCGTGCTTCCCGTTTGGTTGGTAAGATCATGGAAGATAAGCTGGACGGCGTATTCACCGTGGAAGACGATAAGCTCTATCACCTTCTGACCAAACTGGCCGATTCGGAAGGGATCTATATCGAACCTTCCGCATGTGCAGGCTTCCCCGGCGTTATGGCTCTCCAGGATCAGAAGGACTATCTGGATCGCATGGGCCTTACCGGTAACATGTCACAGGCAACTCACATCGTATGGGCGACCGGTGGTTCCATGGTTCCTGAAGCAGAAATGCAGAGCTATTACAACAAGGGAAAAACTTTATAATTATTCAAATATACGCTCATTTTTATACATAAAAGCGGTGATATCTTTCAGGACATCACCGCTTTTTTATCTTATTCTTTCCAGATCAGAGCCACCATTTTCAGGTCCTTGTCTCCGGTATTTTCAATTCCGTGGAAATCTCCCACTTCCATCAGTCCAACATCTCCGGGACCGATGGGGCTTTCCACACCGTTATGGGTAAATACGCCGTTTCCTTCTACAACAAAATACGTTTCCGTTTCACCCACATGCTGGTGATACCCGATGGAACTTCCCGGCGGAAGCGTTACCATAGCTAACATTCTCCCGTGGCCGCGGAACACTTCTTCTCCCTGCATGGCTGCGTGGATCTCGATGGTTCCTTTTCCACCCAGGTGATTCGGCTTCTGGATCACTGTTTCTTTTACGATCATTGTCAGTACCTCGCTTTTCAGATCTTTTCCTTATTGTACCACCTTTGCATTGTCTATGGCAATCAAAAAGAAAGACCGCAGTTAGGCGGGGCTTCGTAAAACAGTTATTTTGAAAAATGCTCGAAAACGATTGTTTTCAAGGGACGGCGTGACTTCGGTCACGCCGTTTCCTTTTTCGCAAGTTCTTCCAAAGGGATAAAGCCGATGCCGTCATATTCGA
>JAFUQN010000004.1 GCA_017472365.1 Bacillota bacterium
AGCGATCAGCAGGTTCGGGTCCAGAGCGCCGAAGGAGTTACCAACGTGAGATTCCTTACCGAAAGCAACAAATGTAGGCAGCTGCTTACCAATGGAACCGTAGTACAGGTAACGAGCGTCATCCCCGGGGCTGTGGTTGGTGGAGTAGTCAGCATTGATACATGCAATGTATACAAAGCCCTGAGTCGTCTTCAGCTCAACCAGTTCATCCAGTGCAGAATTGATACCCTTGGAGTTATCTTCTTCGTCACATTCAGCGATGGCGATAATGTTACCGTCCAGTTCCTCCGGATGTTCGGAGAAGTACTTGATGATGAACATGTGACCAGCTACGCCAGACTTCATATCCAGCGCACCGCGGCCGAACATGTAAATACCGCTTTCCAGGTCTTCTCTAACAACGTCAGGCATCTGGATGGTTCTCAGCTTTTCAGGAAGAACTTCCGGATCGCAGGCCCATTCCTTGATGGTACCGAAGTCGTCGATACCAACAGTGTCGATATGGCCGATCAGGATGACGGTTCTGTTGGAGTTACCCTTGGTTCCCTTAACGAAACCGTAGGTGCAGTGACGTTCCACGAAGTCGTTCTTGGTCTGGAACATCTTCACATAGTCCGGATGTTCCTGGAAATATGGTAAACCCATATAAAAGTCGTATACATACTGTGCTACAGCAGTTTCACCCTTGGGTTCCTTATTGATACTGGGGATTCTGACCATTTCTGTGGTCAGGCGTTTCACTTCATCAAAAGAATGTAAGCGCATAGTGATTTCCTCCTGAACCTATTAATCTAATAAACGTCGGACGGTTTCATATGTGATGTTCGGTACATTTTGGAACGTATGATACATATCCACGCGTTCCGTCAGACAATGGCCGTCTTTTCCAAAGGATCCGATATTCACCACGGGGACGTTGATCTGCAGGATCTTTTCCACATCGTGATAGTACTTCACCGGATTGGAAGGCATATTGTCATTCAGAGCCTGAACATCTTCCAGTTCACAGCACAGAGCCATAAAACTCATGTCGGAAATGTACGGATAGAACATGCGGGTCCTGATATCGCGATCCGCTTCCGGGCGAACCACTTCCACCGCTGCTTCCACAGCGTCCAACAGTGCCCTTTCATTTTCCGTCTTACGAGTCATTTCAATGTTAGCACTGTATACGGAACCGAAAAAGATCACGATGGCAGGAGATTTGTCTTCCATCCACTTCCACGCCTCCTGGATCACTTCCAGACCGAACAGTCTCAAATCCAGCCCGGGCTGTTCCGTATTCAGTTTTGTGGCAAAATCCAGGATCGCCTTCTTAAAAGGTTCTCCGTGTCTTTCCGCCAGCTCCCCGTAGAATTCTTTCCAGGTGTAAACTCTGGTCTTCCAGGGCAGCTTCACATAATCGGTACCACACAAGTCACAGAACTTTTTGTACTGCGTGTTCAGATGGTCGATGATGTCATCAAAGGCATCGATGGCCAGAGCCTTACACTTTTCCATGACTTCCCCCGGAAAAGCTCCATGGGTAAAATAATTATAATATCCCATGGCCACCAGGGCCGTCTGTACCGTATAATTGGGCTTCGTATCCATCTGCTTCAGAGAAATGGGCGGAACACAGGCCTCTCCCTGTGCAACATCACAGAGATCCACATTCAGCGACATCTTTCTGGTGATTTCTGCAATCAGCAGATTGGGATCCAACGCACCAAAGGAATTCCCAACATGAGATTCCTTTCCAAAAGCGACGAACGTCGGAAGCTGCTTACCAATGCTTCCATAATATACATACCGCGCTTCATCACCGGGACTGTGATTCGTCGAATAGTCAGCGTTGATGCAGGATGTATATTCGAAGCCCTGAGTTGTCTTCAGCTCCACCAGTTCATCCAGAGCGGACAATACGCCCTTGGACAGTTCTTCTTCATCACACTCACCGAGCGCAATGACATTTCCGTCCAGTTCCTCCGGATGTTCGGAGAAATATTTAATGATATACATGTGGCCGGCGACACCGGATTTCATATCCAGTGCGCCTCGGCCAAACATGTAAATACCACTGTCGATATCATCGATCACTTCCTGAGACAGCTGCAATGTCTTAAGCTTCTCCGGAAGTGCGTCAGGATCACATGCCCATTCCCTGATGGTACCAAAATCATCGATCCCCACCGTATCCGTATGGCCCATCAGAACCACGGTACGGTTGGAAGTCCCCTTCGTTCCTTTCACAAAGGCGTAGGTGGAATAACGCTCCACAAAATCGTCTTTTGTCTGGAACATCTTCACGTAATCCGGATGTTCCCGGAAATACGGAAGCTCCATGTAATAATCATACATGTACTTGGCAACCGCGGCTTCGCCGCCGGGTTCCTTATTGATGCTGGGAATCCGGACCATTTCTTCGGTCAGTCGTTTTACTTCGTCATAAGAATGTAAATGCATGTGATATCCCTTCCGATGTTATTTCAGCTGAACTTCAGCTTACTTTGCGGAGTAAACTTCCTTACCAGCCAGATAAGTCTTTTCTACCTGCATGTTCAGAACGTCTTCTGCAGGACGAGTGAAGATATTTCTGTCCAGGATTACCATATCAGCGAACTTGCCGACTTCCAGAGTACCCATGCGATCCTGTTCACCATTTGCATACGGAATGTTCTTGGTGTACATGCAAACCGCTTCGTACATGGAAACCTTCTGATCCGGCAACCAGCCGCCTTCCGGCTTACCATCTGCGGGGTCCTGTCTCAGAACAGCACCGTAGATGCCGGGACGCGGGTCATAACCTTCAACCGGGCAGTCAGAACCACCGGTCAGGATGAAGCCTTCATCGATGTAACGTCTCCACAGATAGCTCATCTTAGCTCTTTCGCCGATTCTTTCTTCAACCCAGTGCAGGTCAGTATTCAGGAATACCGGCTGGATATCCAGAATAACAGGCAGCTTCTTCAGACGAGCGATCTGGTCTTCGTTTACCATCTGAGCATGGATCAAACGGAAGGGCAGTCTTCCTGCGATTTCTTCTTCGGACATACCGGATTCTCTAGCCTTTGCCAGAGTGTATTCGATAGCCTGGATCGCAGCTTCCATACCAGCGTCACCGATGCAGTGAGTAGCCGGCTGTAAACCGTGTTCATAAGCCTTCCAGGTCTTTTCGTTCAGGTCATCCTGAGCGATAACCATGATACCGCAGGTGGACGGATCGTCAGAGTAGGGTTCCATCAGAGCTGCAGAACGGGAGCCCAGAGAACCGTCGGTGAAGATCTTGAAAGTACCCATCTGTACCTTTCTTTCGGGATCTGCCAGCTGTTCAGCGGTCAGTTCCGGCTTGTCGAACATTTCGTCCAGACAGATGGTCATACGAACGGGCAGCAGACCTTCATCATCCAGAGCCTGGTAGTCATCGAAATCTTCGGTGTACTTCCAGATTTCAGCAGCATAAGTGTGGAGCATGGTAACGCCCTTGGAGGATACGTCCTTCAGAGCCTTGACCATCAGATCCTTCTTAACTGCGGGATCGGTCAGCGGGTCGGGAATCAGTTCGTCGTAAACCTTGGACGCCTGTTCTCTCATGATACCGTTGGGAGTTCCGTCTTCTTCCAGTTCAGCGGTACCGCCGACACCGAATACGTAACCCTTACCAATACCTGCCTTTTCCAGAGCCATAGTGTTAGCAACCAGAGTATGTAAGCAGCATCTCTTGATTACGATGGGGTGCTTATCAGAAGCCTGGTCCAGGTCATGTCTGGTCGGGATCTGGTCTTCACAATCGGTCCACTTGGACTGGTCGAAGTTGGAGCCCTTGATCCACATACCTTCCGGAGTTTCCTTTGCCTTGTCAGCCAGTCTCTTCAGAGCTTCTGCCTTGGTCTTGCAGCCAGCCAGGTCAACAGTGGTCAGGGTCTGGCAATATGCATAGAAGTGCAGGTGAGAGTCGCCAAAGCCGGGCAGCATGATCTGATCATCGGCCACTTCGATCACTTCAGCAGCTTCGAACTTTTCTTCTGCTTCAGCCTTAGCGCCTGCAAATACGATCTTACCGTCTTTAACGCCGATTGCTTCGACCTTATCGTCTTCCGCTACCATGGTGTAAATGTTCTTACCTAAGAACAGCTTGTCAATAGATGTTTTCATAACAATCTCTCCCTTCATTATGTATGTGAAAAGGAGCGTCAGCTGACGCTCCTCTTACAGCCTTACTTTAACAGGTTCATAACAGTCTTATAAACCAGTTCCGGAGCCACTTCGAATGTGTACTTCTTTTCGATGCGCTCAGTGAATTTATGTGCATCCTTACCGAAGGAACCGATATCCAGTACCGGTAAGTTCAGTCTCTGCATTTCCTTCATGGGCAGGTTATAAACGGTGCCATAACCAGGCATATTTTCCATGAAAGCTTCGATGATACCGTCTTCTCTCGGAGCTGCGCCGTAGCTCAGGTCGGAGATGTACGGGAAGAACTTCTTGTAAACCAGCTTGTAGTCAGTCTTGGTGGTATCTACTGCATCAGCAACCGCATCCAGCAGAGCCTTTTCCTTGGGTTCATCGCCCTTGATGTAGATGTGCGGATAGTACGGCTGAGAGAAGTATACGATCAGAACCGGATTCTTATCGGACCACATACCGTGAACGAATTCCACCAGGTGGGTATTTCTGTCTCTGGCATCGATGGTTTCATCCTTAGCCAGTTCTTCAGCGTAAGCCTGTACCTTAGCATCGAATTCTTCACCAACTTCAGCCTTAACAACTTCACACAGCTGATGATAGGTCATGGTTCTTGCTTCCCAAGGCAGCTTGTGGAACGGTCTGTGAGCCATTTCGCAGAACTTTTCATAGCGTTCGTTCAGCATGTCTACAACATTCTGGAAGCATTCCTGACCAGCCTTCACCATCTTGTCCAGTACCTGGTCCGGTGTGGAGCAGTGGGTAGCGTAGTTAAAGAATACAACAGCAGTCTTAGCGATCTGTACGGAGTATTCCGGCTTCAGGTCTCTCTGCTTCAGAGTAACCGGAGGCAGGGTCACTTCGCCTTCAGCCACGTCACTGAATTCAGGATTCAGATTGATTCTTCTGGTGATTTCTGCAGCGATCTGGTTGGGGTCGATACCCTTGAAGGATTCACCTACGTGGGTTTCCTTACCAACAACGAAGAATGTGGGCATCAGCTTACCAACGGTACCAACGTAAACGTACTTGTTTTCGTCGCCTTCATATTCTTCGGTCATATAGTCAGTGTCCAGCAGAGCCAGATAGTCATACTTCTTTTCGTCCTGTAATCTGCACAGTTCCGGAACCACATTCAGCATACCGCCGGAGTTACCTTCTTCGTCGCATACAGCACCGTAGATTAAGTTACCTTCGAAGTTTTCGATGTCGTCGGAGATCATTTCCATCAGAGCCATAATGATCGCGTCGCCGGACTTCATATCGAAGATACCACGGCCAAACAGGTATTCGCCGGATTCCAGATCTTTCTTCACCTGTGCAGGCAATTCGATTTCCTTGAACTTTTCGGTCAGTACCAGCGGCTGGTTTGCGTATTCAGCCAGCGGACCGTAGTCAGAAATACCAACGGTATCAATGTGACCGATCATAACAACAGTCTTATCAGAAGGCTTCTTTTCGCCGTTAACGATTGCAACAACGCTCTTTCTTCCCAGCTTGTCGCCCTTCACCGGTACGAAGTACAGATTTTCAGGGTGAGCCTTGAAGTACTTCATTTCGGACATGATGGAATACACTTTTTCTGCAATCAGGATTTCATCCGGCGTATCCAGTACGCTCAGCTGACTTGTCAGATCCAGTGCAATCTGTTCGATTCTCTTGGTGAGTTCAAGTTTCATAGTTTTTCCTCCTCAATGGTTCCGGACGGATCCGGCCTCTCGCGAAATGCAGACATACACAACCCAAAGTCCGGCATTTCGTTTCTACCTCACAATAACGGACAACAACACTCAATAAGCAACGGCCTCACCCGCGCCTAATCTTCTTATACCAAAACGTCTTCGAAGAATTGATACAAGGATTCTGCCGCCTCTGTTGCAGAGTCCAGGCAGACATATTCGTCACAGCTGTGGAAATGATCTCCCGCTGCACCAAACATCACAACGGGAATTCCCAGCGTTCCGCCAATATAATTAAAGTCGCCGATGGCTTCAAAATAGGATATCTGCGGTTCCTTTCCACAGACCTTCGCCACCGACTGTGTAAATTTCTTTACGTATTCATTTTCCGCATCCGTACAGTACGGCGGAAAACCTCCGTCGAACCGTTCCACCGGAGTATCGCGGAAGATGATCTCGCACTGGCTTCTGACACCGGCACGGCGGATTGCTTCCTCGGCTTCCGCCCGCAGGGTCTCCTGATTTTCACCGCGGACCACGTGAGAGAAGATCTCAATTTCAGCATAGTCAGGTACGCTGCATGCAGCTCCGCCGCTTTCCAGGCGGATCACACAGTTAGCTCCCTTTCCCAGCTGAGGATCTTCACGCTTTTCCATGGCTTCCAGTTCCACCACGATTTTTGATGCATCCACCGCCGCACTGATTCCCAGTTGAGGTGTCGCAGCGTGGGACGACTTACCACGTACGATGATTTTATAATTGTAACCGCCCTTAGCTCCCATTCCGAAACATGGATGAGGCAATCCGGCAAAGCCGGCTGTCGGCTCCGTACTGATGGCGAAATCCGCAGTGTCTTCCACCTTGTGGATCTCATCATTGATCAGGAACATGGTCCCGAGACCAAAGGGGCCTTCTTCATCCGATACTAAATGATAGATGATCTTTCCCGCAAATTCCTCATGATCTCTGTGGAACGCATCCACAGCCAGCATGATCGCAGCGCATCCGGATTTCATGTCCAAAGCACCGGTCCCGTACAGCTTCCCGTCGATCACTTCACCGCCCAGCGGATCTTTGGTCCAACCGTCACAAATATTCACCGTATCCAGATGACCGTTCAGATAAATCACAGGGCCGGGCTTTCCGCCATCCAGAACACCGGTGACATTCTTTCCACAAAATCCGGTTACTATCTTATCTTCATATGTATGGAGTTCCACCGGAAGCTTCCGATCTTTCATCCAGCTTTCCACATATTCCATGACCTTATCTTCATGGAAATAAGGGCTGGAGATGGATACCAGCTTTTGAAGCAGTTCTGTCATAGCCGCGATGCCGATCTTATTTGTCATGACGTCTCCTTTTCTGTCCAAAAGCCGAAACTTTCAGAACTTTTCCAATCATCTCATACATCTTAACTATAGCATAATTCCTGTTTCTTGTCACCTGACTTCTTCCTTCAGGCCATTGAAAAAACGTTAAGATTTTCATAAAATTTCTTCATGCTTTATGGTTTTATCATACCCCGAAACATCTTTCTCCAAAACTCCAATGTGACTATATTTATGAATATATTTCATCGAAAAACAAAAGAGGCTCTGGTATATCCAAAGCCTCTTTTCTTTCCTTCTTTATTTACACAGTAATTAGTAGATCATACGGATCCCTGTCAGGTAATTGATTTCCTTGACGATATCCTTGTCCACCTTCAGACGGTACATTCCCCACTTACTGTTGTCTTCCACTTTTAATTCCATCAGCAGTTCCACGATTTCTTCACGATTTTTATCGTCAAACTTCACGCGGCGGACATTTCTCAGCATCTGACGGAGAACTTCGTTGTCACCATACAGCGGATTGTTCTGGAACAATTCTTTCGGACAGAGCTCCATCATCTGGTTCATGCCTTCTTTCCAGGCTTCTTCGGTATCCCAGGTGGAAATACCAGTTTCTTCATCCACTGTGAATTCGAACGTTTTCACCAGCTGGTTGTAACGTTCTTCCCTGTCACCGGAAAAGATGCCCAGCGTAGAAACAGCGCCGACCACAATGATCACACCCATTAAAAAAATAACCAATCCAGCGTGGCGATTCATCCACGCCCAAATTCTTCCAAACATTTGTCTTTGTCCTTACTTTTCAGATTTTTGATCCCCAGAGGATCATTCTTGAAAACGGGCGTTCCTTACGGAACGCCCGCATCCAACATTTCTTTTATCTAACCGGCTTCGGTAATCTTTCGTTGATTACGTTCATCAGGTTATCAGTGCACTTCAGTTCGTCAGCATAAGCGCCGTCCTTAACAGCTACCAGCTTCGGTTCTTCACATGCCAGTACGCCTTCCCAAATGTCGCCAATGGTAGCGTACTTGTATTCCAGGATCATATCGTCCATTTCTTCGGAGATGTCACCTGCGTCATCGAAGTCGAATTCCACTTCGAATACGTGAGCCAGTTCTGCAGCGATTTCCCAGTTGTTGAATACAACATCTTCGTAGATCGCCGGTTCTACAGCCTGGAGACGACGTTCCGTGTTGGTGTAGGTACCATCAGCACTTGCGAACGCAGTTCCGGGGATGATCACGTCAGCCTTCAGAGCGGTATCGGTCATGTGAGTATCGCTTACCATCAGGAATTCCAGGTCGGACATATCGTAGTCCGGATCTTCGCCGAAGCACAGCAGAGCCTTAACGCCTTCCATAGCTTCTTCGCCTGCGCGGATACCCAGGTCGATCAGACCCTGAGAGTTGTTCTTAGCCTTCAGCTGCAGGATACCGTCTCTGGGAGTACCGATGTGACCGGAGATCACAGCGATGTCAGCCAGCAGGGTAGCAGCGTCGGTGGTGATCAGATTCTGCTGGAATACGATCATTGCCTTCTTTGCCTTAGCGTACATTTCAGCTACTGCGGTAGCTTCATCATCAGCCTTGGTTCTGGTCAGGCACTTCTTGAATTCTTCGAATCCGTCGATGTTTTCACCCTTGCCCATCTTGACCAGAGCCTTCGCCATAGCCTTCAGGAAGCCCAGAGTGTTTTCAGTGTAAATTTCCTTGGTCAGGAAGTTCATGTGCTGCGGATATTCTTCGGGGTTGATCAGGATGACCTTAGCACCGTTCTTTGCAGCTTCCTTCAGCTTGATCTGGATCACAGGGTTCATTACGGAGTTGTAACCGCAAACCAGGATCAGTTCGGTGGACAGCAGTTCATCAATGGTGTTGGGAGAAGCATCTCTGCCCAGAACCTTAGCGATACCGCTTTCTCTGTTGTTGAAGCACAGAGTCTTAGCACCGATTTCGGTAGCGAACTTCTTGATTGCATAAGCTTCTTCGTTGGTGTATCTGTCGGAGATTGCAACAGCCACAGCCTTCTTACCGTAACGAGCAGCCACAGCTTCAGCCTTCTTCGCAGTCATAACGAATGCTTCGTGGTAGTCACATTCTTCGAATGCGCCGGAAGCGTTCTTGATCATAGGATCAACTAACTTTCCTTCCAGTTCTGCGCAGTCGAAACCGAACTTACCCTTACCGCACATCAGACCCTTGTTGACAACGCCTTCCTTGGAGGGAACAGCCTTGATCAGCAGGTCGCCCTTGTAGTGCAGATCCATGGTACAACCAACGGAGCAGTAGGAGCAGGTAGTTTCGATCACTTCAGTTTCTACAGGTACGGACTTGGGAATGGACAGTCTTTCGCCCAGTGCACCGGTCGGACATACGCTTACGCACTGACCGCAGGATACGCAGCCGGATTCTGCCAGCGGCAGTTCCAGGGTCGGCTTAACAACAGTGTCAAAGCCTCTCTTTACCAGACCCAGAGCGCCGATGCCCATGACTTCGTCGCAGACACGAACGCACAGACCGCACAGGATACACTTGTTGGGGTCTCTCATGATGAACGGATGATCGTCGTTGAATTCGATCTTGTTCACTTCGCCAGCCAGTCTTTCCGGATGTACGTCGTACTGATTTGCGAAGTCGATCAGCTTACATTCGAAGTAGTCGTGGCAACCGCATTCCAGGCAGCGGCTTGCATCAGCCAGAGCCTGTTCTTCGGAGTAACCGCTGTAAACAACTTCACTGAAGTTGTCCTTTCTTTCTTCTGCGGACAGCTGCAGAGGTACCGGACGGCATTCTCTTTCTCTGTCTTCGAAGGTTTCTCTAGTGATATCCGTTCTCTGTACGGTGTACTGAGGCTTGTATTCCACTTCTTCACCGTTCAGATAAGCATCTACAATGTAGCTTCCCTTTCTTGCGTCCGCGATGGATTCGATCGCGATGGAGATCTTGTCGTTACCGCAGTCACCACCAGCGAATACGCCGGGGATGGAAGTCATGAAGGTACCCTTATCGTATACGATACCCTTCTTTCTGGTCAGTTCCAAACCGTCGAAGCCGGAGGGATCCACAGCCTGACCGATGGCCAGGATCATGGTGTCGATATCCAGAGTTTCGGTCTTACCTTCCACAGC
>JAFUQN010000047.1 GCA_017472365.1 Bacillota bacterium
CTTGGGAATTGCACCACCGGTAATAGCGTTGACAAACTCATAACCCTTACCGGGTTCATTGGGTTCAACCTGGATCTTGACCTTACCATACTGACCCTTACCGCCGGACTGACGCTTGTAGGTTTCGTCGTGAACAACGGTCTGGGTGATGGTTTCCTTGTAAGCAACCTGAGGCTTACCGATGTTAGCTTCAACCTTGAATTCACGCAGCATTCTGTCTACGATGATGTCCAAGTGAAGTTCGCCCATACCAGCAATAATGGTCTGGCCGGTTTCTTCATCGGTGTAGGTTCTGAAGGTGGGGTCTTCTTCTGCCAGCTTCTGCAGAGCGACGTCCATCTTTTCCTGACCTGCCTTGGTCTTGGGTTCGATTGCTACGCTAATAACGGGTTCGGGGAATACCATAGATTCCAGAATAATGGGATTCTTTTCGTCGCACAGAGTGTCGCCGGTGGTGGTATTCTTCAGACCTACTGCAGCAGCAATGTCACCGGAATATACGGTGGAGATGTCCTTACGTTCGTTAGCATGCATCTGCAGGATGCGGCCCAGACGTTCCTTCTTACCCTTGGTAGAGTTCAGAACATTGGAGCCGGAGTTGATGGTACCGGAGTACACACGGAAGAATGCCAGCTTACCAACGAAGGGGTCGGTCATGATCTTAAATGCCAGAGCGGAGAAGGGAGCATCGTCGCTGGATTCGCGAACGTCTTCTTCTTCGGTCTTGGGAATGATACCCTTGATAGCAGGGATCTCGGTGGGAGCGGGCATGAAGTCTACGATTGCGTCGAGCAGCTTCTGTACGCCCTTGTTCCTGTAAGAAGTACCGCAAACAACGGGAACCATTTCGTTAGCAATGGTAGCCTTACGGATAACAGCCTTGATTTCGTCAGGAGTGATTTCCTCTTCCATCAGAGCCTTTTCCATCAGATCTTCGTCCAGCATGGTAACTGCGTCGATCAGCTTTTCGCGGTATTCTTCAGCCAGGTCCATCATGTCTTCGGGAATTTCTTCCACGCGCATGTCCTGACCCATTTCATCGTAGTAGATGTCAGCGTTCATTTCTACCAGGTCGATGATACCGCGGAAGGTTTCTTCGGCGCCGATAGGCAGCTGAATGGGAACTGCGTTGCACTTCAGTCTGTTTTCGATCATATCCAGAACATTATAGAAGTCCGCACCCATGATGTCCATCTTGTTGACGTAGATCATGCGGGGAACGCCATAATTATCTGCCTGTCTCCAAACAGTTTCGGACTGGGGTTCTACGCCGCCCTTAGCACACATAACGGTTACAGAACCGTCCAGAACACGCAGAGAACGTTCAACTTCTACGGTGAAGTCAACGTGGCCCGGGGTGTCGATGATGTTGATGCGGCGACCCTTCCAGTGGCAGGTAGTAGCTGCACTGGTAATGGTGATACCACGTTCCTGTTCCTGTGCCATCCAGTCCATGGTAGCGGTGCCTTCGTGGGTTTCACCCAGCTTATGGCTTACGCCGGTGTAGAACAGAATACGTTCGGTGGTGGTAGTCTTACCGGCGTCAATGTGAGCCATGATGCCGATATTTCTGGTATTTTCAAGTGAATATTCTCTGGACATGAATTACTCTCCTGATAAATTTCTTTCGTATCTCGTTTAAACCAAACGAAATTACCAACGGAAGTGAGCAAAAGCCTTGTTTGCTTCAGCCATTCTGTGGGTTTCTTCGCACTTCTTGACTGCTGCACCGGTGCTGTTCATAGCATCGATGATTTCACCAGCCAGACGCTCCTTCATGGTCTTTTCGCCACGACGACGAGCGTAGAGAGTCAGCCAGCGCAGACCCAGGGTCTGACGTCTTTCGGGACGTACTTCAATGGGAACCTGGTAGGTTGCGCCGCCTACACGGCGAGACTTAACTTCCAGTGCGGGCATGATGTTGTTCATAGCCTCGGTGAAAACTTCCAGGGGATCTCTGTCAGTCTTTTCACGGATGATGTCAAAAGCTTCATATACGATCTTCTGAGCAACACCCTTCTTGCCGTCCAGCATGATGCTGTTGATCAGCTTGGTCACCAGTACGGAATTGTACACGGGATCGGCAAGCACTTCTCTCTTGGGAACGTTACCTCTTCTGGGCAC
>JAFUQN010000048.1 GCA_017472365.1 Bacillota bacterium
CTTATAATCGCCCATTACAAGATACACTTTTTTCCCTGTTCTTTCAACCAAAACTGCATCATCTGTGCCATAAAATTGCTCATTCGCCGCCCGGTCATGGGCTTCCTTCAGGATCTCTGTCAGAAATCCCTGCGGTGTCTGAACCTGATACAATGTACTGCGGTCCGGTGTCCCGGTAAAATACAGCGCCGGAACGTCTCCCTCATCGTCAGGATCCGGCATCGCCACCTTAATGGTGTCCTTCGCCGGTACGGCGCAGATTGCCGCTCCCCGGCGGGAAGCCGCTTCGATGGTCCGCGTGATCATATCTCCGGTGACGAAAGGACGCGCTCCGTCGTGCACAAGGACGATTTCTTCCCCCTGCAGGGCTTCCAAACCGTTTCTCACGGAATCCTGGCGTTCCTTTCCGCCGGCCACCAGCCCGCGGATCTTTGTAAATCCGTAAGGCCGGAGCATTTCATTATCGCAATATTCCAGCTCGTCCTCACACCCGATGATGTAGATGCTATCCACCATGGGGTGAAGCTCAAAGGCTTTTACCGCGCGGCTCAGAATGGGCATATCGCCCAGCATCCGATACTGCTTGGAAATACCCCCGCCCATCCGTTTTCCGGATCCGGCGGCAGCGATCAGACAAGCGACCTTCTGGTTCTGATACATAGTTGATTTCCTCTATTTTCTGATCTTCGCGAAGATCATACGGCCGGCAGACGTCTGGAGAACACTGGTCACCAGTACATCCACCGTCTTTCCGATGTGCTTCTTTCCTTCTTCCACGACGATCATGGTACCATCGTCCAGGTAAGCGATGGCCTGATTGTTTTCTTTTCCTTCCTTTACCAGGAAGACCTGCATGTCTTCACCCGGAAGAACCACAGGCTTCAGCGTGTTGGCCAGTTCGTTGATGTTCAGCACAGGAACGCCCTGGATCATGGCCACCTTGTTCAGGTTGAAGTCATTGGTCACAACTTTTCCATTCATGATCTGTGCCAGCTTCAGCAGCTTCACATCCACTTCCGGAATGGCTTCCAGCGCTTTTTCCGAATCGGTATTGTAGATTTCGATTCCGTAATCCGTCTGGATCTTGTTTAAGATATCCAGTCCACGGCGTCCACGGTTTCTCTTCAGTCCGTCGGAAGAATCTGCGATGTGGCGCAGCTCCACCAGAACGAAACTGGGAATCACGATATCACCTTCGATGAATCCGGTCTTCATAATGTCCGCGATACGGCCGTCGATGATGACACTGGTATCCAAAATCTTCGGTGATGCATCACGCCCCTTTCCGGCTCTTCCGACCTTCGGCATCTTTTTCGTGGTGTTCAGCACCTGAAGACGCAGGTCATTTCCACCTCTGCGTCCCAGGCTCATGCCCAGATATCCGAAAAAGACATACAGCATGACCGATATGATGACGTTCAGGTAAGCGTACTGCAGCAGCTCGATGTTATTGATCAGCTGCGAAATGAAGAACGCGATAACCAGGCCGACGATCAGACCGATGGAGCCCGTAGCGATATCGGTACTAGGAACGGTCTGAAGATCCTTTTCGATCCCTCTGGCCACTTTCTGACCCTGTTTTGTGAACATGGGCGCCAGATTATAAAATATGAGTGCGAATAAAAATGCGCTGCAGATCGTGATTCCACCTGCCTGAGCTTCCGAAAAGCTCAATCCCTCTCCCAGCAGCGATTGCATCCACTGATGCGATATGATTAAAGACGCGATACCATATCCCAACAACAAGCCACAAAGCGTCAGAACGACTCTGAATAATTTTTTCAGCATGGGGTAGTTTCCTCCTTTCTCCCCTTATTTTTCTCAATCCCTTTTGAATGATGTCAGCACACAGTATCAGACGGTTTTCCCCTTCACCGCCCGATCGATCAGTCCGGAGGCTTCTTCCACCTCCATTCCTCCCGCCAGGACCAGTTCGCTGATCAGGATCTGTCTCGCATTGATCAACATCTTGGTTTCCACTGCGGACAGTTTTTTCTTCCGGTCGACGCGGCTCAGATTCCGGACCACTTCCGCCACCTGAGCAATGTCACCGCTCTTCAGTTTTTCCGTATTTTCGCGGTATCTGCGATTCCAGTTGGAAGGCATGACCGAAGACTCCGCTTCCAAAACTCCGACAGCCGCCCGCACTTCCTCTTCCGAAGCCACCGGCCGGACGCCGATCCGCAGAGAATTTTCCACCGGAACCATTATTTTAATATCCCGTCCGGAGATTTTCAACACATAATAGGATTTCTTTTCCCCTAAAATCTCCGTCTCTTCGATCTTTTCGATGACCCCTGCACCGTGCATCGGATACAGGATCTTATCTCCGATATCAAACATGCTCCACCTCCGGCAACCGCCGCTAAAGTACCTGCGCATACGGATTCATTTCAGTCATCAGAACATTCCCAGACATTTGAACAGGAAAATCCACCCAAACATGGTAACGCTGGCCAGAGCCGACGATACCACCACCGCATTGGCAGCCAGCGGTCCGTCACTATCCATCTGTTCCGCCATGGTGAAGGAGGCAACCGCCGTCGGCGATGCAAAGATCGCGATCAGCGTTACGAAGGCCACGCCCCGGAGTCCCAGCAGGAGTCCGCCCGTCAGGGCGATTGCCGGAACGACGATCAGACGGCCCACGACACAGACGATCAGGTTTCGCTTTTCTCCGAAATTCTTCAGATCAAGCGACATCCCCAGGATCAGCAGCGCCATGGGGCTGGCCACGTTGTTCATGGAAGATACCACTTTTTCCACCACACCGGGCAGTTGGATCCCCAGAGGGATCGTTGCAAGACCCAGCAGCGCACCGATGATCAGCGGATTCTTCGCAATTCCCTTCAAAATCTTGACCGGGTCGGGTTTTCCGCCGCGGAAGATCTCCAGAATCGTCACCGCCAGTACGTTGTACATCGGTACGACCACAGTCACAGCCAGAGCCGTAACAGCCAGATTCTCCTGTCCACATATATTAGCCGCTATGGGAAGTCCCATAATGACGAAATTGCTTCGGTAAATTGCCTGGATCATGGCACCGCGGCTGCGGTTCGAAGGTTCAATGGCAACGACGACCGCCGTGGCCGCCAGAAATACCGCCAGGACCATGATCACGGTATATGTAAGTAGTTTTACATCCAGCGCTTCTCCCAGCTCAGCCCCGTAGATGTTGCTGAACGTCATAAAGGGATAGAATACGTTAAATGTAAATTTGTTGATTTTCTTTACCTCTGCCGGTGTCAGCATTTTTCTCCATTTCAAAAACACGCCGATCAGCATGGTAAGAAACATAGGAGCGACCGCTTCTATGGCAATGATAAAATTCTGAAACAAAGTTCCCGCCTCTTTTCCAAAACGGCATAGTTCGCCGATTATGATACTCTAGTATCCATTGTAACAAAGGAAATCAAATCATGTCAAGGACAGAAAACTTATTAAGATATCACACCCAATAATCCTTGTCAATTGAAATTTCCATAAATTATTTAGGAAAAGTTCACATTCCTATCACACATCCGACTTCCCTTTTTGTATAATAAATGTACTGATATTGTTTATTTCTGCGCCTCCGGCGCTGTTTTCCGCGGCTTTGCCGCAACTAAGGAGAATTGACTATGTATAAACTTCTCATTGTCGATGACGAAGAAAAAATCCGCGAGGTCATCCGCGAATATGCCGAATTCAACGACTACCAGGTCATGGAAGCCTGCGACGGTATGGAAGCCGTCAGCATCTGCCGTTCCGAAACGCCTGACCTGATCATCATGGATATCATGATGCCCCGCCTGGACGGTTTTTCCGCCTGTAAGGAAATCCGCAAAATCAAAAACATCCCCACGATCATGCTCTCTGCCCGCGGCGAAGAGTACGACAAGCTGTTCGGATTTGAACTGGGGATCGATGATTATGTGACCAAGCCTTTCAGCCCCAAGGAACTGATGGCCCGTATCAATGCCGTCCTGACCCGCCACCACACCAATGCCGAACCCGCTTCTTCCGACGTTCTGGAGTTCAACGGTCTTTCCATCAATATTCCGGCCAGAACCGTCTCCGTGGACGGTGTGAAAGTGGATCTGACACCGAAGGAATACGATCTTCTGTTCTACCTGGTACAGAACAAGAATATCGCCCTGTCCCGCGACCGTCTGTTACAGGACATCTGGGGTTATGACTTCTTCGGCGATGACCGTACCATCGACACTCACATCAAAAATCTGCGCAACAATTTAGGTTCTTATCGCGATTACATCGTGACACTGCGAGGAGTTGGCTATAAATTTGAAGTTCCCACTGATCGATAAACTGAAACATAAACGCAGCGCTTCCAACAGCGTCCCTGCAAAAATGCTGGATTTCCGCAGCATTTATTTCCGCCTGTGGATGACATTCCTGTCCTTTGCCATTGTTCTGATGGTCGTTCTGTGGGTTCTGCAGATCGCCATGTTACAACCATTCTACCAGGCTTCCAAAACCGGGCAGATCTACAAAGTCGGACAGACCATAGCCCAGGCCTACAGTCATCCCGAAACATTGGACACCGAGGAACTTCTCGAAACCATGTCCACGCTTTCCTACGATAACGACATGTATTTTTACATGGCTTCTTTGGACAATTCCATGGTCATCGCGCCCAATCCCGTGCGCCGCTATAGCAGTGACCTGATGGAAAGCTTTGAAATGATCCGCAAAGAGCTGGACAACAGTCCCAGCGGTACGGTGAGCTTCACCATTACCAGTCCCAACGGTCAGGATGATACCATGGTCTACGGTGCTCTGGTGGAGAGCCGCCACCGCGTCCCTGCCGTCCTCTGCATCTACGCGCCGCTGTCACCCGTCGATGCCAACGTGGACATCCTGAAAGACCAGCTGATGACGGTTACGTTCATCTCACTGATCCTCGCCTTTGCCATGTCGATCTACCTGGCAAAGCGCATCTCCCGCCCGCTGGTGGCTTTGAAAAACCAAGCTGCCCGCCTGGCCAAAGGAGAATACGGGATCGAATTTGAAAGCGATTCTTACACGGAAATCGACAATCTGGCCGACACTCTGACCCATACATCGAAGGAACTGGCAAAGACAGAAGATCTTCACAGGGATTTGGTTGCCAACATGTCTCACGACCTGCGGACACCTTTGACCATGATCAAATCCTACGCGGAAATGATCCGCGATCTGTCCGGTAATAATGAAGCAAAGCGTAACGCTCATCTGGCCGTCATCATCGACGAAACCGACCGTCTCAACCGTCTGGTCAGCGATATGCTCCTTCTGTCCAAGATGCAGTCCGGTGTCGTTCCCATGAACAAAACACATTTCGACCTAAACCAGTCGCTGAAAAAGCTGGTTCTGTCCTACGAAGCGTATCAGGAGCGCCAGGGTTGTCCTGTCACTTTCGATACAAACGCCGAAGATGCCTTCATCTTTGGAGACGAAGGGCAGCTGCTTCAGGTGGCTTCCAACCTGATCAACAATGCAGTCCGTCACGCATCGGAAGGTGGATCCATCGAAGTCATTCTGCGCGTTGCCACCATTCCGGTGGCTCCCACCAACACTAAAGCGCTCTCTACGCCGATGCGAACTGTGACCGTCCGTGTTCAGGACCACGGCCCCGGAATTCCGGAGGACCAGCTTCCTCACATTTGGGACCGCTATTACAAATACAGCCGTACCGGAACCCGTTCCGCTTCCGGAAGCTCCGGTCTCGGTCTCTCTATCGTAAAAGAGATCCTGCTGGCCCATAAAGCCCGCTTCGGTGTCAGAAGCAGCCTTGGAAAAGGAAGCACCTTCTGGTTCACTTTACCCGTGGAACAAACTCCGCCAGCAGCGGAACCCATCTCTACAGAATAAAAAAAGGCCATCGGGCCTGCAGCGATATCACTGCAGAGCTCCGATGGCTTCTTTTATGTTGGTAACACCGATCAGCCGGATCCCACCAATCTGCTCTTTTATTTTTTCCTGATTTCTCCGAGGAAGGATCACTCTGGTAAATCCCATGCGCGCCGCCTCTCTTACGATTTTCTCTGCATTCTGAATGGGGCGCAAATCACCGGTCAAACCGATTTCTCCCATGGCCAGTGTCTTACTGTTCCCGGGAATCCCACGGTAAGCCGAATAGATCGCCAAAGCAACCGCCAGGTCGGTGGAAGTACCCTCCGGCCGCAGTCCTCCGACGATATTGACGTAAACATCCTGATTCATAAAAGGGATTCCGGCTTTCCGTTCCAAAACAGCCAGGATCATGTTCAGTCGCGAATTATCCACGCCCAGCGCCGTTCTTCTGGCAAACCCGATGTTGGTCGGCGCTGTTAAAGCCTGTACTTCCAAAAGCAGCGGCCGCGTTCCTTCATAGATCGCCGTAGCCATGGCACCTTCTGTTCCGTCTTCCAATCCTTCCAGAAAACTGCCGGACAGATTTTCGATCCCGGTCAGTCCCGCTTCGCTCATTTCAAAGGCCCCAATTTCACTGGTAGTCCCAAATCGGTTTTTATATGATCTCAAAATTCTCAGATCCTGATTTCGTTCTCCGGTAAAATTCAATACGCAATCCACCAGATGTTCCACGATTTTCGGTCCTGCCAGCTCACCGCTCTTTGTCACGTGAGCAACAATGAAAATCGGGAGATCTCCGCTCTTTCCCATACGCATCAAAAGGTTTCCGCAAATTCTCACCTGAGAAACGCTGCCAGGAGCTGCTTCCAACTCTTCCGAGTACATGGTTTGGATGGAGTCGATGATCAGAAACGCCGGTTTCAGCTGTTCCACCACACCCATGACCACTTCCATGTTGGTTTCTGCCAAAAGAAATAAATTCCGGGTATCGCCTTCACAAACGCGTTCTGCACGCATCTTGATCTGTTCTTCCGATTCTTCCCCCGACACATAAAGGACGGTTCCGTACTTCTGTGCGATATGTGCCGCAGCCTGAATGATGATCGTGGATTTCCCAATCCCCGGTTCTCCGGAAATCAGCGTCAGAGATCCCCTGACAAGACCCCCGCCCAAAACACGGTTCAGCTCTCTGATCCCGGTGTCCAGTCGACTGTAATCTGCCGTTTTCACTTCCGTCAGTCTTGTCGGCTTCACCACCTTCGACGGTGTCGATCCCGCTTGTCCGCTGTTCATAGCCGCTTTTACACTGCTTCCGCGCCGGCGGTTATCGTTCTCGTTGAACTCCACCACTTTCTCTTCCACAAAGCTGTTCCACGCTCCACAGACGCACTGCCCCATCCATTTGGGGCTTTCATATCCACATTCCTGACAGACAAATACTGTCTTTGATTTTTTCGCCATAGTATCTACGCCTTTCTGGCCTTTAATTCTTTTTCCACCATACCGCAGAACTCATCCCATCTTTCGTCTTCGATCAGATGTTCCGGACAGTTCTTTCCCGAATAGTCCTGATGCTTCGTCAGAGCCTTCATGGGAATGTCATATACATCCAACAATCTGGCAGCCAGCTTCGCTGTGTTTTCCAGCGTCACTTCGTAATCGTTGTCCGCATTCACACAGATTTCGATTCCGATTCCGCACATATTACCACCCTTTTCTTCCAGACGATCCCCTGCGTGATATCCCACTTCGTTATCCGGAAGGTGCTGATAGATTTCATGATCATCAACAGTATAATGCCAGGACAACTTCTGTTTCATCGCTTCTGTATGTACATAACTATTATGTGATGCTGCGCCTGCCGTTTCTGCAGTATTTCCCGTTTCGTGAATCACCACATACCGTATGGTCCGCAATGTTCCGGGACGTCCAATGGCACCTTCCGGAATCAGATCGCGGATCACCGGAATTCCTCCGATGGTTTCTTCAAACGGCGCTTCCTCCGACGGTCCACGGAAATGGTCTGCAATTTTCAATCCACCCCATATGAATCCTGCGATCATCGCTACCAGTATCAACAAAAATACGAAAAACCGCGGTTTGATTCTCATCCGCCCGATACGGATCCCCCTGTTATTTTTCATCTCTATTCCCCCATTTGTGCATCATCTGCCTACTTTATCGAAACTCTGAATTCCAAGTATGGATTCTGCTGATTAAAATATACTATAATCCGTTCCTGACCCGATCCTATATAGGTGATTCGAACAATGCTCATCATCGAAGTCCCGATCATTGTATTCCGATTTGTCTGATCGAATACGTTCACATCAGCCAAATGAACAGTTCGTCTGTAAAACTCGATGCCATCCTTTTGCGTTCCCATTTCCGAGCTGCACTGACATACGAATTTTTTCTTACAAACCTCTTCCAGCCTATCTCTTAAAGGAAACAGCGTATACGGACCTAACACAAACATATTCAAAGAGCCCAAATCGTTCTGTTCGAAACTCAATCTCGCTTCGCCAAGTTCTTCTTTACCCCAGATTTTCCAAATCGGACTGTTATCATTTACATAACCGAAATGATATTTTTCGTTCAGTTCCTGCATCGTCCGATTCAGTACGATTTTCACCTTCGGAGCAGCCTGAGCAGCGGAGCCAGCCGGTGCCTGAGGCGCGGGTGCTTTCCATTCGTCTTTATTTTTTACAATAATGTACTTAGAATTTCCAGAAAACGATTTGGATTCATGCTCTCCATCCCAAGTGGTTCGTTCTAACATTGTAACATATTGACACAAACTTTCCCCAGTCGCGGAAATTATCAGATCAGTTACTGTCTTCCAGCACAAAACCTCTTCATGCATATAATCATAATAATCTTCTCGTTTTTCAGAACGTTTCTCTTCCACACCGACTCCAGCAGTTTGGTAGATTTGCACAACATAATTATACGCAGCTTTCGCCCCACCCAGATTCCGAAGCTGAGAATCGTAATAGTCTCCTTCGTTATCTCTGTAAACAGTAATCATCTTCGAATCTTTTCTCCCTTTTGCTATGTATTTTATTATGTATATTATACCATATGCATTCAACAAATCTCCGGAGCTTAGACAAATCGTAAGAAAATATTTCAAATTTTGCGCGGAGGACCTAGCCGAGCACTTGTCGGGAGGGGCTGGGACTATATAGAGACATTACAAAAAATAAAATACCGCTGATCGTCTTCACCTTACAATCAGCGGTACTTACTGTTCAAACTGCATGTCCTTTGGTCTCACTCCCTTCTCTAGGATACCTTCTCTTTACTTTCTTTTTCACTTGTCCTCTCGGCTCTGCCACATCTCTCTCCGCCGGCCTTTCTCTCCGGTCACCCGATCACGCATCGCCTATTTCGATTGATACCCTGTATTCTTTCCAGTAACTTCGTTTGTACTTCATAAGCGTTCTCTGTACTTATCAAGTCTTTCTGTTACCCTGTAACTGTATTATAGCACTTTCGCTTCGAATTTCAAGAGTTTTTTGATAATTCTTTCAACTTTTTTGAAATATTTTTTGTATGGCTGTAATTTCACTCCTCTTCACCGAAACAATTACGCTTTTGAATCAAAATGCCGAAGGCGGTTGCCGCAAAGTCACGCCTTTCGCTCGTTAATCGCGGGGTTAGGTCATGAAAAAAGGAAGCCGCATAAGCGACTTCCTTTGAAATCATTTGTATGAAACTCATCGTATGAGCGTCACAGGTTTTGGACTTGGATTAAGCTTCTTCCTGCTTAGCAGCTTCGATGATCTTCTGAGCCATATGAGCCGGAACTTCTTCGTAACGAGCAAACTTCGCACGGAAGGAACCACGAGCCTGAGTCATAGCACGCAGGTTGATTGCGTAGGTCAGCATTTCAGACATCGGAACTTCTGCGATCAGCTTCTGTTCGTCGTTCTGAGGTTCCATACCCAGGATCTTACCTCTTCTCTTGTTCAGGTCGCCCATAACGTCGCCCATGTATTCTTCGGGAATCAGAACTTCAACGTACTGGATGGGTTCCAGCAGGATCGGCTTCGCTTCTACGATACCCTTCTTGAAGGCCAGGGAAGCAGCGATCTTGAACGCCATTTCGTTGGAGTCTACATCGTGGTAAGAACCATCGTACAGAACTGCCTTAACGTTTACTACCTTGCAGCCAGCCAGAGGACCCTTTTCCATGCATTCTCTCAGACCCTTTTCAACAGCGGGTACGTAGTTCTTGGGAACAGAACCGCCGAACAGTTCTTCGGAGAATTCGAATTCTTCAGTGGACGGGGAGAATCTGATATGTACGTCACCGTACTGACCAGCACCACCGGACTGCTTCTTGTGCTTACCCTGTACATCAGAGGTACCCTTGATGGTTTCTCTGTAGGGGATCTTCTGAGCAGACAGAGTAACGTCTACGCCGAACTTTTCCTTCAGCTTCTGAGTCAGGATCGCCAGCTGGATTTCACCCTGGCCACCGATCAGAGTCTGGTGGGTTTCTACGTTTCTGTGAACGGTGAAGGACGGGTCTTCTTCCATCAGTCTGTTCAGACCTACGCCCAGCTTATCTTCATCACCCTTGTTCTTGGGTTCGATAGCCATTTCCAGAGACGGTTCCGGGAAGAATACTGCCGGATAACGGATGGGAGCATCCTTATCGCACAGAGTATCGCCGGTCTTAGCGTACTGCAGCTTAGCGATCGCAGCGATGTCACCTGCTTCAGCAGCGTCAGTATCGAACTGAGACTTACCTCTCATGAAGAACATCTTACCGATCTTTTCGGTCTTGTCAGCATGCGGATTGTAGTATTCCTGACCAACTCTGATGGAACCGGAGATAACCTTGATCATGGAGATCTTACCTACGAACGGGTCAGCCAGAGTCTTGAATACGAATGCAGAAGTCTTTTCAGAAGATTCGCAAGCTCTGATTTCCGGTTCTTCGTTATCGTTCATACCAACGTATTCCTTGTGTTCCTGCGGAGTCGGGAACAGGTCTTCGATGAACTGCAGCAGAGTCTTGGTACCGATAACCTTAGCAGCGGAGCACAGCATTACGGGAACCAGGGAACCAGCCTTGATACCAGCTCTCAGACCGCTAACGATTTCTTCCTGAGTAAATTCTTCGCCGTCGAAGAACTTCATCATCAGTTCTTCATCGCTTTCAGCAACGGATTCGATTACCATCTGGTGGTATTCTTCCAGCATATCTGCACAATCAGCAGGAACTTCGATTTCGGTTCTTCCAGCTTCAGTGAATTTGTAAGCCTTGTGGGTAACAACGTTTACGAAGCCCTTCAGTTCTTCACCTTCGAAAATGGGGAACATGAACGGAGTAACTCTCTTACCGAACTTGTCTCTCAGTTCGTTCATCAGCTTATCGAAGTCTACGTTTTCCTTGTCCATCTTGTTAACCAGGAAGAAAGTAGGCATATCGGTGTAAACAGCCTTCCAAGCCTTTACAGTACCAACCTGTACGCCTGCAGAAGCATCAACAACGATGATAGCACTTTCTACAGCACGCAGAGCGGACTTCATTTCACCTACAAAGTCAAAGTAACCCGGGGTATCTACGAAGTTGATCATTGTGTTATCGTATTCAGCAGAAACAACCGTTGCATTGATGGAATAACCTTTTTCCATTTCCATCTTGTCATAGTCGGATACGGTGTTCTTATCTTCAACGAGACCAATTCTGGAAATTACACCTGTATCGTACAGCAGAGCTTCCAGCAGAGTAGTCTTACCGCAGCCGCCATGTCCAACCAGAGCAACGTTTCTGATTCTGTCACTTGTATAACCTTTCATTTTCAACATCCTCCAAATAGATAGTTTAATGTCACATACGTTGATTATAACATTGTGGTTTCAAAATAGCAAAAGAAAAAAAAGCTATTTCAGCCGTTTCCACGCATTTTTAGTCACTTTTTTTCACAAGCTCCGTCCCTATTCCCGAATTCATTCGAAAATGCTCGACTTTTTCATTTTGATTTTGACAATTTGATATACTACCCTAAAGAGGGGCGAAAAATGTCAGGCAGGGTAACGGCATTTTCGTCCTTACTTTTAGAAAGGCGGATATATCATGAATCCCACACCCATAAAACTTCTCATCGCAGATGACAATCTGTCAATGTGTAAAATCCTGCGTGACTACTTCCAGAACATCGGTTCCATTTCGGTCTGCGGGATTGCCACAAACGGTACCGACGCATTGGAACTGATCCGGCTGCATCAGCCGGACGTCATTCTTCTCGATCTGATCATGCCCCATCCGGATGGACTCAGCATTTTGGAACAACTCAACGCAGAACCCCCGAGCCGCCGGCCTTCGATCATCGTTACCACCGTCTTGAACAGCGAAACTGTCATTCGACGAACACTGGAGCTGGGTGCCAGCTATTATCTGATCAAGCCGTATCATTTGGAATATCTCCTCGACCGTATCTTGCTCCTCACACACCCGGAACGCATCTTCACCGAACCGCCTCACATCGACGTGGATCTCAATTCTACCGTAACCCGCCACCTGATCAGTGTCGGAATGTCAACTCACATCATCGGTTATCGTTACTGTCTTCAGGCAATCGAACTGCTGCTGGCACAATCCGCTTATTGTCCGCTGATGAAATACGTGTATCCCGCCATTGCTGACAAAAACGGTACCACCGTTCCCTGCGTGGAAAGTGCGATCCGCAAAGCGATCGCCACCGTCCGGAACCCCGAATTCAATACCCTGTCCAACCGGACATTTCTCAGCCGCATGACGGAACAGATCCGTCTGAAATATCATCTTACCAATGCCAACTGATGAAAGGAATTTGTTATGAATCCCCCTGGTAATTCTTCCGACGAACTGATTTCGATCTTCTTTCACGAGTTGAAGGCTCCGCTTTCCATCATCCTCTCTTCTGCAGAACTTCTCAAACTCCACATTACTTCTTCGATCCCGTCCGATTCTTCTCTGAAATACATCCAATACATCGAACAGAACAGCCACCATCTTCTTCAAATGATCAATTCCGCGCTGGAATATCTTCGGGCGGACACAGTCTCCGGGGACGTTACTGACGTTTCCTTCGAACCATGTGACCTGCGTTCTCTGACCGAGCAGCTGCTTTGTAATATCCAGCCATATGCATCGTTCTGTCACACATCTATTTATTTTCAATGCGATACGAACCAACCCTTTCACATCCACTGCAGTAAAATCCACATCGAACGGATTCTCCTCAATCTCCTCTGCAACGCCCTTCGCCACACTCCGTCAGGCGGAAAGATCTTTGTTTCTCTCGAACATTCCGAAACATCAATTCTCCTTCGCGTTTCTGACACCGGAGAAGGGATCTCGCCAGAACTTCTTCCCCACATTTTCGAACGCTTCCGCCGGGGCAATCACGACTCCGCCGGAACTTCTCTGCTTACCGGGACAGGTTCCGGACTTGGACTTTACATTGTAAAACAAGCTGTGGAGCTTCATGGTGGAACTGTAACTGCCACAAACATCCCCGGTAGCGGTGCTGCGTTTACCGTCACACTTCCACTTTTCGATATTCCCAATAGATAACATAAAAAAGGACGAGACCGGCTGGATCTCGTCCTTTTGTTCATATATAGGAGTTACTTCATTTCAGAGTGACATCCACAGCCGCATCCGGAGCTGCTCCCGCCGTCATTTTTTGCGGAACAGCTGCATCCTTCCGGACAGCCAACGCACTTCACGCCGGCTTTTTTTGCCTTCACGATATAGGAGATTGCCGCGGCTAAGATCACCAGGAGAATTCCTCCAACAACGATGTCTGTCATTTCTCTTACCTCTTTTGTCGATTGATTTTAACGGATTAAGCAGCCTTCTTCAGAGCGTATTCAGCCTGCATTTCCTTGTCGGTCTTTCTGATCAGGTAGATTACAACGCCTGCCATAGCCAGAACTGCAATCAGGCCGGGTACGAAACCTGCGCCCAGGGCACCGGTGGTCATCAGAGTACCGATCTGGTATACCAGGAATGCGATCACATAACCGGTTCCCAGCTGCAGAGCAATACCGCCGAACAGCCACTTCTTGGACTGCATTTCAGAGTTCATAGCACCGATTGCTGCGAAGCAGGGCGGAGTGTACAGATTGAACATCAGGTAAGCCAGTGCAGCAACCTGGGTCAGACCCATAGCTACAGCTACTTCGTTAGCACCGCCAACCAGAGCCAGTTCTTCGGTGTCGATGAATGCGGTCAGACCGTAGCAAACAGCCAGAGTACCTACAACATTTTCCTTAGCGATGAAGCCGGTGATTGCCGCAGCAGCCAGCTGCCATGCGCCAAAACCTACCGGGATCAGCAGCAGTGCGAACGGAGAAGCGATGCTTGCCAGGATGGAGGTGTGTTCCATACCTTCTTCTACCAGTTCGAAGCTCCAGTTGAAGGACTGCATGATCTGTACAACAGCGTTACAAACCAGAATGATGGTACCGGCCTTAACGATGTAAGCCTTACCTCTGGACATCATGGAGATGAACGCTCTCTTAAAGCTGGGGAATTTGTATTCCGGCAGTTCCATGATGAAGAAGGACTTTCTGTACTTGTGACCGGTCAGTTTGTTGACCAGCAGAGCGCCCAGCAGAATCAGCAGGATCCCTACAAAGTACATCAGAGTACCTACCCAGGTGGCATCTGCGAAGAACGCGCCAGCGAACAGAGCGATAACGGGCAGCTTTGCACCGCAGGGCATGAACGGAGTCAGCATCGCGGTAGCTCTTCTTTCTCTTTCGTTACGGATGGTACGACAAGCCATAACGCCGGGGATTGCACAACCGGTACCGATAACCATGGGGATGACGGACTTACCGGACAGACCTACTCTCTTGAAGATGGGGTCCAGAACAACGGTAGCTCTCGCCATGTAACCGCAGTC
>JAFUQN010000049.1 GCA_017472365.1 Bacillota bacterium
ATGGGCCGCAAGAGCCTGAAGTAAGAACTGCTGTATGCAATCCACATCATCTTCCATCCCTTCGACGGTTTCTGGGACCTGAAGCACGAAAAGCGCGGTTCTATCCGTTCCGGTTTCGTTATTCTGATCATTACCATCGTAGCTTACTTCTACAGCTCCATCGGTAAGGGTTATATCTTCAATCCTCGTACATCCTATGCTGACATCTTCGGCTCCATCACCGCTGTAGTAGCTCCTCTGCTGCTGTGGGTTGTAGCCAACTGGTGTCTGACCACCCTGTTCGAAGGCGAAGGCTCCATGGGTGACATCTTCACCGCAGCCTGCTACGCCCTCACTCCTCTGCCGATCATCATCACCATCACTACCCTGTGCACCAACTTCCTGGCAGCCAACGAAGGCGGTATCGTAACCATGCTGAACTCCTTCGCTTACCTGTGGCTTGGTATCCTGGTAGTTATCGGTATGATGTCCACCCACGACTATTCTATCGCCAAGAACCTGCTGACCTGTATCGCCACCATCGTTGGTATGGCGTTCATCATGTTCCTGGGCATCCTGTTCTCCAGCCTGGTTGGTAAGATCATCATGTTCGTAGTACAGATCGTGGAAGAAATCAGCTATCGGTTGTAAGTATAACGAGAGATAGGAGAAAAGATATTATGAAGAAAAGCAGAATTCTTTCGGCGTTCCTTGCTCTGGTTATGCTCCTGGGTATGTGCACCACCGGTGTTTCCGCCGCGTGGGCTGACAAGGTAGACGAAGATGAAAACCCCATCATCGACTACATGACTCAGGTTTACAACAACCCGGACAAGAAGCTGGCCGAAATGATCATGGTAAAAGAAGAAAACGGCTATCAGATGTGGTTTGAAGAATTCACCGGCGAAGTTGCTGTTGTGGATACCGCAAGCGGCCGGACCTTCTTTTCCAACCCCATCGACGTTGCAGCTACCGCCAGCACCTCCGTTGCTGTAAAGGAAAAGCTGCTGTCTCAGGTAATCATCAACTACCTGGACAACGACGTATCCAAGGAAATGAACTCCTACAAGGAAGCTGCCCTCCGTGGTCAGATCACTCTGAAGAACATCAAGGGCGGTATGCGTGTAGAATATACCCTCGGTGAACAGCAGACCACCCGTCTGGTTCCCCGTCTGATCGAAGTAAGCCGTTTCCAGTCCCTGGTTCTGGACTACATTGAAAACGACTGGCTCCGTGAAAAGCTGGAATCCTTCTACACCCTGAAGGACCCCAAGGCCCCTGAACTGACCGAACGTGGTATCATCGAAATGCAGTCCAAGTTCCCCATCACTCTGGAAATGGCTGTATACGTATGTGACCCGGATATCAAGGCCAGAGAGCTTCGTGAACTGGAAGAGATCATCAAGCAGTGGTGTCCTCTGTACACTTACGAAGAACTGGACTATGACCACACCCTGACCGGTTACGAAGGCGACGACGCTGCTCCGCCCCGTTTCCGTCTGGCTCTGGAATACAAGATCGTGGACGGCGGTTTTGAAGTACGTCTGCCTGCCAACGGTATCGAATTCGACGAAGAATCCTATCAGTTCGACACCGTGCAGATCCTGCCTTACTTCGGCACCGGCTCCAACACCTTCACCGGTTACACCATGATCCCCGACGGTTCCGGTTCTCTGATCCGCTTCGAGGACGTTAAGGGCATTACCTACAATATCTCCGGTCAGGTTTATGGCGCAGACTATGCGTACCATGAAATCTCCGGTCAGCACTCCGAAGTAATGCGCTGGCCCGTATGGGGCGTAGTTACCAACTATGGTGAAATCGCTCCCGAACGGATCACCGCAAAGGCTGCCGACGCTGCCGCAACGGATACTGCAGCCGCAGCTGCCACTACCACTACTACCACCACCACCGATGCAGCAGATTCTGCGATTGGTGAACCTGTTACCTACACCCTGGGCTATATGGCTCTGGTTACCGAAGGTGACTCTCTGGCAACCCTGATGTCCGAACACGGCGGTACTCTGCATCCCTACAACACTGTATATGCAAAGTTCACTCCCCGTCCTTCCGACACTTATAACCTGGCTGACTCCATTTCCGTATCCGGTTCCGCCACCTGGACGGTAACCTCCGAACGGAAATACACCGAAAGCTACCGGATCCGCTACTTCCTGCTGACTGACCCTGCAGTGGCAGAAGAACGCGGCGTGAAGGATTACTACGATGCTTCCTACCAGGGCATGGCTACCGCGCTTCGTGACTACTGGACCGAAACCGGCACCCTGTCCAGACTGGAAAACGTAGAAGCAGACATCCCGCTGTTCATCGAATCCTTCGGTGCTATCGAAACCCTGGAAAGAGTGCTGTCCTTCCCTGTGGAAACCGACACACCTCTGACCACCTTTGAAGATGTAAAGACCATGTACAACGAGCTGACCGAGCTGGGTATTCCCAACATTGACTTCCGTCTGACCGGTTTTGCCAACGGTACCATGGACTACTACACCTACCCCGCCAAGCTGAAGTGGACCGAAGCCGTAGGCGGTGACGAAGGCTTTACCGATCTGGTTGCCTACGCCAACGAAAAGGGCTTCAATGTATACCCCGAATTCGACTTTGCCTACATGAACTGGTCTGATGCCTTTGACGGCGTATATCAGAAGAGAGACGCCATCAAGACCATCGACGACCGTTACACCGTTCGCAGAGCATACGACCCGGCGACCCAGTCCTTCGACAGAACATTCGCACTGTGTATCTCTCCCAAGTCCTACGAAATGTTCTATGAAAAGTTCGGACCGGTTTACGCCTCCTTCAACAACCCCAGCATCTCCCTGTCTACCATGGGTACGGACCTGAACTCTGACTTCGATGAAGACGAACCGTACCACCGCGAAGACAACAAGGCATACACCATCGAATTCATGGAAAAGATGGCGACCGATTATGAAAACATCATGGTAGAAGGCGGCAACGCATTCACTCTGCCCTATGTTGACGTAGTTACCAACATGTCCCTGGAATCTTCCCAGTACGTTAAGGCCAGCGAATCCATTCCTTTCATGGGTATGGTTCTCCACGGCTCCAAGGTAATCACCGGTACCGCTGCCAACATGGAAGGCGATATCAATGAAATGATTCTCCGTTCCATTGAAAACGGTGCATCCCTGTACTTCATCCTTTCCTATCAGAACACCAGCCGTCTGAAGGAAAACATGAGTACCTCCAAGTACTACTCTGTAAACTACGAGATCTGGAAAGAAGACCTGGTAGAATACTACAACACCCTGAACGAAGCCATCAGAGATGTTCAGGATCAGTACATCATTGACCACCAGTTCCTGGAAGGCGAAAGAGTACCGGACGCTGACGAAGCAGAAGCAGACGCCGCCGCTGAAGCTGCAGCCGCAGAAGCTCTGGCAGAAGAAGAAGCTCTGGCAGCTGAAAAGGAAGCAAAGGCTGAACGTCTTGCTGAACGTCTTGCCAAGCAGTACGGCACCGATTCCGAAGAAGATGCTGAAGAAGCTGATGCTGAAGAAGAGGAAGACGAAGAAGAAGAAGACAACGGCGGCCTGAATGAACTCGGCGAAGTAATTGTAGAAGAAGAAGCAGAAAAGGAAACTCCCGCCAAGTATGCCACCACCAGCGGTTCCATCGTTTACGTGGAATATGAAAACGGCGTATCCTTCATCCTGAACTACAACTCCTTCGACATCACCACCGAAGTGAATGGCAAGACCTACACGGTTGAAGGCATGAGCTTCGTAAGAATCGATTAAGAAAGGGGAGTGCAAGAATGAACGTAGACGCAAAGGCGCCGAAGAAGCAAAAGATTCAGATTGACAATGCTCCCGGCAAAAAGAAAAAACGCAACGCTTCCCTGGAAAGTCGTAAGGCAAGAGCAGGTTGGATCTTCATCATGCCCTTCCTGATCGGTTTCGTACTGATCTATCTGCCTGTTATTTTCGACTCCATCAAGTACTCCTTCCACGAGATCAACATTCTCGTGGGTGGGGGTTACGAACTGGAATGGGTGGGCTGGAAGAACTATTCCGACGCCATCCTGGTAGACACCTCCTTCGTAACGACGCTGGTTTCCGGTCTGAAACAGCTGGTTCTGGATATTCCCTCCATCGTGCTGTTCTCTCTGTTCGTAGCCATCGTACTGAACCAGAAGATCGCCGGCCGTGCAGCGTTCCGTGCCATCTTCTTCATCCCGGTTATTCTGACCAC
>JAFUQN010000050.1 GCA_017472365.1 Bacillota bacterium
GCAGCCAAGGTGGACGGAACGTCCAAGTGGAGGATCTTTACGAAGATCACCCTGCCCATGATTTCGCCCACGTTATTCTATCTGATCATCACCGGGTTCATCGGGGCATTCAAAGCCTACAGCGACGCTGTGGCGCTGTTTGGTACCGATTTGAATGCAGCAGAGATGAACACCATCGTAGGGTATGTCTACGATATGCTCTACGGAAACAGCGGCGGGTATCCGTCCTATGCGTCCGCAGCAGCGATCATTCTATTCGCCATCATCCTGACGATCACTTGCATCAATTTACTGGTCAGCAAGAAGCACGTCCATTATTAGAGGGGTCTGAGCCATGAGTCAACAAATCGATTATGAAAAAATTGAAAAGTCGGCCAGAGCCCGAAAGACCGGACTGAAGGCGGTGACCTACGTATTTCTGACCCTGTGGGCCATCATCGTCCTGTTCCCGTTTTACTGGATGATACTGACCTCGGTGAAGAGCTACAGCGCCTATAACTCGGAATACATTCCCAGGTTCTTCACGCTGTCGCCCACCATGCAGAACTACATCGATGCCTTCACCACCGTACCGCTGACGGGCTACTTTGCCAATACTTTGATCTTTACCATCGTCACCACAGCAGCCATGCTCTTTGTGACGATCCTGGCGGCCTTTGCCTTTGCCAGACTGGAATTTAAGGGAAAGGATCTGGCGTTCACACTGTTCCTGGCTTTGATTATGATCCCTAATGAGCTGGTCATCATTACGAATTACGTCACCATGACGAGTCTGGATCTGAGAAATACCTTCGCCGGGTTGATCTTGCCGTCGGTGACTTCGGTGTTCTATATTTACTTACTGCGTGAGAATTTTGCACAGATCCCCGATGAGCTGTACTACGCAGCCAAGGTGGATGGGACTTCGGATTTTAAGTATTTGACCAAGGTGCTGATCCCCATCTGTAAGCCTACGATCATCACCATCACCATTCTGAAAGTCATCGAATGTTGGAATTCCTACGTTTGGCCGCGATTGGTCACCGACGAAGAAGCCTACTTCCTGGTGTCCAACGGGATCCAGGCAATCCGCGAAAGCGGCTTCGGCCGTGAAAATATCCCGGCCATGATGGCGGCGGTGGTTGTGATCTCCGTTCCGCTGATCGTGCTGTTCCTGATCTTCCACAAGAAGATCATGGAAGGCGTTTCGAGAGGAGGGACCAAGGGATGAGGAAGATGAACAAGCGATTGGCGCTGTTCCTGGCGCTGGTCATGATGATCCTGACGCTGGCGACCGGTTGCCACGGGTCCAAGGGGATGGCGGAATTTGTGATTCCCGAAGAATTCGACGAAAGCCGCGACTATGAAATCACCTTCTGGGCGAAGAACGATACCAACAAGGCCCAGACGGCGGTGTATGAACAGGCCATCAAGGACTTTGAAGCGCTGTATCCCAACATCAAGGTGAATCTGCGGCTCTATACCGACTACGGCCGCATCTATAATGACGTGATCACCAACATTTCCACCAACACCATGCCCAATGTTTGCATCACCTACCCGGACCATATTGCGACCTACCTGACCGGGGTGAACAGCGTGGTTCCGCTGGATGGATTGTTTGAACATGAGAAGTATGGCTTGGGTGGAAGCGAAGTGAAGTTTGACGGTCCGACGCTGTCGGAGATCGTTCCTCAGTTCCTGGCGGAATGTGCCTTCGATGATCACCACTATGCGATCCCCTACATGCGCTCTACGGAAGCTTGCTATGTGAACAAGACCTACGTGGAAAAGCTGGGTTACACCTTACCGGAGACTTTGACTTGGGACTTTGTGTGGGAAGTAGCTGAGGCTGCCATGAAGCAGGATGGAGAAGGAAACTATCTGATCAACGGCCAGAAGATCATGATTCCCTTCATCTATAAGTCCACGGACAACATGATGATCCAGATGCTGAAGCAGAAGGATGCCGGCTATTCCACGCCGGAAGGCGATATCCTGATCTTCAATGATACCACCAAGGAACTGCTTTACACCGTGGCAGAACACGCCAAGACCGGGGCGTTCTCCACGTTTAAGATTTCCAGTTATCCGGCAAATTTCTTAAACGCCGGACAGTGCATCTTCGCCGTGGACTCCTCCGCCGGGGCAACCTGGATGGGAACCTATGCGCCTCTTTCTGACATCAGCGAGGATAAGTTCGTGGAATTTGAAACGGAGGTCATGACGATCCCTCAGTTCGATCCGGCGAATCCGAAGATGATCTCCCAGGGACCGTCCATGTGTGTCTTTAATAAGAACGATCCCCAGGAAGTATTGGCTTCCTGGTTATTTGCCCAGTTTATGCTGACCAATGACGTTCAGTTGGGTTATGCTCAGACGGAAGGTTATGTTCCTGTGACCACCAAGGCGCAGAAGTCTGCGGAGTATCAGGACTATCTTTCGAAGATCGGGCAGGATAACGACCTGCATTACGATGTAAAGATCAAGGCGGCACACCTGCTGATGAATAACACCGAACATACCTTCGTAACACCGGTGTTCAACGGATCCACATCCCTGCGAGATGCCTCCGGACAGATGATTGAAAACGTGACTAAGTCCGTTCGCCGAAAAGAAACGGTGGATGAGGCCTACATGGAAAAGCTGTACAGCGATGTGACTTCCCTGTATCGTCTGGATCAGGGCGGTACGGAAGGCGTGGCCGGAGGAAATGCAGAGGATCTGGGACCGCTTCCGGCGGCTTCCAAAGCGCTTTTAGGAACGCTGGTCGGTGTATGGGTATTGATCCTAGCCTATGTGGGACGCGATATGATGAAAAAGAAACAAGGTGTCAAGACAGGTAAATAAACAGTGTTGATTTATTTTCTGTTTCGTGTATAATATCTTTGTTACTTAATATTCGTACTTTCGGGTATGGAATTAGAAAAGGAGAATTGAAAATGAAAAAGACTTTAGCATTACTGTTAGCTCTGATCGTGGTATTTGCTCTGGTTGGCTGCGCAGGCGGCGGTGAAGAAGAAGGCGGAAACGAAGTTGATATCTTCGCAAAGTCCGAAGGCGTTATGACCTACGAAGAATATGCAGCTGCAGAACTGGATTCTGAAGTTGTTGTAGAAACCTTCGTTCAGGCAAAGCAGTCCTGGTGGGAAGACAAGGCTACCGTTTACACTCAGGACAATGAAGGTGCATACTTCCTGTATGACATGGCTTGCTCCGCAGAAGACTACGAAAAGCTGGTAGAAGGCGCTAAGATCCGCGTTACCGGTTACAAGGCTGAATGGGCTGGCGAAGTGGAAATCATCGACGGTACCTTCGAAATTCTGGAAGGCAACTGGATCGCAGAACCCATGGATGCTACTGACCTGCTGGCCAGCGAAGAACTGATCGCTCACCAGAACAAGAAGGTATCCTTCACCGGTATGACCGTAGAACCCAGCACCGCTGCTGATGGTTCCGAAGTTGCGTTCCTGTACAACTGGGATGGTTCCGGTCAGGACGGAAACGACCTGTACTTCAACGTATCCAAGGATGGTCAGGTTTACAACTTCTGCGTTGAATCCTACCTGTGCGACAACACCACCGACGTTTACAACGCTGTAGAAGCTCTGAACATCGGCGACGTGATCGATATGGAAGGTTTCCTGTACTGGTATGAAGGCGTTAACCCGCACATCACTGCTGTGACTGTACAGTAAATAAATCAAAAAATGAAAGAGACGTTCGAACGAACGTCTCTTTTTTCATTCTTGTTGACAAAAAATGATGCGCCACTTATAATTTTTATCAGCAAGTTAAACTGTAAAAGCGTAAAGCACTGCAGATTAAAGTGCTGAAATATCGTAAAAAGAAATGTTGCGGAAGGGGAACAAAAATGGCCAATTACTATCAGCCGGAA
>JAFUQN010000051.1 GCA_017472365.1 Bacillota bacterium
CCCATCCGAAAATTGGGAGAACGGTTGGGAATGAACGAGGCGGCAGCGACCGGTCTTGTGGCTACGCTGGCCAGTTATTTCCCTGCAGCGCAGCTGGTGAGTCAAATGAACCCCAAGGGAAAGCTGCTGTTTTTATCCTTCGCCATCGTGGCCTCCTGGGGCTTTGGCGATCACTTGGGTTATGTGGCCGGTGTGGACCAGAACATGGTCTTACCCTTGGTGGTGGCCAAGATGGTGGCGGCGATTTCTGCCCTGATCCTGGCCAATGCGTTGGCACCGCAATTCATCAAAGAAGAGGAGTAACGTATGTTTTACGAAGAAAAAATAGATATCCTAAAAGCACAGCCGCTTCTGGAACGCTGTGGCCTTTCCGTACCGGAAGGAGTGGAGTACACCGTGGGCGTGTTCGATGATATGACCGGTTCTCTGGCGGCAACAGGAAGCTTAAAGGGCGATATGATCCAGGGAATTGCCGTGGATCCGGCTCGTCAGGGAGAAGACCTGATGGGAAAGCTTTTGACGAATCTCATCGCCGAAGCCGGACGCCGGGGACTGCGCTCGTTACATTTGTTCACAAAGCCGGAAAAGTCGGTCCAGTTCCAGGGGCTGGGACTTCGTCAGGTGGTTTCCGTCCGTCCCTATGCGGCGCTTCTGGAATGGGGAGAAGGCGGGATCCGTCAGTATCAGGCGAAGCTGCGTGAGATCCGCGAAGCGGCCGAAGCTCGCTGGCGCGAAGCGCAGACCGGCAACCCGCAACCCGCAGCGGAGCCGAAGGCGGCTGCCTTAGTCATGAATTGCAACCCTTTCACCAAGGGTCATCGATATTTGGTGGAGCAGGCATCTCAAAAAGCGGATATCGTATATCTGATCGTGGTGGAAGAGGATCGTTCGCTGTTCCCCTTCAAGGATCGGTTTGAAATGGTGAAGCGCGGTGTGGCGGATCTTGAGAATGTGACCGTGTTATCCGGGGATCGTTATGCGGTATCGTCGCTGACCTTCCCCAGCTATTTTACCAAGGAAGAAAATCTGGCCTATGCCCATACGGCCATGGATGCGGAATTGTTTGGACGCTGCATCGCACCGGAACTGGGCGTATCGCTGCGTCTGGTGGGAGAAGAACCGCTGTCACCGGTGACCGCCATCTACAACGAGGCTCTTTTGAGCCGGTTGCCGGGAAAGGGAATCGAAGTGGAAGTGATCCCAAGAAAAGAATCGGGAGAAGCGCCCATCAGCGCATCCAGGGTCCGTGGACTTTTGGTGCAGCTGTGGGAAAAAGGACTGTGGTTGGAGAGCGATGGTCCGGAGCAAAAGGAACTGAAAGAACTGCTTCCGGTAACAACATATGCGTATGCAGCACAGCCGGAATTCCGGGCTTATCTGGAACAGGCCTTGGCACAGGGAAAGCGCTAGAGAGGAAAAGAGAATGAGTGAACTGACATTGATGGATTTGTTGGAATCCAGAGAAAACCGTGTAAAGCGCCAGAAACAGCTGTTGAATATCCACGGCGGCGTTCTGGTTTCCTTTACGTTGAATATTCCAGGGCCGGTGAAAGACAGTCCGTCTTACCGGGCGGCGCTCTACGAAGGAATGAACCGGATGAAGGACAAACTGTACGATTTGGGTGGAGTGACCCTGAATTACGAACAAGTCCGCCTGTTAAAGACCGGGCCGGAGGGATATCTCTGCGTGGAATCCACTGTGGGAGGTTCAGTGAAGCAGCTGGCCTGGAATGTAAAACGTGCGGCTGTTTCTGTGGAAGAAGAGAGTCGTTTGGGCCGTCTGTTCGATATCGACGTCCTTTGGGAAGAAGGCAGCGTCAGTCGATCCAACCTGGGAGAAGGGCCGAGAAAGTGCCTGTTATGCGATCAGGATGCGAAGATCTGCGCCAGAAGCCGCGCTCACAAAATGGAAGAACTTCTAGCGGAAATCGACCGGATTTTGGATGAAGAAGGGTTATAAAAAGAAAAGAGCCGTTACGCTCTGGTATCTGACCAGTGCGCAGCGGCTCTGTTTGTTTTTTGATTATGGGAGCTGTTCCATTTCAACGATTTTGTTGAACAAAGTTTTTGTCAGCAAGATTCGATGACCGGCGTATTCATGACTATCGGGTATTTCTTCGTAGGTGACATCCATACCGCGGGATTTCATGACTTCCATGGCCGGGAAGATATGGATGGCGGTCGGTGTGGTGACATCTTCAGAACCACCCACAAAGCGGATCGGCATCTTCGGGTCGATCTGATCGGCCAGAACCGGAAACTGCCACTGTTCGGCGTGAGCCTTCACGTCCTCATCCAGGTAAGTGTCGTTGGGAACGTTGAAATATCCGCCTTTTTGGGCATCAATGGTCACCTGATAACGGGCTGGCTTATTGATGTAGCGACTTCCCAAGTCGCAGGGGGATAATAAGACAGCACCCTTGACCTTGGCGTCTCTGGCCAGAAGATTCATGGCGCAGAAACCGCCCATGCTGTAGCCGATGATGTAGATTCGGTCGGGATCGATTTTCAGTTGATCTGCGTTTTCGCGCAGGTGATTCAGAACACATTCCGCATCTTCGTAAAGATGGCTGAACTTGTAATAGCCGTGGCTTCCCCAGACACCGCGATAGTAGAAGTGGACCGCGCAGACACCGGCTCTGCGGAAGGCATGGACGATGTCTAAATTGGCTTCTGTACCGGGATAGCCGTGGAGAAATACGACCGCAGGAAAGCGGTCATTTTCATTTTTTGCTTTCGGTACGAGGACGCGGCCGAAGATTCGGTCACCGTGGCTGAAAATATTGATTTCTTCGTTAATTGCGGGAATCACAGCTGGACGACATTCGATAGTTTCGTTGAATAGATTTTCTTCAAATAGCATGGTCGAACCTCCATTCATTAATCTTAACACAAACTATACTCTAGTTTTATTATACTCCCGTGATTTTGAATTTTCAATTTATCTCGTTGCTTTTCGCACAAGCGGGGAGTATGATGAACTCAAAGAGAATGCATGTTTGGAGGTGTGATCGTGAAGAAATTGTTATCAATGGTGTTAATTTTGGCGATGCTGTTTTCGCTGGCTCCCATGGCCTTTGGTGCAGAGGATGAAGCGAAGAAAGCTGCAGATTCTTTGAACAAGCTGGGGCTGTTTGCCGGAACCGGGACCAACCCGGACGGAACGCCGATCTACAATCTGGAAGGGATCCCCACCCGAAGCCAGGCAATCACCATGCTGGTGAAGCTGCTGGGGAAAGAAACGGAAGCCATCAACGGAACCTGGGAAATGCCCTTTACCGACGTGGCTAACTGGGCAAAGCCTTTTGTTGGCTATGCTTATGCTAACGGTTTGACAGCTGGGAATTCTACAACGCAGCCTACCTTCGGTGGAAATGATCCCGTGACCGCTGAACAGTATTTGACTTTTGTTTTGAAAGCTCTGGGATACGAAGCTGGTAAAGATTTCGATTGGAGAAAAGCCTGGGAACTGTCCGACCAGCTGGGGATCACCGACGGAAGATATAACGAAAACAACAAGACCTTCCTGCGCGGAGACATTGCTATCATTTCCGAAGATGCACTGGACAAGCCTGTGGTGGGAAAGAATATGGCGTTGATCACCATGATTCGTCAGAATCTGGCTGCAGCGGAAGCGGAAGAACCGGAAGAAGAACAGCCGGAAGAACTGGAAGTAGAAGAGCCTAAGGTGGAAGCACCTCTGAAACCGGTGATCCCGGAAGGGATTGCCACATTGAAAATCCAGGAAACCGGCGATGAAGATGTCCGCGTTTTCCAGGGGAAGGTAGGAAAGACTTATACCGCGACTCTGTGGTACGACGGAGAGCAGGTGAAGGACCTTAAGGTGGCTAAAAGTGAAAACAGTAAAGTCTGCACAGTAAAGAAAGGCAGTAACGGTGTGCTTTCAATCACAACAACAGGTGCAGGAGAAGCCACTCTGACCATTGAGTTTTTCGCTGGATACTGGGAACATGAGAACGAAGATGGCACCGTTGAAGGCGGGAAGATCTATAAGACTACCAATATGCATTGGTATGGATACAGCGGTGACAGCTATAAAATACCGGGTGTGTCCTTGCGTCAGCGCGGTCAATACTATGAAAATGGAGCTAGATTCGGGGATAACTTCGGCGAATATCATGTATTTGACATCATGTATAACGGTCAGCAGGTAACAGATTACACCGTGACCGGTTTCGAAGGTTTGGAATATAAGATCCAGTCCGATGGAACGCTGTTGGTGTATCACCACCACAAGGCGGGAAGATATCCCTTCACTGTAACACACAATGGAAATACCGGATCCTTTACCTTAGTTGTATCGGGAATTCGACCAAACTGGTAACAGAAGATTTCTACTTTAAATACAAAACGGAGCGGGCTTCGATGACAGTGTATCATCGGGGCCTGCTCCGTTTTTTGAACGTATCGGTTTATAAGAATGTAAATTGTAATTTCAGATACCCATCGCCGGCGGCCACGTAGCGAAGGGACAGATGGTCCAGCGCGGAAGCAACCCGGCTCGCAGAGCCGGTGGTTGCCAGATAGTGATCCAGATCGATGGTGAGGATCCGGCCATCGGCGGTGATCCCTGGCATTTTATTTCCGGCCATGGAGGTCAGCTTCGCCAGGAAGCCGTTTCCACCGCCGAACATTTTCAACATCATGGCCTGGGCAGGATTTCCCTGGGAACGGATGTCTTCGCGGTATTGGAAGGAGATCCGGTGACGGTCGGGACGGAATGTGAATTCTTCCACAGACAGCATCAGCATGGCGCGGACGGGGCCTGCCTGTTTTACATTGATTACAGCATCAGCGAATATCATATTATTGGAAAAGTTCAGGTTATAGCTGCTGATCCACGGAGAAGCAGCACCTAAAATAGTGGGACGGAGCTGGTCGTTGATGAGTGATTCAGGAATCGATAACAAGCCGTTTTCCAGATCCTCCGGGCGGAAATTGTCCAAATAACGAAGGATCGTTTCTTTATTTCGAAGGGCATAGCCCAGCCATTGTTTGATATTTTTGTCGTTCATGAGATAACTCCTTTCGGATAGATAATGTCATTATAACACAGAAAATGTGCATATTCGATGATTGATTTGCAAAAACAGTGTATGAATTGATTAAAAATGATTGAACATGCACAAAAATGGTGGTATAGTATAAGAACATGAGTGAAAAAGGAGGGATCCATTTGCTGGCAGAAGAAAGATTTTCGATGATTTTACAGCTGTTGAAGGAAAAGAGAACAGCAACAGTGGCAGAATGCTCTGAAATTACAGGGGCATCGGAGGCTACCGTGCGCCGCGATCTGAACCTGCTTCATAAACAGGGAAAACTGATCAAGGTCCATGGAGGTGCTACGATCCTTGATAATACATTTGTTATGGGGGAACGTGACGTTTCCACCAAGTCCCAGATGAACGTGGAAGAAAAGAAGCGCATTGCGGCGTTTGCTGCGGCGCAGATCGAAGAAGACGATTTTGTCTTCCTCGATGCCGGGACCACAACCATTTACATGGCAGATTATATCAATACGACCAGTGCGGTCTATGTGACCACTGGGATTGATTTGGCCAGACGTCTGATGGAAAAAGGATTGAGAGTCTTTGTCATCGGCGGACAACTGAAGGCAGGCACAGAAGCCATCATGGGAAGTCAGGCGGTGGAATCCATGAGCCGCTATAATTTCACAAAGGCATTTTTGGGAATGAACGGCGTTTCTGTCCGTGCGGGATTTACGACACCCGATCCGGAAGAAGCCATGACCAAGGCGACTGCCATGGAACATTCCTACATCACATATATTCTGGCAGACCACACGAAATTCGGAAAAGTTTCTTCCGTGACGGTGGCACCGCTGTCCGGCGCTACGATCATTACGGATAAGCTGGCGGACGACGTTTATCGCGAACATACCACGATCAAGGAGGTAAGTCAGGGATGATTTATACCGTTACTTTCAACACGGCCATCGACTATGTCGTCTATGTGAGCGAATTGAAGGTGGGGAAAACGAACCGATCGCAGCGTGAGGACGTTTTTCTGGGTGGAAAGGGTATCAACGTCTCGACCGTTCTGACTAATCTCGGAGTCGAAACAACGGCTTTGGGATTCGTCGCAGGCGATACCGGAGAACTGGTGGAAAAGGGACTGAGAGAGCGGGGAATTCCCACTGACTTTATCCGTCTTCCCCAGGGAAATACCCGGATCAATGTAAAAGTCCGCGGAAAGTACGAGACCGAAGTCAACGGAAGCGGTCCCGATATTCCAGAGGAATACATCGAACTTTTGATGCAGAAGCTGGATCGGGCAACCGACCGCGATGCGGTCGTGCTTGCCGGGAGCGTTCCTGCATCGGTGAAAAGCGACGTTTATGCGAGGATCATGGATCGACTGAAACGGACCGGAGCACTTGTTGCGGTAGACGCGGCAGGGGAACTGATGCGCAACGTTCTTGTCCATCGTCCGTTTCTGATCAAGCCCAACCGAGCTGAACTGGAAGGACTGGTGGGAAAGGTTCTGGGGAGAACCAGGGAAATTATGCGTTCTGGCAAGGAACTTCAGGCCCAGGGAGCCAGAAACGTTTTGGTGTCTCTCGGCGGAGAAGGCGCATTGTTGCTGGACGAGAGCGGAAAGTTTCACCGTATCGGCGTTCCGGAAGGGACGCTGAAGATGTCCGTCGGTGCGGGCGATTCGATGGTTGCCGGATTTTTGGCAGGATATCAGTACAGCGGCGATTACATGACGGCTCTTCGTGTCGGGGCAGCCTGCGGAAGTGCCACGGCGTTTTCCACCACGCTGGCCACGAAAGAAGAAGTCATCGCTGCATATCATGCGCTGAAGGAAATGGAACGCGTATGAGAAATATATTTGAATTACCGTCTTAACAAAGGATAGGTGAATATGCTATAATGAGGGGACACAAAAATGTGTCCCTTTATTAACTATGTTTAGAATTAAGTTCCGTTATTTAAACAGTGTAAGAAAACGTAAGAATGGAAGGTGCAGAACCAATGGAACCGAAATACAAGCGCGTGCTGCTGAAAATCAGCGGTGAAGCTCTGGCCGGAGAAAAGAAGGTCGGGCTGGATGATGATATGTTGAATCAGGTGGCTGCTCAGGTCAAGGGTCTGAGAGAAATCGGCGTGGAAGTGGCTGTCGTTGTTGGCGGAGGTAACTTCTGGAGAGGCCGTACCAGTAAGGCTATGGACAGAGCAACTGCTGACTACATGGGAATGCTGGCGACTGTAATTAACTCTCTGGCGCTCCAGTCTGCATTTGAAAATATGGGTATTCCCACACGAGTACAGACCGCCATCGAAATGAGAGAAGTGGCAGAACCTTACATCAGAAGAAGAGCAATGCATCACCTGGAAAAGGGATATGTAGTCATTTTCGGTGCAGGTACCGGAAATCCCTTCTTCTCCACTGATACCACCGCAGCACTGAGAGCAGCTGAAATTGAAGCTGACGTGATCCTGCTGGCGAAGAAGGTCGATGCTGTTTACGATTCTGACCCCAACGAAAACCCCAACGCAAAGAAGTTCTCCAAGCTGACTCATGGAGATCTGCTGGAAATGGGTCTGGGCGTTATGGACTCCACCGCAGCTGCCCTGTGTATGGATAATCACATTCCGATCCACGTATTCGGTCTCAACGAACCGGAAAATGTGATCAAGGCCGCTTATGGCGAAGAAATCGGTACGATCATCGAATAGTGTCTTGTTCAGACACCGAGCGATCTAATAAAAACTATTGCAATTTTAGGAGGAAATTTTATGAGCACTCAGGATACTTTAAAGGACAAAATCGGTAAGACCATTTCTGTTCTGAAGACCGAACTGAATACTGTAAGAGCAGGAAGAGCAAATGCAGCTTTACTGGACCAGATCGTCGTTCCTTATTGGGGCGTTGATACACCGCTGAAGCAGCTGGCAAACATCTCCGTACCGGATCCCAGAACACTGATGATCGCACCGTTCGATCCCAAATGCATTTCCGATATTGAAAAGGCGATCAATATTTCCAACCTGGGTATTCACCCCACCAACGATGGTAAGGTCGTACGTCTGGTTGTTCCTCAGGTAACTGAAGAAAGAAGAAAAGAACTGACCAAGGTCATCAAGAAGATGGGTGAAGAAGCGAAGGTTGCTGTCCGCAACGAAAGAAGAGACGCTAACGATCATCTGAAGAAGGCTGAAAAGGCCGGCGAACTGACTGAAGACGATCTGAAGGCTGAACTGGACGATGTTCAGAAGGTTACTGACAAGGCCATGAAGGAAATCGATGAAATCGTTGTCCAAAAGGAAAAGGAACTGATGGAGATTTAATCGATCGTGGATACAATTACAACAAAGGCGCTGAATCTGCTGGGATGGAGAGCCGAAGAAGCGGAAGCACTGCTGCGTGAGCAGGGAAAGGACTTCCGGTTTGAGATCACCACGCCCACGGTCAGACAGCCGGTAGAAGGACCGCTGCGGGTCATCAGACAGGAAATACAGGGAGAGACCTGGGTCCTGACTGCCTGCAGAGTGACGGATTCTTACGATGAATAAGGTCGGGCTCTGCCCGACCTGTTTTGTATGAAAAATAGTTCAGGAGTATAAATAATGGAAAACAATGCAACGTATCAGCTGGATCGGGAACGGATCCCCCAGCATGTGGCCATCGTTATGGATGGAAACGGACGTTGGGCGAAGCTCCGCGGAAAGCCGCGTCTCTTTGGTCACAACGCCGGAATGGAAGCGTTAAAAGAGATCGTAAAGCGTTCCGATGTTTTGGGAGTCAAATATCTGACCGTCTATGCGTTTTCCACGGAAAACTGGAAGCGTCCCATTGAAGAAGTCAGCGGTATTTTTAAACTGCTGATCGTATATATGGAACGGGAGCTGGATGAACTTCACGCCAACAACGTAAAGGTCAATATCTTCGGGGATTATTCCAAACTTCCGAAGGCTTCCATCGATGCGCTTGAGACCGCATTGAATAAGACGAAGAATAATACCGGCCTCGTCTTCAATATCGCGTTGAATTACGGCGGCCGCGATGAAATCATGCGCTCTGTACGCCGTCTGGCGGCTGACGTCCGCGACGGAAAGCTGGATCCTGAGGAACTGACGGAGGATATGCTGGGAGCCGGATTATATACAGGAGGAATGGTAGATCCGGAAGTGATCATTCGTACCAGCGGTGAGCTTCGTTTATCCAATTTCCTCTTATGGCAGAGCGCTTACAGTGAGTTCGTGTTTACAGACGTTCTCTGGCCGGACTTCACTCCGGAAGAATACGAGCGCTGCATCGCAGAGTTTCAGGGAAGAAAACGTCGTTACGGCGGCGTATAAATACAGGATCACGGAGAGGGTTTGGCTTCGTGAGGAAGGAGTTTTCGACAATGAAAACGAGAGTGATTTCCGGTCTGGTTATGGTACCACTGTTATTGATTGTGGTTTTCGGCGGATACCCGCTGATGATCGCGGCGATGCTGGTGGGCATCGTGGGACTGAAGGAATTTTATAACGGCTTCAGGGCTATGGATGTGCATCCCTGTTATCCCATCGGTGCAGCGGCAGTGATCTGCCTTTACGGAATCAATCTGCTCACCGGGGCCAGCGGGATCTACGCAGAGAACTTCAAATGGCATGTATTGTGGGTTTTTGGTGTCGTTCTGGCCAGCATGTTATATCTGTTCAAGATCGATGAACGGAAGTTGGAAGATGGGATGGCGACCATGACGGGGATCTTGTACGTGGTATTTTTCTCATATCACGTGGTCCTGATCGACCAGTCCGCATATCATCTGCTGGTATGGCTGGTTTTGATCACTGCATTTGTGACCGATATCATGGCATATTTCAGCGGCTATTTCTTTGGTAAGCATAAGCTTTGCCCGAAGATCAGCCCGAAGAAGACCATCGAAGGTTCCGTCGGAGGAACGCTGGGAACGATGCTGGTATCCGGATTGTTCGGCTATTTTATCATGCCGGAGATCATGATCCACTGCATGATCATGGGTGCGCTGGGAGCTGTGATTTCTCAGTTCGGCGATTTGACAGCGTCCATCTTTAAGTGAAAAATGGGAATCAAGGACTACGGTCATCTGATTCCGGGTCACGGTGGAATTTTGGATCGCTTTGACAGCGTTCTGTTCACCGCACCTCTGATTTATTACTATATCATCTTCGTTCTGGCATAAGGGAGGAAGATCATGAAGAAAATTGCAATTTTAGGTTCTACCGGTTCCATTGGGACTCAGGCCTTGGATGTGGTTAGCCAGCGTCCCGGAGATTTTTCCGTGGAAGCGCTCACCTGCGGATCGAACATTGGTCGGTTTCGTGAACAGCTGAAAATCTATCGTCCGAAGCTGGCGGTCACCGCAAAGGAAGAGGATGCAGCTGAATTAAAAACGGAATTTCCGGAGATTGAATTTCTGTACGGTATGGACGGAATCATCACTGCGGCGGCCGAAACCGATGCGGATATGGTTCTGAATTCTTTGATGGGGATGATGGGTCTCGTACCCACCTACAAAGCCATCCGCGCTGGAAAAGACATTGCGCTGGCCAATAAAGAAACGCTGGTTGCCGGGGGAAGTGTCATCATGAACGCTGTAAAAGAAACCGGTGTGAAGATGCTGCCTGTGGACAGTGAACACAGCGCGATTTTCCAGTGTTTACAGGGCAATGATGCTAAGGAACTGGATAAAATTTTATTGACGGCATCCGGCGGTCCCTTCCGCGGATATACCTTGGAACAGCTGGAGGGCGTTACTCTGGCACAGGCGCTGAATCATCCGCGCTGGGTCATGGGCAGTAAAATTACCATCGATTCTTCTACGCTGATGAATAAGGGGTTGGAAGTTATTGAAGCTAAGTGGCTGTTCGATGTGGAACCGGAACAGATCCAGGTGGTGGTCCATCCGGAAAGTATCATCCACTCCATGGTCCAGTACAAGGACCATTCCATCATGGCACAGTTGGGTGTTCCTGATATGAGAATTCCCATTGCCTACGCGTTTACGTATCCCAGCCGCTGGGAAAATGCCAGTGGGGAAGTGGATTTCTTTGAGCTGGGAACGCTGCACTTCCACAAACCGGATATGGAAACGTTCCGTTGCCTGAAACTGGCGTTCGAAGCCATCAAGGCGGGAGGAAGTTATCCGGTGGTACTGAACGCGGTGAACGAAGTTCTGGTTCAGAAATTCCTGGAGGACAAAATCAGCTATCTGGATATTCCCAGAGGCATCGAAGCAGCGCTGGAAACGCATGTGGGGGTGGCGAATCCGACGTTGGATGAAATTTTGGAAATCGACCGCGAAGCCAGAAGGGCGGCTGCGGAATTATAATGAGAACAGATAAGGGGTAAATCTATGGGATTTATTACAGCAATTTATGCAGTGGCGGTTTTCTGCGTGTTGATTATGGTTCACGAGCTGGGTCATTTCTTCGCAGCAAAATTCACAGGAGTCCAGGTCAACGAACTGTCTCTGGGAATGGGACCGCTGCTTTGGAAACATCAGGGAAAAGAAACCCTGTACTCCGTCCGTTTATTACCCATCGGCGGCTTCTGCAGCATGGAGGGTGAGGACGAGGAGTCGGAAAATGAACGTGCTTTTAATCGTAAACCCGTCTGGGCACGGGCGCTGATCATCGTTGCGGGAGCTTTGATGAACGTTCTTCTGGCGGTGGCGATTCTTTCGGCAATCGCAGGTTTCTACGGCGTGGCGGTTCCGGAACTGCATGATGTTACTGAGGGAAAACCGGCGTATCAGGCGGGGATCCGTCCCGGGGACGAAATCATCGAAGTCAATGGGGAAAAGGTGAACTTCTTTGTTGAAGTGCGGACTCTGATCCAGATGAGCGATGATACGGTAGATCTGGTGGTAAAGCGTGATGGAACGAAAGTGTACGCTTCGATTCCTGTGGAACGGGGTGAGGACGGACTTCCGGTGATCGGAATTGAAGCCGCCATCAGCCATAATCCGCTGACGGCCATCCACTACGGAACGGTGGCAACGGTAGATATGGGAAAATCGATGCTCGGTTTTATCGGCCAGTTGTTTACGGGGAAGAGTTCTGTCAATGAGCTGACCGGACCGGTGGGGATTGTCAGTGCCATCGGCCAGCAGGCGCAGTACGGTTTTGTTTATGTTGCAAACCTGGCGGCGCTGATCAGTCTGAACCTGGGAATCATGAATATGTTGCCTTTCCCGGCCTTGGACGGCGGACGGCTGTTATTTATTGTGATCAATGGAATCACCGGAAAAGCGGTCAGTGAGGAACTGGAGGGAAAGATCCACTTTGCGGGCATGATGCTTCTGCTGGCGCTGATGGCCTACGTTCTGCTTCAGGATGTGGGACGTCTGGTGGGTTGATCCGTTGAGAATGTAAGTGTGTAAGGAGAAGAGAATGAGCAGGATTTCCAAGAAAGTCATGGTGGGTGATGTCGCCATGGGCGGCGGTGCTCCGGTGTCGATCCAGTCCATGACAAATACCGATACAAGAAATGTGGACGCTACTGTAGAACAGATCGCACGTCTGACGGATGCCGGATGTCAGATCGTCCGCCTGGCGATTCCTGATATGGAGGCGGCAAGCGCCTTCGGCATCATCAAGAAGCGGGTCAATGTTCCGTTGGTTGCTGATATTCACTTTGATTACCGTCTGGCCATCGAGGCCATGAAACAAGGAGCGGATAAGGTTCGCATCAACCCGGGAAATATCGGTTCGGAAGACCGTGTCAGAGCTGTCCTGAAGGAGGCGAAGGAACGGCAGATCCCGATTCGTGTGGGCGTCAATTCCGGTTCTCTCGAAAAGAACCTTGTGGAAAAGTACGGCGGGGTTACGGCAGAAGCTCTGGCGGAAAGTGCTGTCAATATGGTGCATTATGTAGAAAGTCTGGATTTCAATGATATTGTCGTTTCTTTGAAGTCGTCCGACGTTGCCTTGAACGATAAGGCGTACAGAATCGTTGCAGATCAGCTGGACTATCCGCTTCACGTGGGAATTACAGAAGCCGGAACGGTAAACCGCGGTAAGGTGAAATCTGCCATCGGGATCGGTTCTCTGCTGCTTTCCGGAATCGGTGATACGATCCGCGTTTCTCTGACGGGAGATCCGGTGAATGAAGTCATCTTTGCCAAGGAAATACTCAGTGCTATCGGTTTAAGGAACAGCGGAATCAACCTGGTATCCTGCCCCACCTGTGGTCGTACCAGAGTGGATCTGGACGCCATCACTTCCCAGATCGAACGAGAACTGGCGCCTATTGAGACCTATATGGAAGAAAACCATATTCCGCGGATGACGGTTGCCGTCATGGGATGTGCTGTGAACGGACCCGGCGAAGCGAGAGAAGCAGATCTGGGGGTGGCCGGCGGTGACGGAAAGGGCGTTCTGATCCAGAAGGGCGAGATCCTTCGTACCATTCCTGAAGAGGAAATCTGCTCTCAGCTGATCAGAGAAATCAAAGAAAGAATTGGAATGAAATCATGAAAATCAACGGAACACGGCTGATGGAACAGATGTACCATCTGGGAACCATTGGATTTGAAGAAGGAAAGGGAATGACCCGGATGAGTTATTCTCCCGACTTTTTTAAAGGAACCGAATATGTGAAAGGTCTGATGGAAGATGCCGGATTGTCGGTGACGGAAGATGCAGTGGGAAACGTGTACGGAATCCTTCGCGGCAGCGACGAAAATGCGAAAATCATCGCTTTTGGATCGCATTTGGACTCTGTCCCCGGCGGCGGGATCTACGACGGCCCTGTGGGCGTATTATCGGCCGTGGAATGTGTCCGTACGCTGAAGGAATATAACTATATCCCTCGTCATTCGCTGCAGGTGATTTCCTTCATTGAAGAAGAAGGAAATGTGATCGGGGGACTGTTTGGAAGCCGATGTGCCACGGGCCATATGCCGGACAATGCAGATCTTGCCAACATGAAAATGCACGGACTGACCATAGAAGATGTGGAACGTTCCCGGATCGATCCGTCGAGATATGAATGTTTTATGGAAGTTCATATCGAACAGAGTCAGAACCTGGAGCTGTCCGGAACGCAGATCGGTGTTGTGGGCGGTATCGTTGGTATCGTCCGCTATAAGGCGGTGATGACCGGATTTGCGAATCACGCAGGAACGACGCCCATGCGTCTGAGAGACGATGCACTGGAAAAATCCTGTGCCGTGATCACAGATCTTCTGGAACGGGTCAGATCGACGGGGAATACCATGGTAGGTACTGTGGGCGTGCTGAATATCAGCCCCGGGGCGGCCAATGTGATCCCCGGAACCGTGGAATTCATCATCGAATTGAGAGATCGGGAAATGGAAGGAATGTACCGTCTGGCTGAGGAGCTGCAGAGGGATTATGCGGAACGCGGCCTGACGCTGACTAAGATCCTGGAGCAGAAAAACGTACCCTGCGACGCCAGAGTGATCGATGCGATGGAAACTGCCTGTGACGGACTGGAATTGAGCCACATGAAGCTGTACTCCGGAGCCGGTCATGACATGATGAACATGGGCAGGTTGATGCCGGGCGGAATGATTTTTATTCCCAGCAAAGACGGGATCAGCCATCGTGCTGAGGAATACTCCAAGCCCGAGGATATCATAAACGGGGCAAACGTCCTGCTGCGGACAATATTGACGCTGGATGAGGCGTAATCACATACAAAAAAGATGCCGAAGGTGAAATGCTTTCGGCTTTTTTAATTCTGACGATTTTGCCAGCCTTTTGGAACTTATTGAAATTTTTACACGGGAACGGTAGAATACATGTGAGAGAGCATCATTGCGGAGGTGAATACATGACTATTCTGAGTATGGATTCGCTGTTTTTTTCGTTCGGTTTTTTGAATGAGGATCATGAAGCTAAGACACTGACGGAGAAGCTTGAACTGTGTGAACGCCAGATGATTTTACATGCGCTTCATGGTTCCAGGAATGTGACGCGTGCTGCAGAAATCCTGAACGTGTCAAAGCAAAGGCTTCATTACAAGATCGAAAAACATGGGATCACGTGGAAGGCGGAGCTCATGAAGAAAGAAACTGCGGAAAAGCGTAGATTATCCGTTCTTCCGTCCGGCAATTCCTATTCCCTGGTGGAAGTGCTGGAGGCGTACGAGAAAAAGCTGATCCTGGAGGCCCTCGAGAGTTCGGTCAATGCGAAAACGGCGGCAGATCAACTGGGTATTTCCAAACAGGCACTGAATTACAAATTGAATAAGTATAAAATCAAAGAAATGTAATGAGGTTCATTAATTTTCTTTTTACAAAATTTTCAGAAAATCAATTGTATAATCGGGTCAAATTTGGTACATTGGAGTTGTGCAGAATGTTGCACAACTCCTTTATATTTTTTGAAATTCAAGGACAGGTGAACAGTATGAAACATGTAGATATGATTGTAAAAGCTCCTCATTTTTACACGATGCAGGGTGAAGGTGTAGGCTATAAAGACGGGGTAGCCATGGTCGTTAATGGCGGTAAGATTGAAGATTTTGTCCCGCTGGATCAAATCGGAGATTATCAGGCTGACGAAGTTCTGGATATGGATCATCATGCGATTTTCCCCGGTCTCATTGACGCGCATATGCATACTTCTTACAACATTCTCCGTGGTCTGGCTCAGGACGTGAACTTCTGGATGATGTACGGTTTACAGCCGTTCCACAACGTAGTCACCAGAGACGAAGAAGAAGCCGGAAGTAAAATGGCCATCATTGAAGCCATTAAGGCTGGTACCACCACGCTGGGCGATTACGATGCCAATATGGATGGCGTATGTACTTTCATCGATAAGATCGGTGCCAGAGGGAATATCGCCCAGAACATTCGCGCGGCGAAGAGAAAGGTCTATAAGCCCGGAGAATTATATGAATTCGACGACGATATGGGCGAAGAAGACCTGAAGAGAAATATTGAATTATACGACAAGTGGCATAAAAAAGGCGATGGCCGTATCCGAATTCTGTTCGGACCGCAGGGTGCTGACTTTGCCAGCCCGGAACTGCTTCTGAAGTGTCAGAAAGTTGCCAAGGAACGCAATACAAAGCTTCATGTGCATGTACAGCAGGGGGACCGCGAAACGTACCAGATCGTACAGAGATACGGTAAGAGACCGACGGAATTCCTGAAGGATCTGGGTTATCTTGATGAGACTTTAATCGCGGTTCATCTGACCGACTGTACCGATGAAGAAGCTCAGACAATCGCAAAGTGCGGCGCTTCCATGATCGTAAATCCGGCTTCCATCGGTATCATCGACGGTATCGTATGTCCGTCCATCGCGTTCCAGAACGCGGGCGGCTATTGTGCACTGGGTTCCGACCAGGCTCCCGGAAACAACTGCCACAACATCATCCATGAAATGAAGAATGTGGCTCTGTTCAACAAGATCAAGTTCCAGAACCCGGAAATCATGCCGGCCTGGAAGGCTTTGAGAATGGCTACCATTGAAGGTGCCAGGGCCATCGGTGTGGACGACGTTGTCGGTTCTCTGGAACCGGGGAAGCAGGCTGACTTCATCGCCATCAATCTGAACGTACCGTCCATGCAGCCGGTCTTCACATACCCCATGAGAAACATCGTTCCGAATCTGGTTTACTCCGCAAGAGGTTCCGAAGTGGCTCTGTCTGTGGTCAACGGTAAGGTCATCATGAAGGATCAGAAGGTTCTGGCCGTGGATGAACAGGAACTCATCGCTGATGCTGCTCAGTATGTAGAAGGCATCGGCCAGAGAGCTGCGAAGGAATTCTTTGAAATCAACGGAACCAACGCGCAGTACATGAGAGAAGATAAGCTGTAGGAGGACAAAATGAAGCACGTAGATATGATCGTAAAGGCTCCCCATTTTTATACGATGCAGGGAGATGGCGTAGGATATAAAGACGGTGTAGCCATGATCGTCAACGGCGGTAAGATCGAAGAGTTCGTTCCGCTGGATCAGATCGGCGATTACAAGGCTGATGAAGTTCTGGACATGGATCACCATGCGATTTTCCCGGGCTTTATCGATGCGCATATGCATACATCCGATAATATTTTCAGAGGTCTGGCTCAGGACGTGAATATGTGGATGATGTACGGACTTCAGCCCTTTGCCAACGTGGGTACTCCGGAAGCCATGGAAGCCGGTATGAAACTGGCCATCGTGGAAGCGATCAAGGCCGGTACCACCACGTTGGGTGACTATCACAGAACCATTGATGAGGCGGCTGCGTTTATCGATAAAGTTGGGGCCAGAGGGAACCTGGCTTATATGATCCGTGCGGCTAAGTTGAAGGTTTACAAGCCCGGCGAACTGTATGAATTTGACGATGATATGGGTGAACGGTTCCTACAGGAAAACATTCGCTTATATGATAAGTGGCATAACAAAGGCGACGGAAGAATCCGAATCCTGTTCGGCCCGCAGGGTGCAGACTTTGCCAGCCCGGAACTGCTTCTGAAGTGTCAGAAGGTGGTCAAGGAACGCAAGACCAAGCTCCACGTTCACGTACAGCAGGGCGACCGCGAAACCTATCAGATCGTAAAGCGCTACGGTAAGAGACCCACTGCCTTCCTGAAGGAACTGGGTTATCTGGATGAATCACTGATTGCAGTTCATTTGACTGACTGTAATGATGATGAAGCTGCTGTGATCGCCAAGAGTGGTGCGACCATGATCGTTAACCCGGCTTCCATCGGTATCATTGACGGTATCGTATGTCCGTCTGTGGCCTTCCAGAACGCAGGAGGCTATTGCGCACTGGGTTCGGACCAGGCTCCCGGAAATAACTGCCACAACATCATTCATGAAATGAAGAACGTTTGTCTGTTCAATAAGATCAAGTTCCAGAACCCGGAAATCATGCCGGCCTGGAAGGCTCTGCGTATGGCTACCATTGAAGGCGCCAAGGCCATCGGTGTGGACGACATCGTTGGTTCTCTGGAACCTGGAAAGCAGGCAGACTTCATCGCCGTGGATCTGAACGTACCGTCCATGCAGCCGGTTTACACCTATCCCATGCGCAATATCGTACCGAATCTGGTATACTCCGCAAGAGGTCATGAAGTGGCTCTGTCCGTGGTCAACGGTAAGATCATCATGAAGGATCAGAAGGTACTGGCTGTGGACGAAGCGGAACTGATCGCTGATGTGGCTCAGTACCCGCCGGTTCTGGGTCAGAACGCTGCCAAGGAATTCTTTGAAATTCATGGGACTAACGCGGTCTATATGGAGCAGGATAAACTGTAATAACAACATAAAAGGGCGCTGCGCGCGCCCTTTTTCTGCATATTTGGAGGGGAGAAAGATGAGAGATTCTAAGAAGTGTGTGAAGTGTGGAAGTGAGCGGGTGGTTTGTATACCGGGAAATGTAGGATCTTATGGCTCAGGAAATAATATTCAGATTGGCCTGACTACATTATCTGCTTTTCCGGTAGGTCGATATATTTGTGTCGACTGTGGTTATGCCGAAGAGTGGATTTCGAAAGCAACTTTGAAACAGGTAGAGGAAGAACTGAAAAAGAGAGGGATGATCGAATGAAACGTGTAGATATGCTTGTGAAGGCACCTCATTTTTATACGATGCAGGGTGAAGGTGTTGGATATAAATCCGGTGTGGCGATGATCGTCAACGGTGGGAAGATCGAAGAATTTGTTCCGCTGGAACAGATCGAAGACTACAAAGCAGACGAGATTTTAGACATGGATCACCATGTGATTCTACCGGGTTTAATCGATGGTCATATGCACAGCTGTTATAACATTTTCCGCGGATTGGCACAGGATGCCAATGGTTGGATGATGTATGGAATTCAGCCTTTTAATAATATTGAAACGAGAGAATCTGTGGATGCTGGTGCTAAGGTTGCTTTACTGGAATCCATTAAGGCAGGGACCACTACACTGGGGGATTACAATACCTATATGGACGACGTATGTCAGTTTATTGAAAAGGTAGGGGTTCGAGGAAATTTGACCTGCATGGTGAGAGATGCCTTGAAGAAAACCTATCAGCCTGGCGAGTTGTATGAATTCAATGATGCATTGGGAACAGAAGAATTCCAACGAAATTTGGATCTCTTTGATCGCTGGCATAATAAGGCCAATGGCCGAATCAAGATTCTGTTCGGCCCTCAGGCAGCCGACTTCGTCAGCGCAGAGTTGCTTCTGAAGATCCAAAAAGCGGCGAAAGAACGGAAGACGAAGATCCATCTGCACGTACAGCAGGGCGATCGAGAAACGGATCAGATCATGCGACGTTATGGGAAGCGCCCTACAAAGTTCCTGGAAGATTTGGGATATTTGGATCAAGATTTGATTGCGGTACATTTGACCGATTGTACCGATGAAGAAGCGATGACGATTGCCCGTCATGGAGCATCCATGGCTGTGAATCCCGGATGCATTGGCTTGGTAGATGGGCTCGTTTGTCCCAGTTTGGCCTTCCAGAAAGCTGGCGGAAATGTGGCGCTTGGTTCTGATCAGGCAGCAGGAAACAATTGCCACAATATGTTCAATGAAATGAAAAATATCACAATGATGAATAAAATCCGTTATCAGGATCCGGAAATCATGCCGGCCTGGAGAGCGCTTCGCATGGCTACGATCGAAGGGGCCAGAGCGATTGGGCTGGGTGATATTACAGGTTCTTTAGAACCAGGAAAACAGGCGGACTTCATTGCGGTGGATTTGAATGTACCATCCATGCAGCCGGTCTTTACTTATCCGATGAGAAACATCGTACCGAACCTGGTCTATAGCGCAAGAGGTAATGAAGTTCGCCTCTCTGTAGTAGATGGTAAGATCATCATGAAGGACGGTAAGGTTCTGGCTGTGGACGAAGACGAATTGATGAAAGATATGCAGAAATATCCCGATGAATTGGGAAAGGCGGCTTCAAAGGAATTCTTTGAAATCAATGGACCTAATGTGAGATTTATGGAAGAAGATAAATTATAAGGAGGACATCATGGTTGCAGAACGCATTTTTATCAACGGAAATATTTACACAGTGAACAATGAGAAGCCCTATGCAGAAGCGATGGCGGTATCTGGACAGGACTTGATCTATGTGGGAGATACTGCAGGAGCTATGGCTCTGGTTGGACCGGGAACGGAAGTTGTGGATTTGGAAGGAAAGACAGTTCTTCCTGGGTTGATTGAAAACCACATTCATCCCATTCAAGTAGGCGTCCTCATGGAGGAAGTGGATGCGGATAAGAAGAGTAAAGAAGACATCCTGGCTTTCGTCAAAGCGAAAGCAGAAGAAATTCCGGAAGGTGGATTTATCGGTGGATTTGGCTGGAACCAGGAATTGTGGGAAGATAATCAGTTCCCGTCCAAAGAAGATCTGGACTCGGTGGCTCCGAACCACTATGTGGTGCTGGCCCGTACTTGTGGACATGCGTATTGGCTGAATTCCAAAGCGATGGAAAAGGCGGGAATTACCGAAGATATTCAAAACCCGGTGGGTGGTGAGTTTGTCAGAAAACCGGATGGAACGCTGCTTGGTGTTTTAACCGATACGGCTTGTGAATGGGTTCAAGGGATCATGCCGGAATACACCGTAGAGGATATCAAGAGAATTACACTGAAGGTTCAAGATCGACTTGTCAGCTTCGGTATGGTAGGGGCTTCTGATATGGGCGTTCTGAATTCGGTATATGAGTCCAGACTGAATATTACGGTAAAAGCCATGGAAGAACTTCATGCAGAAGATAAATTAAAAGTGCGTTCTTATTTATACGTTGTTCCGGGAGAAGAGCTGGAAGAAGCGTATGCGCGTGGTCCGCAGATCGGACTTCTGGATGATAGACTTACGATTCGCGGTCAGAAGCTGTTCGCCGACGGTGCACTGGGAGCGCGCAGCGCATGGCTGTTGGATGATTATTGTGATCGTCCCGGACACTGTGGAAATGGTCGCCTGGCTGATGATGAACTGTACGGATATTTGAAGAGAGCTCAGGATCATGGATTCCAGACCACCTGTCATTGCATTGGTGATGCGGCTGTGAAGCAAATGTTGGATGCCTGCGAAAAACTGGGGTTGGAAGACAGAGATGACCGCATGAGAATTGAGCACTTTATGATCGTTCGTGAAGAAGACTTTGCGCGCATGGGGCGTATGAAGATGGTAACCTCCATGCAGTTTGTGGAATTAAGCTCCGATCTGAATATGGTGGAAGATCGTATCGGGAAGGAGCGTGTCAAGGGCGCCTATGCATGGCGAAAAATCCTGAACGCCGGAGGCGTGATTGCCGCAGGAAGCGACCATCCCATCGATAATATGAATCCCTTCGAATCTTTATACTTTGCGGTAAGCAGATGTTCGATCCACGAGGAGCCGAAGGGTGGCTATTATCCGGAACAGGCGCTGACTCGATATGAAGCACTGAAAGCTTACACTTTGGATGGTGCTTACGCCAGATTTGAAGAAAAGCGGACCGGCTCTCTGGAAGTTGGCAAACACGCGGACTTCATCGTTATCGATCGAGACTATTTCGAATGTCCGTTGAAAGAAATCAAAGACATCAAGGTGCTGAGAACCGTCATTGGCGGAGAAACGGTATATCAAAAGTAGGTGAAACAAATGTTAGCAGAAAAAATTTTTATCAACGGTAATATTTACACCATGGATGATGATCAGTTCCATGCAGAGGCCCTGGCAACCGCCGGCCAGATGATCCTGACCGTGGGTTCCAATGCGGAAGTGCAGGCTCTGGCCGGACCGGATACCGAAGTGATCAATCTGGAAGGAAAGACCGTGATCCCTGGGATTATCGACAGCCACATCCATACACTGATCGCAGCAGATATGTTCGATAAGGATGAAATGGTCAACTGTTTCGACAAATCCAAGGAAGAAATATTGGAAGCGGTGGCGGAAATCGTGAAGAAACGCGAACCGGGCGAATGGATCCAGGGTTTAGGCTGGAACCAGTCCGGCTGGGTGGATACTACCATGCCTACTCGTCAGGAATTAGATACCGTATCTCCGGACAATCCGGTCTTACTTCTGAGAGTTTGCGGACATGCTTACTGGGCGAATTCCATGGCGCTGGAGATTGCGGGGATCACCCGCGACAGCGTTGCTCCGGCGGGAAGTGAGATTCTGAAGGATGGAGCTGGCGAACCTACCGGGTATCTGACGGAACTGGCAGGAACTGCTGTGGGTGCCTGTGTACCGAAGCTGGATAAGAGAGCCATCGCAAGAAAGTTCCTGATTATTCAGGATTACATGTTGGAAAACGGTGTTACGGCTTACAGTGACAAGGCGCTGGGCGTTATGTCCATCGCTGATGAAGCTCCTGTAAGAGAAACGATGGAATCGTTGGACGAACTGTACGGTGAAGGAAAGATGAAGGTCCGCCTGTATACCTTTACTCAGCCGGGGCCGGTACTGGAAGAAATGTATAAGACCGGTCCCAAAATCGGTTTGTACGATGGCCGCTTAACTCATCGCGGCGTGAAGATGTTCTCCGACGGTGCACTGGGAGCCCGCAGCGCATGGCTTCCGGAAGAATACAGCGACCGTCCCGGACATACCAGTGGACCGCGTACTTCCAGTGAATTCATGATCAATGAAATCAAAAAGGCCCATGATGCCGGATTCCAGGTATCCATCCATGCCATCGGCGATGCGGCTGTGAAGCAGGTTATGGATGCTCATGAGGCGGCTAATCCGGAAAACAAGAATTACCGTTTCCTGATTGAACATTTCATGGTGGCTCGTGAAGAGGAATTTGAACGACTGAAGGGCAGCGGAATCATCCCGTCCATGCAGTACGTGGAATTAAGCTCCGACATGAATATGATTGAAAAGCGCGTCGGAAAGGAACGTTCCATGGGGGCATATGCATGGAGAAAGATCCTGAATACCGGAGTGAAAATCGCTGCAGGGACCGACCTTCCCATGGACGTGTTGAATCCTTACGAAAACATGTACTACGGTGTCAGCAGATGTACAATCAATGAAGAACCGCAGGGTGGCTGGCATCCCTGGGAAGCACTGACCCGCTACGAGGTTCTGAAATCTTACACATTGGATTCGGCATACGCCCGTTTCGAAGAAGACAAGTTAGGTTCGCTGGAGGCCGGAAAATACGCCGACTTCGTGGTGATCGACCGGGATTACATGAACTGTGCCGTGAAAGAAATTAAGAACATCAAAGCTCTTATGACTGTGATCGGCGGAGAAATCGTATATAAGAGATAAAGGAAAAGCTGTGAGCATCTGCTCACAGCTTTTTGAGTGTATGTATTCTAATTTGCGAATCTTGTGGTTATGCAGCCTTCGCCTTCTTCTTCTGTTCCAGCTTGGAAACGAACAGTGCGCAGGTTGCGTCGCCAGTAATATTCAGCATGGTACGACCCATGTCGAAGATCTTGTCTACACCGGCGATGATGGCGATACCTTCTACGGGGATGCCGATGGTGGTCAGTACCATGGCCAGCATGATCATACCAGCACCGGATACACCTGCAGTACCGATGGAAGCCAGGGTAGCGGTCAGAACGACCATGGCCATATCAGCCAGAGTCAGTTCAATGGAATAGCAGCATGCGATGAAGATGGTAGCGACTGCCTGATAAATTGCGGTACCGTCCATGTTGATGGTAGCGCCCAGAGGCAGTACGAAGGAGCTGATTTCCGGTTCACCGCCCAGCTTGTTACAGCATTCCATGTTCAGCGGCAGAGTTGCAGCGGAAGATGTGGTGGTAAATGCGCATACCATCGCCGGAGCCATACCCTTGAGGAAGGTGATGGGGTTCATGCCAATCAGGAACTTTACGCTGAAACCATATACAAGAACGATATGGAGAATGTAGGCCAGGTAAGCTACACCGATGACCAGAGCCAGACGGCCGATGACGGAAGCGCCGTTAACAGCAACTACGTCGGTCATTAAGCAGAATACACCGATGGGGGTCAGCTGAATGATCATCATCATGACTTTCATTACAACTTCCTGCATACAGTTAACCAGTTCACCAATCTTTTCACCTTTTTCACCAGCGGCCAGAATACCAGCACCGAACAGGATGGAGATCACGATAACCGGAAGCATGTCTGCATTGACCATGGGCTTTACCAGGTTATCCGGGAAGATAGCTACGATAACGCTCATGATGCTGGGAGAAGTCTTAGCTTCGTATTCCAGAGCACCCAATTCTGCGCTAGGCAGAGGAGTGAAGAAACCGGAGAATGCGTTGGCCAGAACCAGACCGATCACAACAGCCAGGGCGGTGGTGAACATGTAGTAAACAAAGGTCTTTGCA
>JAFUQN010000052.1 GCA_017472365.1 Bacillota bacterium
AATACGTGAAGGTCGCCGAAGCTTTTATGTAAATCTACTACTTTAATCACCGCTCTGTAATCTCCTTTCGAATACTGCGATCGCCTTGGATAAGGTGAAGGTCAGGAAGAAATAAATCGCTGCAACGATCAGCAGAGGTTCAATGGTCAGGTACAGGGCCGCAGTCATGGTCTTGTACTGGGTCATCAGTTCACCTACGAAGAAGGTGGACGCGATGGATGTTTCCTTGATAACGGTTACGAATTCGTTGCACAGCGCCGGTAATACGTTCTTGGTGGCCTGAGGAATGATGATCTTGATCATGGTCTGTTTCTGATTCAGGCCCAAGCTTCTGGCAGCTTCCATCTGGCCCTTGTCAACAGCCTGGATCCCCGCTCTGATGATTTCAGCCACATACGCAACGCTGTTTACGATACAAGCGATGGCGATGCAGGTGAACGCTCCCAGATCCAGCTGCGGAACCAGCTTCGGCAGGAAGAAATAGAAGAAATACAGCTGAACCAGCATCGGCGTACCGCGCATCAGTTCGACATACCCTGTCACGAGAGCGGACAGCGGTCTGATTTTTCCGATTTTCCAATTGGACATACGCGCAATCGCGAACAGCGATCCGATGATGGAGCTGAAGAATACGGTGATCGCAGAGAGCAGCAGGGTCATCCCTGTTCCCTTCGCAAACAGAAACCAGTATTGCGTGATCAGTTTTATCATGGTTTCTAACATGTTGTAATAACCTCCAAATTTTGTTTTAACTATGTATGTGACTTCTTCAGTATATACCCGACTTATACGAAAATCAAGCGTATTTATACATATTTTTAAATTATTTCTGAATATTATTCGATTTTATGCAGGATTTATATGCATATTTTCGCATTTATGCACGTTCTGGTATATCCTTCATCCGGCGTGCTGTTTCACGGCGCAGCATATCTTCGTTATCGCTGCTTCCGCGGTCGAAAAATGCATTTTTTGATGTTACCGACAGCGGAATTCCCACGGCAACTTCCACGCCCTCCGGCAGCATCCCGATCTCCGCAGCCACTCTTCCCGCAGAATACAGGACGCGGTTATCAATGCGGTTATCCGCAGCCACCGACACCGCCGATCCCACGGCGATACCCAGGTCGATCACATTGTGAGCACAGCGGCTCTTTGCTTTGACACAGGCCGCACAGCTTTCGTGACCGCAATAACCGCAGTCTCTCAATCCCAGCGGCTGACCGATCATCCCCAGAATCACCACACAGCGGGCAAAGTCCAGATTATCGCCGTCGCGGCGGATAAAATCATAACCCCACTCCTGTCCGTAATGGCGCATGGCCTCTGCCAGCTTCGCCTTTTCCGGTCCATCGATGATGGTACAGTATAAATGATCCGTTCCCGAGGCTTTCGGTGCCGTCCGCGCTGCAGCAGTCATCTGGTCGGCAGTTCGCATGATTGCCCGGTCCTCTGCTTCATAACAGTTGTAAATCATAATCTCTCCTATTTATGATATGCTTCGTTCCGATTGATTTTAAATGCGCGATAGACCTGTTCCAGTAAGATGACACGCATCATCTGGTGTGGAAATGTCATGGCGCTGAAGGACAGTTTGAAATCCGCCCGGGCCAGCAGCTTCTGCGATAATCCCAAAGAGCCGCCGATCACAAAGACGATGTCGCTGCTCCCCTGGACGCCAAGCTGGTCGATTTTCTGGGCCAGCTGTTCCGAGGACAGCCCTTTTCCCTTCACGTCCAAAGCAATCACATAGCTTCCGTTTCGAATATGCTTCAGGAGATTGTCACCCTCCGCTTCGATCACCGCCTGTTCCTGGGCCGGAGAAGCGTTGTCCGGAAGGCGTTCTTCCTTTAACTCCTGAATCGCCAGGCTGCAAAACCGCGACAGACGCTTACTGTATTCCGCAATGGCATCGGTCCAGTACTTTTCTTTCAGTTTTCCTATGCATAAAACCGTAATATTCATTCTTTTTCCCTTTGTATCGTTTTCCGGCCGTCCAAAACGGCCAGAACGCTGTAAAGTCAACATTTCTATTATAATGACCCATCTCCCAATACGCAAGAAAAAAAGACCACTTTCCGGAGAAAATGGTCTCTTATTTCATGATTTATGCTGCACTTCCCACAGTCAGTGTCACATCCACCGTACGTGGTGTCCCGTCGCGGTAGTATGTTACCTCGATGGTATCGCCGGGGCGGAACTTCACCAGCTGTGTATTGAGCGAATTCATCCCCGTGACAGGTTCGCCGTTGATTTCGGTAATGACATCATACGACTTCAGGCCGGCGGCTTCCGCACCCATTCCAGGCGTTACTTCCGCAATCAAAACACCTTGCTTGACTCCGAAATCACGCTGCGGATAATTGGCCAGATAGGTGGACAAGTCCATACCGCTGATTCCAATGTACGCCTTGGTGAATTCACCTTTGCTCTGGATTTCTTTCACAATAGGCATCGCTGTATTGATGGGAATGGCAAATCCCAGTCCCTCTGCAGTCGTCATTTTCGCACTGTTGATCCCGATGACCTGACCCTTTGCATTTAACAGCGGACCGCCGGAATTTCCGGAATTGATGGTCGCATCCGTCTGGATCAGATTTTCCATAGTGGTCTGCTTCGCTCCGTCCGTTACGGTGATAGTCCGGTTCAGGCCACTGATCACACCCTGGGTAAAGGAACGGCTGAAATCCATGCTCATGGGGTTGCCGATGGCCCCGGCATACTGTCCGATGGCGATTTCGTCCGAGTCACCCAGTTCCGCCGCCTGTAAATTGTCAGCTTCGATCTTCACCACCGCCAGATCCAGTGCAGTGTCATTCCAAAGAACGGTACCTGCAACTTCCCTGCCGTCCGTCAGGCTGACCGTCAGCGTCCTCGTCTGGCCGTCATTGACCACGTGGGAATTGGTCAGAACATAACCGGCTTCGTCCACGATAAATCCGGTACCGATCCCCTGAACGATCTGCGTCTGGCTTCCCCAGCCGAAGAATGTGGACACCTGGCGTTCCGACGTGGTACTGATCCCCACCACGGAGGGTTCCACCTTTTCGTAGATCGCCTGACCCACATCCAGTGTTTCGTTGGTCTCTACAGTCATATCCCCGCTGCGGTAAATTACCGTAGGCATCAGTTCCGGGAAGTACGATGCCGCCAGATAAACGGAAGCAATCCCGCCGCCAAACCCTGCCCCTGCGGACAGAACAACGATCAGAAGGATGGCCAGAAGCTGGCTTCTTCCCTTCTTCTTTTTCTTTTTCGGCGGCTGTGGCGTGTACTGCTGGTACTGCGGTTGCGGTGCATCGGTCATCACAAAACTTTCACCCTGATCTTCATATCTCTTTTCTTCCATGTTGCCTTCCCCCTTCTCTATAATTCACACATCCCGCTGATGCAGTCGCGGCTCAATGTCACCAGCTGCACCTGATTTCCTATGTAATAGTCTGCATCTTCCAGAATATTTTTAACCGTCTGGTAAGCCATCTCCGGGAAATTATTTTCCCGGCTCAGATGTGCCAGGCAGACGCAGCGCTGCTTTTCGTTCCGCTTCAGGAGTTCCACAAGACACCGGCCGGCGGCTTCGTTGGACAGGTGACCTACATCGCTCAGTACACGCTGCTTTAAGAACCATGGATACTTCCCGATCCGCAGCATATCCACATCGTGATTGGCTTCCAAAACCAGGATGTCCGCGCCCTCTGCTTCACCGAGGATCTCTTCGGAATAGCACCCCGTGTCAGTGACGATCGTGATCTGTTTTTCGTCATGACGGATCGTATATCCCACGGGCTGTGCCGCATCGTGGGAAATGTGGAACGCCCGGATCTCCAAATCTCCAAGCATAAACCGGTCTCCCGCAGTCAGGATTCTTCTCTGGTCTTCCGGTACCGTATGCGTCATATTGTCCCAGGTCCCCCGGGTGGCGTAAATGTTCATCTGCGGGATCTTTTTCGCCAGCGTAGAGACGCTCTTCACATGATCCACATGCTCGTGGGTGATCAGAAGCCCGCTGACTGTAACGTCTGCACCGGTCTGTTCCAATCCCTCCCGGACCTTTTTTCCACTGATCCCGGCATCGATGATGACGGCAGTGGTATCTGTCTGGACCAGATAGCAGTTTCCGCTGCTTCCGCTGGCCAGAGAACAAAATCGTAAACTCATGGATTCCTCAACTTCTGACACCTCTGAAGCTCCACGTTTCTATTATGTTCAACGAGTGTGAAGCCTGTGTGTCGATTCTTTGTAAACTATGCGATATTTTTCAATAAAATGTGTCTGACGGAAAGAATCGCCTGCGACCGGCACGACCCTCCGGCCTCACCGTAACGCAGACGACTGTCTATTCTTCATATGCCGCGATATACGCGCTTTTCTCATCGTTATAACGGATACACCAGTACGGTACCGCCGTATCTTCGCTGACGCCGCCGTTATTTGTATACCCTTCCAGACAGTAGACCAAACGCATTTCATTGATGGTGATCCGTTCACGCTCCGCGGACGGTTCTTCCGTTTCAATGGTCTGACGTTCAATCAGGTTCATAAAGTTTGCCAGCACTGCGGTGGAGGACATAACGTGCTTACGGTTCTGGCCCATGGAAACAGGTTCGACCCAGTTTCCGGGAATTTCTTTCGGTCTTCCATGTTCGAAAACGACCTGCAGTTTGGCGTTATCCAAAGAGTATTCCTCATACGCCGTTCCAAAACGTACCGTAACCGTTTCTCCCTCTGCGACAGTTTCTTCATACGCGAATACGGTTTTCGGTATTCCCACTGCCATCAGCAGCTCTTCTGACGCCCGGCGGTATTCTTCATCCGACGTTCCGTCGGCCAGATGGAGCCGGTAGGCGGCGATTGTTTCTGCCACTTTCTCATCACTGACAGTACGGTAGCGGACCGACATGATCGGCAACCGCTCCACACGCTCCGGAATGATTTCTTCTTCCACGAAGATCCCGTGTTCTTTCAACAGCAGCACCGTATTGTTCCGCACCTCTGCAGCGTCATATCCGCCGTAGGTGTCGCGGCCGCTGTAGATTGCCAGCCCCAGGATCAGATTGGTGATCAGCAGGGCTACGATCAATATATTTTTTGCTTTTGACCAATCCATACATTCCTCCTGACCGGCCTTCGGTTAGCTCAGTGTGCGGCTTCCAATCAATTCGCCGCTGTTCACGTCAAAGTAGACTCTCAACCGGTTATCCACCGTCACGACCCACGCAGGAACCATGTTCTGCTCGTCGGACTCATCCAGAGAGACGGCGCGGTAATATCCCAGACGTACATCGTTGATCCCGGCAACCACTTCGTCGAACCACTCTTCCTTCGGCGCATCGGTTTCGGCCGTCTGCGGGTGAAGAAGCTGATAAATTCCACGGTAGTTGGACGCGATCACATTGGCCACATTCGTCTGAACTCCCACGTCCTGAACTTCGGGAAGGTCGTACTGGATCAGGCTTCGGGAATAATACGTCACGTGACCGTTGATGACTTCCACAACCAGCGGAACGCCCTGACCGTAATACACCGGAAGATCTCCCGCCATCAAGCCGAATTCAAACCGGTATCCCTTCTGCTTGTTCTGTTCTGCGGGAACGGCACGGGACAGAAATACCTGTACGTCCTCTTCATCGAAGGTATTCCACGAACCGTGAGCCGATACATATTGCAGCGCCGTATCCAGCGCTTTATAAAACGATGCGGAACCGGCGGGAGTGTTTCCCGCTTCTTCTTTATATTCAAAGGTACCGTCGGCGTAGGTGATGAATGTCTTCTGGCCGTAGCCATACATATAGGTCACATTCCCCTTGGTATCCACCATACGTCGGATAAAGTCAAAGTTTTCACCGAAGAAGGACTGAGCCAGCTCCAGTACATCTTCGTCCGTACCGCGCTGTCGTTCCGTCTCCCACTGCAGCGGTCCGTAGGATACCGATGCCTCCCAGGGGATCATAGTGGCGTTCTCTACACCCATAACTTCGGAAATCGTGTAATACGATGCTTCGTCCGAAGCCACGATTTCTTCCGCAATGCTTCTCAGCTGAGTGTATTCGCTGTCGGCAACCAGCCGGTAGTATTTTCCCTTCTGTTCCTGTACGATAAACAAGCTTTCGCTGCTGGCAGCGGAATAAGCGATGGCCGATACGCCTTCCAGCGTATCAAAACTCTGGCTTCTGGTAATTTTATAATAATCGCAGAACTGATCGAAGGGAACTTCATATCCCAGGTCAAACTGAACCGATGTAAAGCCCCTCATGGCTTCCAGATACTGTTCCTTCGTAATTTCCCCCACGAAAATCGATGATGCTGTTCCGAATTTCTGGATCTCAGCGATCCCTCTCTGCCAGAGCGCGCGCTTTCCCCCGTAGACCTTTACATAAACACCGTTTCCGGAGCTGGCGTAAATGTTGTCGGGAACGATAACATCATCCAAAGGAATCGTCTCATACTCTTCCTGGGAACTGACGATATCCGGCAGTTGGAAGTTCTGTAACGACTGGTTTTCCCAAAAAAAATATAAAAGTAGTATTGTCGAGAAAAACAATACTACTAATATAATATCTTTGATCTTTTCAATTCTTTTGTGGAGCTGATTCGTTACCACTTTATTCATAGATCCTCACTTACTTAGCCGAAAATGCTCTTCAGGAGATTCTGAACGAACTGCGAAATACCGGACTGATTGGATTCAAACAGGTCGGTCTTCTGTTCTTCACTGGCTACACCCTTCACAACAACCAAAGTTTCTGTACTGTAAATTACAGCACCGGCTTCATTCACGGTATCGACCTTCACCTTGTACAGACCGGGAGTCACACCATTGATCTGCTTGGTATAGAAGCTCAAAGTATTGGCAGAAGTGAATGTTTCGGGAGCCATGATTTCCTGACTTACCAGACTGGCGGTCACACCGGACGCCGTCGCGTTGGTCGCTTCTTCCTGAACGGGAGCAACCTGCGCTGCTGCCGCAACCGCCGGAACCGCTGCCGCAACCGCCGGAGTTACCGGAGCTTCTGCTTTTGCAGCTTCTTCGGTGGACACCGGAAGACTTTCCAATGTGCTGACATCGACAGACACCAGTTCTTCGCCCACAACCTGCTTTTCTTCAAAGACAGAAACGCGGATGGTTTCAGGCTGCGTTATTTTAATGGAGATCAGAAGGCTGTCGGAATTGACAACGCTCTCCACGACCGGACTGATAATGGTGACAGCCGGATCAGATGCAGCAGCCGCAGCAATGGTACTGAACATCAGCATAAACGCCAGAACCAAAGCCATGATTTTCATATGTTTCATTGTCGTATCCTCCTTTCTTCTCATTCTCCCATTGAATTTATTTTTTGCACACGAAATGCTATTATTCCCCATACTATGTTCTATAGTATATCTTACCATTGTTACAAACGTATTACGACAGATTTAAGAGACCTTTACAAAACTATTTTTTTACAAAAATACGTTTACATTCCGCCGCGGATCTCGTCCATGGCAATGTTGGCCAGCTTGTCCGCACGGTTGTTCATCTCTGTCACATACACGAAATCATCCTTCGTAAATCCGTTTCCGTTCCATTCCAGGAACTTCTTGAAATGGCCTTCTACATTGGTACTGGGATGGTTCAGATTGACGTGACCCTTTACGCGGTAAAACGTGATCTGGTGTTTCTTCACCTCGTCCAGAAGTGCCACCCACAGATCCTTGTTTTCCACATCGGTTTTCTGAGAAGTCTTCCAACCATTTTTCTGCCAGTTGACGTACCACTTCTTTCGAAAACAGTCCATCAGATAGGAACTGTCGGAGAACACGCGAATCACCAGTCCTTCACGCTTCATGGCTTTCAGTGCACTGAGCAGCGCCATCATTTCCATGCGGTTATTGGTGGTATTGATCTCGCCGCCGTACAGTTCTTTTTTGTGCTGCCCATACTCCAGAACAGCTCCCCAGCCGCCGATGTTGGTTTCGTTCTGATTTCCGGAACAGGCCCCGTCCGTATATAAATTTACGATGGTCATAAATCGCTGTGATCCTTTCTATAAAAATTCCACCAGGACTGCAGTCATGTCATCCTCCGGAGCAAACCCGGAAAATTCCACAACACGGGCCTGAAGCGCCGCCAAAAGCTGCTGCGGACTCTTGATGTCCTGGGCGTCCCAGATGCGCAGGATCCCCTCCAGACCGAATTCATCGCCCTGGACATTGGTGGCTTCCGGGATTCCGTCAGTGTAAAACAACAGACGCTGGCCGGGACGCATCACGCGGGTCACCGTTTCGTATTCCGCACTGTCGAACAGGCTGCATATGGGCATTCCATACACCTCGATCTCTTCCAGCCGTCCATTTTCATCCTCCACCAGAGGAAGACAGTTATGCCCAGCATTGAGGACTGTCAGTTCTCTCGTTCTCTTATCGTAAAGACCCACCAAAACCGTCAGATAGAGCTCATGACCGGCGTGAAGATCATTCATCCCCTGTAAGATCCCGCGAACCAGTTCCTGCAGTTCCCCGGCACGCTCCTTCATCCCGCGGATAACCTGGTGTAAGAAGATTGTCAGTAAAGACGATCGTACCCCGTGGCCGGCCACGTCGGACACGTAAAACAACACACGGTCCTGGTCGATCTTCACCACGTCGAAGAAGTCACCGCCCAGGCTTTCCGCCGGACGGTAGATTGAAGCCACATCGATGGTATTATAATATTCTCCATCGCGCGGGAGAGCATTGTACTGAATCTGCTTGGCGAACTCGATGTCCTCTGTCAACCGGTCGAAATGACGACGGTTGGCTTCTTCCAGCTTTTTCTGCTTCGTGATGTCCACAAAGAATTCCACGGAATACTTCGGCGAATTCTCCAGCTGGACCGACGATGCGATCAACCGGTACCACTTATCGCCCATGGCCATTTCCTTGGACTCAGTATCTCCGCTTTCTCTGGCCAGCATCGTAACACAATGAGCACAGTTTTCACACTGTCCGATCATTTCATAACAGCTGTGTCCGCAGAAATTCCCGAACTCTCTCTTCATTTTATTGTTCATATACAGAATGTGTCTGTCCTCATCCATGACGCGGACCATGGCATCCATCCTGTCGATCACCGCTGTGGTCAGCAGCTCTTTGTTCAATAAACTTTTCATAACTATTACCCTTATTTGTTCTAATCCCGGCAGAGCAGCTCCGCCACCACGCACAAACTATATTTTGTGCATTTTATCCAATACATACATAATTAGAATACCATATTTTCCCGTAAGAAAAAAGTCCCTTTCCGCGGTGAAACTGTATACAAACAAAAAGCAACCCGCACCCTGACGGGCGCGGGTGGTTGCTCAATTGAACGTAAACAGGAAATGCGTAAATTTTACGGTTCTCCCATCATACGTGATATAAATTTCTGCTGTTCCCTTTTGTCTCTGCGTAATTTGTAATTTGCCGTTGGCCAGCTTCTCACACTCAAAGACAGCAGGATTGCTGCTGGTTACGGTGTAATCCGAAATCACAGTATAGCCATCTTCCAGCAATTTCGCTCCGGTGAGGACATCGTAGATCTCTGTACTTCCGGAGCCACGCATAAGCGATCCAAATTTCGCTCCTTCCGTTGCACAGAACCCACCATTCCTCAATCCGATCGTCATGTCATACTTCTCATTCCTGTACTGGAAGCGAAGTTCATCATACGTGTCGTATCTCAGGTTACGGGCCGGAATATCCAGTTCATCGGTGTTCCACATAGGAATGTCGATCGTCAAATCACCGAAGGTCAGCGAATAATCCTCTGCAGGATAAATTACCTTGACTTTATCTTCATATCCCGTGGGGAAATGGAGTTCGGCTGTATCCTTTCCGAATTTCGAGGGCGGATTGACGGTCACATCCTGGATGGCCACCAAAATCGCAATCTCATCCCGCGGATAATCCTCCGTTGGCATCAAATCATAATAATCTTCCAAACGATCCAATACCGTAACTTCACCAGCTGGGTCATAGCGGTTATATCCAGAATAATCTGTCAGGTCAAAAACGTAATATTTTCCATCCTTCAGAACGTAGTTGATCGTATGGTTCCCGCCGCCGATCCAGCGGATGATCCCGGCTTCATCATAATCCTCTTCCAGTAAATATAACGCCGTATTGGCGCATCCTCCGCAGCAGCACCCATAATTATGGATGAGCTGCTCATACCCCGGCGCATCAAAGCCCCAGTGCTCATCCTCGCCATCGTACCAAGGTGTAAAGGCGTTTCCGGAATATCCTCCAAAGTTGGCCGCAATCATGTATTGGTACACATCCCCCACAGTTTTCACTGCTTCCTGGATCACAGCAGGATCTTTTCCAACCAAAGCATATGCCTGGTCATAGGTCAATGTGGTCTTACCGATGGCTTCCGGCAATTGGAACGACGCCACGCTGATGGATTTCTCCGTATTCTTCCAAAGCTCCGCAGCCATCTGGTTATATAATTTTCGAAGGAGCATCGCATTGGAATCCTTCAACTTGGTGGACAGTGCTTTTTCAGAAATCTTCGCGATGTCGCCGCGCAGGAAATTCTCCGTCGGATATTCTCCGTTGGTCAGGCCGATCTCGTCGGACAGTTCCCAAGCCTTGTTCCACTTAAAGTCCTTTCCCACTTCGTAGCCCAGTGCCTTCAATACAAAGGTCAGATACTGGGTGTCGGTGATCAGGTCCTTCCCACCGAAGGTGGTTTTCGAAGTCCCGGAGGTCAGTCCGTTGGCATAAGCATATCCCACGAAGGGCTTCGCCCAGTTAGCCACATCGGTAAACGGTGTGGTCCAGGTCTTCGCCATGGCTTCTTCCTTCTTCCCCAGAAGCGTCACCAGCATGGTGATGGCTTCCTGACGGGTGGGCGCACGGTCCAAATCGTAGATGGGCTTTCCATTGGAATCAGTCCCCGTTCCGCTGAACATTTCTAACTCATATAATGTATCTGCCGCGGCCGTCATCTCCGCGCTGGCTCCGAAGGCAGTCACCGGAATCGCTCCCAGGACCAGGATCATCGTTAACAGTAATGTAAGTAATCGTTTCATCGTTCCACCTCCATAGTATGGTTGCAAAAATCTTACTCCTGCGCCGCAGAAAAGTCAACATCCTCCCATTGAGAACACCGCTCCGACCGTTTATAATAGAGTTCGAGAGTAACGCGAGGCTCTGCCTCCCAGTCCCGCGGCGCCGGTTGCCGGAAAGGAAATCAACATGAAACCCGAATATACATTTCAAAAATACCCATCCACCCGTCAGGTGGTCTATTCCAATAAAGGGATCGTCTGCACTTCGTCCCACATCGCTGCTCAGGTGGGAGCTGACATCATGCGCAAGGGCGGAAACGCCATCGACGCGGCAATCGCCACCGCCGCTGCGCTGACGGTGGCGGAACCTGTGGCCAACGGGATCGGCAGCGACGCCTTCGCCTTAGTGTGGGTGAAGGATCAACTCCACGGTCTCAACGCCAGTGGCCCGGCACCCATGACCATCAGCGTGGAAGAAGTCAAAAAACGCGGCTATGAGAAGATGCCGGCCGACGGCTGGCTCCCCGTGACAGTCCCCGGCGCTCCCGGCGCCTGGGCTGCATTGTCGGAACGGTTTGGCCGCCTTCCCTTTGAACAGCTGATAGAACCTGCCATCCGTATCGCCAGAGAAGGCTATCCTCTGCATACCACCACCGCCATCCTTTGGAAACGCGGTCACGAACGGTTCTCCAAGTGTCAGGGCGATGAATTCCAAGCCTGGTTCGATACCTTCACGCCGGGAGGCGTAATCCCCGGCGCCGGCGACGTCTGGAAATCCGAAGACCATGCGGTTACGCTGGAGAAGATTGCCGCCACGAAGGCAGAGTCCTTCTACCGCGGTGAACTGGCCGATATCATCGACGAAGCCAGCCGCGCCCAGGGAGGGTACCTGAGAAAAGAAGACTTAGCGGCGTTTTATCCAGAATGGGTGGAACCGATCTCTACCAACTATAAAGGTTATGACGTCTGCGAGATTCCTCCCAACGGTCACGGAATCACGGCGCTGATGGCCCTGAACATCTTTGAAAACTTCGAATCGAAGAGCCGCGACGATGTGGATACGATGCATAAGCTGATCGAATCCATGAAGCTGGCCTTCGAGGACGCCAAGGAATACGTCACCGACCCCCGCTACATGAAGGTCACCAGCTCCCAGATGCTGAACAAGGACTACGCGAAAAAGCGCGCAGCGCTGATCGGCGATGAAGCGATCTTACCGAAACCCGGTCAGCCGGACTGCGGCGGCACTGTTTACCTTTGCGCTGCAGATAACGAAGGAAACATGATCTCCTACATCCAGTCCAACTATCAGGGCTTCGGCTCCGGAATCGTCGTTCCCGGAACAGGGATCGCTCTCCAGAACCGCGGAAACAACTTCTACCTGGATCCCAGCCATCCCAACTGCGTGGAAGGCGGAAAGAAATCCTACCACACCATCATCCCCGGCTTCCTGATGAAGGATGGAAAAGCCGTGGGTCCCTTCGGCGTTATGGGCGGATTCATGCAGCCCCAGGGCCACGTCCAGGTAATCACCAACACCATCGACTTCGGCCTGAATCCCCAGGATGCGCTGGACGCACCCCGCTGGATGTGGGTGGGCGGTAAGGACGTCGAAGTAGAAATGAACTTCCCCGCTGCCATAGCTCAGGAACTGAAAGCCCGCGGGCATAACATCATCGTCCGTCCCGAATCCATCACCTTTGGCCGCGGCCAGATCATCTGGCGCATGGATAACGGCGTCCTCTGCGCCGGTACCGAAAGCCGCTGCGACGGAAGCGCCGTAGTTGTATAATCGCCTCATCCGGCAACCCGCGCCGAAGGCGCGGATTGCCTAGACGCAAACACCCTGTCGATTTCATCTGACAGGGTGTTTTTTATAAGTTTTTACAATAGTTCTCTTGTTTTTCTGACTAAATACAGAGGCACATTCGTTATCTCTCCATCTTTTCGGTAACCGCGTTTCGAATACCGAATTGCATGGTCTGGCTGGTGAACTGCAATATATCTTTTAAAGGATGGGGCGGATTTATCCTCTCCTCCCTTAGCTTCCACCGGGATGATTTCCGTACCATACTGTATCACAAAATCGATTTCACTGTTCTTATCGGAATAGTAACGAGGTTCTACATCAAACTGTCCCCGCAATTGTTGAAGAACATAATTCTCCGTCAGCGGACCTTTAAATTGAAATTCCGACTTTAATAAAATAGCGCTGTTATCGATCCCTGCCATCTGTTTCAAAAGGCCTGTATCAAATACAAATAATTTAAATTGATCCATTTTATCAAAGGCCGTTAAAGGATGTTCCATTTTGGATACATTATAAACACGGTTCAACATCCCTGCCGAAACCAACCATTCGATAGCTTCCTCAAAGTCCTTTGCCCTGCTGCCTTCACGAACAACTCCATACATGAACTTTTCGTTCGGCTTTGCCAACTGTGATACAATACTGCGAAATACCATGAGGATCCTTCCACTGTTGACTTTTCCATTGTGCTTTGAAAAATCATTCTCATAGATTTCAATCAATTCTTTCTGTATTTTAGTGATTTTTTCTGGGTCCTTGTATTTGATCCAGGAAGCCACGCATTCCGGCATTCCACCAATGATCAGATACGTATGATATGCTTCCAGAAGCCGGTCATGAAAAATTTCTTCAATGACCTGTCCTTTTTGAATACCGCAGTAATACGCAAATATTCCTTCATCGGTAGCCTGTAAAAACTCATCAAAGGTCAAAGGATTTATCTCCAGAAGGTTTACCATGCCGACCGGGTAGGACTTGGGCTGTGCCAACAATGTTCCCAACAGGCTTCCTGCGGCAATCACATGATATTCATTCGCCTTCTCTTTAAAATACTTTAGCGTATTCAGCGCTTCCGGACACTCTTGGATCTCATCGAAAATAATCAAGGTTTTTTCAGGAAGAATCTTTTTCCCATCGATCATCGATAACAATTCAATAATTCTCTGAGGATTCTTATTTACTTCAAAAATGGATTTCAACGCATCTTCTTCGTCAAAGTTGAAATAGGCGTAGTTATCATAATATTTCTCGCCAAATTCTTTCATGATCCAAGTTTTTCCAACCTGGCGTGCACCTTTTAACACCATCGGTTTTCGCTCTTCACTGACTTTCCAGTTTTTCAAAGCTTCGATTGCGTTTCTCTTCATCTCGATCCCCACCTTTTCTCCTGGTTTTATATAAACTTTACCACATTTTTTCTCTGTTCACAATTTCATTTTCTACATTTTTTCTGATTTATATTCTTTACAAAATACATTTTTTCTATTCATTTTTATTCTTATTTTACATTTTTACAAAAAACGACCTTGCCATAAGGCAAGGTCGTTTCATTATTATTTACAGTACGGTGATTCCCTTTCCTTCCAGCTTCTTTCGGATCTGGGGATCCAGCTTATCGTCGGTGACTACGATGTCCACATCTTCCATGGGGATCATACGCGGTGTGTAAGAGTAGTTCACCTTAGAGGAGTCCATGAGCATGACCACCTTGTCAGATCGTTCAATGACTTTCTGGAAGATGGCCGCGATGCTGCTGGATAACACGGCAAACCCGTAATCCGGGTGGAACCCCGGTGTTCCCAGGAACGCCGTATTGAAGCGCAGATTTTCCAGAGCGTCCAATACAGAAGGTCCTCCCACGCGCATTACGTTCAGATCCACTTCGCCTCCAAAAATCTCTACATTAATATCCTTAGAGCATGGGAAACGGGATGCCGTCAGGATCCCGTCGGTGAACACGTACAACGGCATGATCGGAAGACATTCCGCCAGTTCAATGCATGTGGTCCCCGCCGTTACGAAGATGGAATCATGGGCATTGATCAGGCCGGAAGCCTTCACCGCGATTTCTCTCTTTTCTTCGTGGTTCACGGAGGATCGGAAATGATAGTTCACTGCGTGAGGAAGGGACTTGGCCCCACCATGGATACGGATCAGCTGTTGAGTCTCATCCAGATATTTTAAATCTTTTCGCAGCGTCACATCGGACACTTTGGGAAACAATTCCCGCAGCTGGTCAAAATTCACTTCCCCCAACTGGTTTACCATATCCCGGATCGCTTTACGACGTTTTTCCATTTCGCGCACCACCTGTAAGTCTACCCTTAATTTATCTTTCCTTGACTTTCGTTTCGAAAGTCATTTTTTATAAAAATGGCCGTTTTCTAAAAGAACGAAACTCTATGGTCACGAATCGCCCGTTTCGTTTCGAATTTCATAACCATGTATATTATACCACATTTCCCCAGAGAGTGGAATAGGTCTGCCCGCTAACAAATCCATGGAAACCGCATGATTTCAACGGATTTTTTTACAAAAACCCTGTCGAAATCATAATTTCCGAATTGACAGAAAACTCAAATAGCCGTATCATGAAGATAGAAACGAAACATTTTTGGTTTCTAAACGAAAATCTCTAAAAGTGGAGGTGATATCGATGCGCTACTTTTTAGCAATCGACGCCGGCGGTACAAAAACAGACGCGGTGGTCTTTGACGAAACAGGCCACATCATCTGTCGTGATATCAGCGCCGGTAACAACGGAATGGACATCGGACAGGAAGCTGCCATCGATCGCTTGATCCAGGTTCTGGACAGAGTCTCGAAAACAGCGCCGGAGAAATTCACCGCTTTATACGGCGGGATTGCCGGGGTCATGCCCCTGGGCGACTTCTATTCTCCTGCGGTGGTTCCCAGAAACTACGCAGATTCAGTTCGCTTTGAAGACGACGGACGAGCTCTGATCTCTTCCACCGTGGCGCGGAACATCGATGCCGGCGGTATGGTCTGTGGGACCGGCTGTTCTCTCTATGTCAGAAAAGTTGGTGAACCTCTGCGAAAGATCGGCGGTAAAGGATATCTGATCGACACCGGCGGAAGCGGTTTCGAGCTGGGACGCGACGCGATTGCCGCGGCATTCCGCTACGCGGAACGCAGAACCGGCCATACCCTCCTCTACGATCTGATCCGTGAGCGCATGGGATGCGAGCCGGAATTCTGGCAGCGTTCCATCTACCACCCGATCACCGGCGGACGAGCTTACATCGCTTCCTTTGCGAAGCATGTATTTGAAGCCTATCGCATGGGCGACTGGGCTGCCAGAGAGATTTTTGACAAGGGGTCTTCCGCCATGGCGGATCTGACCTTTGCGGCGGCTACCTGGTTTGAGGGTGACTTCCCCATCGTCATGAGCGGCGGGATGGTCACCAACTTCCCGGAATACGCCAAGGCCATCGAAGCCAAATCCTCCACTAGAGCGAAGCTGATCCTGGCGGACGCTCCTCCCGTTTACGGAGCTGCTGTGGAAGCCATGGCAGACGGCGGACTGGATGTGGACGATGCGTTCCGTGCGCAGTTCATGGCCGATTTACAAAAGTGATTTTCCGATGGTTCCGGCATCGGTAAACCGACAGGGTTCTTCCCTGTCTCATGAGTTTTCAAAATAGTTATTGATGCTGATCGCGAAGCTGCCGGTTCGAGTCTTCGCACAGCAGATAAGGAGAAACGTATGAAGAAATTACTGTCTCTGATTCTTGTACTGGCTCTGGTTCTGGGTATGATGGTTGGCTGCGGCGGCGGCGAATCCGAACAGCCCCCCGTTGATGACGGTGCTCTGATCGCACTGCCCACCTCCGGACAGAACGTAGTACAGACTGCAGTACCCCTGATCGCTGGTGAACAGATGGGCACATGGGAAGCCTATGGCCTGGACGTAACCAGAACACACTATGTATCCGGTCCTCCTCAGCTGGAAGCTAACCCCTCCGGCGACTGGAATATCGGTTGGATCGGCGCTCCTGCAGCTATCACCGGTACTCTTGCTTACAACATGAAGATCATCAACATGTCCGGTTTCGACTACTCCAATCAAGCATTCTGCCGTGCAGACTCCGCTCTGGCTAAGGCAGCAGAAGGCCCGATCCCCGAAACCCTGGGCACCGCAGAAGACTGGAAGGGTCTGACCATTCTGGTTGGCCGCGGTACCGTTCTGGACGCTGACATGATGTTCATGCTGGACAAACTGGGTCTGACCGAAGACGATGTTAACATTGTTAACTCCGATATCGACAAGGCTTACCAGGCATTCATCTCCGGTTCCGCTGACGTTATCTTCGTATCCGGTACTTACACCTCTGAACTGGCTGCTAACCCCGACTACGTATGCTGCCACACCATGGGCGGTATGGACGCTGCTATGTCCGGTAACATCCTGGCAGAAGGCGAATGGCTGGCTGAAAACGAAGAAACCGTTGTAAATTACCTGGCAGGTGCTCTGGAAATCCTGATGTGGCTGAATGATGAAGCTAACCAGGAACAGGGTGCAAAGTGGTTCTCTCAGGTTATGCTGGATGAATTCGGTACTGAAGTATCCGAAGAAGCAGCTCTGGCTTCTCAGAAGCTGACCAAGTTCGAACCTCTGGAATTCTACGAAGGTCTCTGCGAAGTAGAAGAAAACGGCCTGACCGGTATGCAGAACCTGTTCGGTACCTACTTCGACATCCAGGTTGCTATTGGTAACCGTGATGCCGCTGACCGTGAAACTGTAGTTAACGCTGTTGACTGCAGCTATCTGGAAAAGGCTATCGAACTGTACAAGACCAACAATGGTCTGTAAACCAAAATTGTAAACTCATGAATTTTTTCCGACCTCCGGTTCGCCGGGGGTCGGACCCCATTTTTTCTCAGGAGGTTCTGATATGGATTATGAGAAAATCAGAGCTGAGGCAAGAACGGCTGAAATCCAAGCCATTCGGAAACAGAAGGTCAAGTATCTTACAATCAGCGTTGTCGTCGTACTGCTGGTGCTTCTGATCTGGCAGCTCGCCGTAAGCTTCGAACTGGTCAGTACCAGATTCTTCGATTCCCCCACCGGTGTCGTTGAAACCATCATCGATAAAATCAGTAACAGAAAACCCGACGGCGGTTATCTCCATCAGCACATCTGGGCCAGCGCCAAAGTCGTTTGGCTGGGCTTCCTGTTAGCTGCTGTCATCGGTATTCCTTTAGGATTATTTATGGGTTGGTACGGTCTGTGTGACCGCATCATCCGCCCCCTCTTCGAAATCGTTCGTCCGATCCCCAGCTTGGCTTGGATACCCATCGTTATCCTCTTCCTCGGGATCGGCGTAGAAGCGCGGTCCGTCATCATCTTCACCGGATGTTTCGTCGCCACCGTGCTCAATACATACACCGGAATCCGTTCCACCAACCAGACGCTGATCAACGTGGCAAAAACCTGCGGTGCAACGAACTTCCAGATCTTCCGTGAAATCGGTATCCCCTCTGCAATGCCCATGATCTTCGCGGGTCTGAAGACCTCCATGGGAAGTGCCTGGGGTACCATCGTAGCCGCAGAAATGCTGGCTTCCTCCAACGGCCTGGGCTATATGATCCAGATGGGCCGTTCCTTCGGTGTCGTCTCTCTGATCATGGCCGGGATTATCGTTATCGGTATCTTAGGCTTCATTTCTTCCAGCATCGTCAGCTACGTGGAAGGAAAAGTACTGAAATGGAGGCCGAAAAAATGAAACTGAAAACAAATCCGCTGTTGGAAGACCGCAGCATCGTTTACAAATTCTTTTACTATGTCGGTCCCATTCTTCTGATCGTCGCCTTCCTGCTGGGCTGGAACGCCGTTTCCGCTTCCGGAAACGTCATGCTCCCCTCCCCTGCAGAAGCACTGAAGCGTATGATCACCATTTGGTCCGGAAATGTAGCAAAGCACCCCATGACCTATCACGTGGGGATTTCCATGCGCCGTGTACTGACCGCGCTGATCTTCTCCGTGGTGGTGGGCGTTCCCTTCGGGATTGCCATGGGTTGGAACAAGACCTTCCGCGCCATCTTCAAACCGTTGTTTGAAGTCATTCGTCCCGTACCGCCCATCGCCTGGGTACCTCTGTTTACCCTGTGGTTCGGTACCAGCGAATTCTCCCGCGTTGCCATCATCACCATGGGTGTATTCATGCCCATCGTTATCAACTCCTACTCCGGCGTTATCATGGTTCCGGAAATCAACTTCCAGGTGGGTAAGGTCTTCGGTGCCAAGAGCACAGACATGCTCTTCGACGTTGTCCTCCCCAGCTCTCTGAACGCGATTTTCGCAGGGATCCGTACCGCTCTAGGCGGTGGCTGGATGGTACTTCTGGCCTCCGAAATGTTAGGGGCCCGCGAAGGGATCGGTTTCCTGATCATGCAGGGCAACAGTGCCAATGACCTGACACTCTCCATCGTAGGCATGGTTATGATCGGCTTCTTCGGAATGCTGTTTGCCTACGCTTTCGACTATTTAGAAAGGTGGTTATGTCCGTGGAAAAGAAAGTAATGCTGGAAGTGGATCACATCGCTAAGACCTTCTTCTCCGACAAGGGAGATACCGATGCCATTGAAAACATCTCCATCGATGTAAAAGAAAACGAATTCCTCGTTCTCCTCGGCCCCGGTCAGTGCGGAAAATCCACATTCTTAAATATCATCGCCGGACTGGTAAAACCCACCTCCGGTACCATTAAGCTGGATGGAAAGCCCATCACCGGAACAGACCCCCGCATCGCCATGGTATTCCAGAAGACCGGTCTTTACGAATGGAAGACCGCCATGCAGAACGCGGAACTGGGTCTGAAGTACCGCAAAGTCTCCAAGGCGGAACGCCGGGAGATTGCCCAGAAATATCTGGATCTGGTGGGACTCCACGGCTTTGAAAACGCCTACCCCCACGCTTTGTCCGGCGGTATGAAGCAGCGCGTCGGCATCGCCCGCGCCTACACCGCTAACCCTGAGATCCTGCTGATGGACGAACCCTTCGGCGCGCTGGATGCTCAGACCCGCTACGCCATGGAAGAAGAGATCCTTCGCATCTGGAATGCGGAAAAGCGTACCATCATCTTTGTAACCAACAATATCGAAGAGGCAATCACCCTGGGCGACCGCGTGATCCAGTTCACCGAGCGTCCCGCCACCGTAAAGAAAATCTACGACCTGAGTTCTCTGGCCCGTCCCAGAAGCCAGGTTTCCCCGGAATTCTTACGGATCCGCCAGGAGATCGCTTCCAACGAAGAACTGACTTTGGAATAAGGAGGAACTGACATGAGTGAATACAAAGTCGAGGTCAAAGACCTCTGTAAAAACTTCGGTTCCCTGGAAGTTCTGAAGAATTGCAATTTCAACATCAAGCGCGGCGAGTTCGTATGCGTGGTAGGTCCCACAGGATGCGGTAAGACCACCTTCCTGAACACCCTCACCTGTCTGATCCCGCCCACCTCCGGCCAGATCCTCATCGACGGCGAACCGGCTGACCCGAAGAAGCACAACCTGTCCTTCGTGTTCCAGGAACCGTCGGCAATGCCCTGGCTTACCGTAGAAGACAACATTGCCTTCGGCATGAAGCTGAAGGGCTGGGACAAGGCCAAAATCAAGGACCGGACCGATAAGATCATCAATCTGATGGGCCTGAACAAGAGCCGTAAGCAGTATCCTCACGAACTGTCCGTAAGTACGGAACAGAAGGTCGTGATCGGACGAGCTTTCGCCATGGAACCTGACCTGCTCCTGATGGACGAACCCTACGGCCAGATGGACATCAAGACCCGTTTCTACCTGGAAGACGAAGTGATCCGTCTGTGGAAGGAACTGGGCAGTACCGTTCTGTTTATTACTCATAACGTGGAAGAAGCTTGTTATCTGGCTGACCGCGTTCTGATCCTTTCCAATAAACCGGCCAGCGTCAAGGAAGACCTGAGTCTCACCATGCCGCGGCCCCGTGACATCGCTTCCCCCGAATTCATCGAAAAGCGTGTCCACGTAGAAAACGCCATCAAGTGGTGGTAGAAAGGAGATCATCACGTTGAAAAAGAAACATATTCTGATATTTTTCACGGACCAGCAGCGTTTCGATACCATTGGCGCTCTGGGAAATGAATGTATCCAGACTCCGAATTTAGATGCGCTGGTGCGTGACTCCGTCACCTTCGAGCACGCAGCCACACCGTCCCCCGTATGTGTTCCCGCCCGTCTGTCCATGTTATCGGGACAGTACCCGGCCCGTACGGGTTGTAATAACAACAATGCCGAAAACAACTACGACGGCGAAGGCTTCTACGCCCGCCTGACGGAAAGCGGTTATCAGAGCTGCTGCGTCGGTAAGATGCACCACCTGATGGATCCCTACGGTCCTCTGGGCTTCGAAAAGCGCTGGACTCAGGAAGAACTGGCCGCAGAAGGAGACGACTACACGAAATTCATCCAGGACAACTATCCCTGGATCATCGATTATAACGGCATGCGCAGTGAAATGTACTACGTACCGCAGATTTCACAGCTTCCTGCCAAGGACCACCCCACACAGTGGATCGGTGACAAGAGCGTGGACTTCATCAGTAATTGTGACCCGGATCGCCCGATGTTACTTGTTTCCTCCTTCATCCACCCCCATCCGCCCTATTGTCCGCCGTCTCCTTGGCAGAAGCTGTACCGAGAAGACCCTCCGGCTCCCCTGGACGTACCGAAGGAAGACCTGGATCAGTTCTGGGACATGATCGGCGACCGCTGCGGCTGTGAACGTCTGATGATGTCCAGACAGGACATCCTGCGTTCCAAGAACTTCTACTACGCCTGCGTATCCTTCGTGGACTACCAGATCGGCCGC
>JAFUQN010000053.1 GCA_017472365.1 Bacillota bacterium
AAATCGAGGAGAGTCACCATTGTTTTTCGCCACTTTCTCTCCCCACAGGTCACGTTTCTTCCTTTTCGGGGAGAGCAGAATCAAATTTTGTACCACTTCTCTCCCCTTCGTTCAAAACCCTTCGTTGAAACCCTTCGTTCAAAACCTACGCGATGACCTCCCAAAAGAAAACTGCGGCAACCGCTCTTCGCTCCCGTCATGGCCAGCATCATCCAATCTCCCCCAACTCTTCACTGAATCCCCACAGAACCGTCCACATATCTTCGCAATGACCGGGTAATATTTCATACAAGAAATATTTGAGTGTAAATTGTTTTATCGTAAAGGAGACATCATGAGTGAACAAAAGAATGACGATTTCAAATTTACAGCCCAGGAGCTGATGTACAGCATCAGCTACCGTATGGAAACCTGCATCCGTCAATTTTATGAACCCTTTGGCCTGACTACACCGCAGGCAATGATTATCTTATATATCCACCGCAACGGCCGCGGAAAAGTCACAGAAGTGGCCAATCATCTGCACATGACCAACTCCAATCTGTCTACGATCTGCCGCAGGCTGGAACGCGATGGATTTCTGATCAGGACCCGCGATCTGGAAGATCAGCGCATCGTCTGGCTGTCCCTGACAGAACACTGTGAACAGCGCATCCGGGAAATCGATCAGAAAATCGACAGTCAGTATCTCAACAACCTAAACGGCGTATCCAAAGAAGACGGAGAAGTCATCCTGGCCGGTCTCACGAAGCTGAATGAAATATTATGCCGGACTGTAAAATAACAAAAATGCATCAAACATCAAAAAGGAGAATCTTATAATGAATAACAATACCAAGCCGAATCGTCCCCCGAATTACAACGGTCCCCGAAGACCTCAGAAGCCGAAGAAATCCCTTCTGTATTATTACACCATCGTCATGGTATGTGTCCTGCTGTTCAACGTCTTTCTGGCACCCATGATCAACGATGCCAAAAGCATGGTCCAGGCCACGACTTACGATACGTTCCTGGACATGGTTGAGCAGGGACAGGTCCACGTGGTTGAAATCACCACCGACACGATCTACTTTACTCCGGCAGAATCTGCTGTAGATAATCTGGAAAACCCCAATGTACAGGTCTATACCACAGGGAACATGAACGACCCCAATCTGGTATCCACGCTGACCGAAGCCAATGTATCCTTCGGCCGCGTTGCTGATCCGAAACCGTCTCCCCTGGCAACATTCTTCAGTAACTGGATCATGCCGATGCTGTTCTTCATGATCATCGGCCGTCTCATGGGCAGCTTCATGACGAAGCACATGGCCAAGAACGGCGGCGGTATGGGTGGTATGATGGGCGGTATGGGGAAAAGCAACGCCAAGGTGTACGAGGCCTGCTCCACCGGAAAAACCTTTAAGGACGTGGCCGGTCAGGACGAAGCCAAGGAAGCTCTCACTGAAATTGTGGACTTTTTGAACAATCCCGGCCGCTACAAAGAGATCGGTGCGAAAATGCCGAAAGGTGCCCTGCTGGTCGGTCCTCCGGGAACGGGTAAGACCCTGCTGGCCAAAGCCGTCGCCGGCGAAGCTGGCGTTCCGTTCTTCTCCATTTCCGGTTCTGAATTCGTAGAAATGTTCGTCGGAATGGGTGCCGCCCGTGTCCGCGACTTGTTTGACCAAGCCGAAAAGAAAGCTCCCTGTATCATCTTCATCGACGAAATCGACACCATCGGTAAAAAGCGTGACAGCGGTCACGGCTTCGGTGGAAATGACGAACGCGAACAAACTCTGAACCAGCTCCTCACCGAAATGGATGGCTTCGACGTAGGTAAGGGGATTGTCGTCCTGGCGGCAACCAACCGCCCCGAAACTCTGGATAAAGCCCTTCTGCGCCCCGGTCGTTTTGACCGCCGGATCCCTGTGGAACTCCCCGACCTGAAGGGACGTGAAGCCATTCTGAAAGTACATGCCAACACTGTAAAATATGATCCTCAGATCGATTTTGACGCCATCGCCCGGGCAACCGCCGGCGCCTCCGGCGCCGAGCTGGCTAACATCGTCAATGAAGCTGCTCTGCGTGCCGTCAGGGATCACCGTGACAAAGTCAGTCAAGCCGATCTGGAAGAATCCGTGGGAACGGTCATTGCCGGTTACCAGCGTAAAAACGCCGTGATTTCCAGCCGTGAACGCAACATCATCGCCTACCACGAAATCGGCCATGCTCTCGTAGCAGCGAAAAATAAAAACACTGCTCCCGTCCACAAAATCACCATCATTCCCAGAACGTCCGGAGCACTGGGATATACCATGCAGGTGGAAGAAGGCGAAAAGGTTCTTATGTCCAAAGAAGAAGCCTTTGAAAAAATCATGACCTTTACCGGTGGACGTGCCGCGGAAGAACTGGTCTTCAAGTCCATCACCTCCGGAGCGTCCAACGATATTGAACAGGCCACAAAAATCGCACGGGCTATGATCACCCGCTTTGGGATGAGTGAAACCTTTGACATGGTCGCCTTGGAAACCGTTTCCGGACAGTATCTGGGCGGAGATGCCTCCCTGGCATGCTCTCCCGAAACAGCCGCGCAGATCGACCGCGAGGTGATTGCCATGGTGAAGGATGCCCATCAGAAGGCCCTGACCATCCTGAAAGATAACGAAGCCAAGCTCCATGAACTGGCCGAATATCTTTTAGAAAAAGAAACGATCACCGGTGATGAATTCATGCAGATTTTAAAGGCCCCGTCGAAATATGCCGTTTTGTCCGGCACTTCTGATACAGCAGATACCGCAGATGTATAATACCATAAACAAACTTTGAAAAAAGTCCCCTCTGTGGGGCTTTTTTCATTGACGAATTTTCCGGACAGGCGTACATTGAAATCAAAGAAACTGGTCCGTATCACAGGTGCAGCGGAGCACCTGTCTGCGGCGAGAAAGAAAGGATGATGATCGTTGGATATCAGACGCGAAGTTAAGGAACTGGAGCAGGACATGATCACGCTCCGCCGGAATTTTCACCGCCATCCGGAACTGGGTCTTCACGAAGTGTGGACCTCCGGTGTCATTGAAGCTTATTTGAAAGATTTAGGACTCGAAGTGAGACGCTGTACCGAAACCGGTGTCATCGGTGTGCTGAAGGGAGATCAGCCAGGAAAAACGATCCTCCTGCGATGCGACATCGATGCTCTTCCCGTCACGGAACAGACCGGTCTTCCCTTCGCTTCGGAAAACCCGGGCGTTATGCATGCTTGCGGCCACGACGGCCACATGGCTCTGCACCTGACCACGGCCCGCCTTCTGGCCTCTCATCGGGATGAACTGAAAGGAACTGTCGTATTTTTATTCCAGACCAACGAAGAAGATGCCGGTGCCGAACTGATGATCGAAGCCGGAGCGCTGGACGACAAACCCGATGCCGTCTGTGGTTTTCATTTGTGGTCACCTCTCCCCACCGGTACCATCGGCCTGATTTCCGGACCCATCATGGCTTCCAGCTGGTATTTCAAGCTGACCATTCACGGTCTCGCCGGCCACGGCGGCGCACCCCACACAGCGATCAATCCCATCGACGCTGCAGGCCACGTTCTGACCGCCATCAAAACGCTCCATACGCTGGAATGTGATTCCACCAAGCCCAGCGTCATCTCTGTCTGTAAGATCCACAGTGGAACAAAGGAAATCACCGTTCCCGATACTTTGGAAATGGAAGGTTCGATCCGCTGTCTCCACGATGGCGACGCCGCTTTGCGTGAACGTTTCCGCGAACTGTGCACCGCTGTCTGTGCCGCTTACCGCTGCACCTGTGACATCGAATTCAAATGCGGAAATTCTCTCCTGAATAATGACAAGGGAATGACCCGTCTGGCAACCCGCGCCGCGGAAAAAGTCGTTGGAGCCGAAAACATTCTGACCGATAATATTGCGGTAATGTTGGGCGACGACTTCGCAGAGTTTTCCAACCGCGTTCCCGGTGTCTATTACTTCATCGGAACGAGAAATGAAGAAGCCGGAAGCGTCTATGAGCATCACCACCACCACTTCAACATCGACGAAGCATCGCTGGCCATCGGCGTACAAATGCAGGCTGAAATGGTTATGGATTATCTGAAATAAAAGTTGAAACAAAAAAGGAAAAGGGGCAGCCCGAATGGGCTGCCCCTTTTCCCGATAGAATGGTTTGGGTTTCCGAATACTGCATATTCATTCACCGGGCAATTTCCACGCCCGTTTTTTCTCTGTGACAATTCAATCTCAGGTTCACTATACAATCCCCAGGTTACAGGAACGGTTACATTTCACAAATTTTTATACAAAAATTTTTTTCTTTTCTTCCCTTCTCGTCTCATTTTGTAACGTTGCACATTGCGCCGGAAAGTCCGCTATGATACTATTACATTGGCAACATGTAAAATCAGAAAGGAGATTCCAGATGAAAGACACGGTTTTACAGGTACAGATGTTGGGTGATCTGACGCTGTCCCTCGGCAAAAACAAAATATCGGAAGCACAGAACCGTTCAAAAAAAATGTGGACTCTTCTGGCTTATCTCTTATATCATCGTAACCGGACCGTCTCACAGGAAGAGCTTCTTGGCCTTTTGTGGGGAACCGGTTCCGGCCACAATCCCGTCAGCGCCATGAAGACGGCGATGCACCGAACCCGGGCGCTCATGGATGACTTGTCCGAAAACATCGGCCATCAGCTGATCGTAAACAGAGAAGGCGGCTACCACTGGAACGCCGACTTTCCCATGGAACTGGACATCGAGCGATTCGAACATCTTTGCCACGCGCAAAACGACAGTGATCCCATGTGGCTGGAAGACCGTCTGGAAGCCCTTTCTCTTTACCACGGCAACTTCCTGCAGCGTATGTCCTCGGAACTGTGGGTGATTCCCATCGCGACATATTACCAGTCTCTGTATATCCAGGCCGCGCAGAAGATCCTTCCCACACTGGAAGAACGAGGCCTCCTGGAACAGGTGGCCGAAGTTTGCTGCGGTGTCTTACAAATCGATCCTTACAACGAACCGGTGTACCGTCACATGATGCGGACGAAGATCCTTCAGGGAGATCAGAACGGCGCCATGACGCTTTACGAAGAGCTGAGCCGCCGGTTATCTGCCGATTTCGGTGTCATGCCCGGGGAAGAAACCCGTTCCCTGTATCGCGAAGCCATGAAAACAGTCGGCGAGCAGTACCTTCCCTTGGAATTGGTACAGACACATCTGAAAGAAGAAGAGGGTCAGACCGGTGCTATGGTCTGTGACTACAGCTTCTTCCGGCTCCTGTGCTATGCCCAGGCGAGAGCTATGGCAAGAACCGACATGGAAGCTCATGTGGCCCTGTTATCCGTAACTGATAACGTCGGAAAAACGCTCCCCAAAGCAGACCGTACCCTGGTCATGGACCATCTGGAAGACCAGATCCGGACAAATCTGCGGCGCGGCGATGCCCTGGCGCGCTGCAGCGGATCGCAGTACATTTTCCTGCTCCCCGGAGCCAGTTACCAGAACAGCTGCATGGTCTGTGAACGAATCATCGAATCCTACTTCAAATCCGTTCCTGGTTCGCCGGCGGTGATCCAGTATGTGGTCCACGGACTAACGCCCTACATTTAATAAATAACCCCGTATCGGTGCTGTACCGGTACGGGGTTCTCTTTTTATGGTTCCACTTCCCAGCAGGTCATAAGGCCGGCTTCCTTACCTTCCCAAGTGATCTGCGTCGCCTCTGCCAAGATCGTTAGTCCCAGATGATCATTTCGTATGATCTGTTCTTTATTCTTTTCCTTGTGCAAATTGATCAGCGGGCATTCCTCACAGCGTTCCTCTTTGTTCCGAAGCGCCTGATAACACTTCATTCCGACCTCCGCGTCCGGAGCCAGCTTTCGCGTTTTGCGATTGATATATTTCAGTTCAAAGGTATCCAGGTCGATGATATAGATCCAGTTATTCTGGTTGTCCAGAATACTGTGAAGCTCCTGTGCCTTTCGTTCATTCTCATCCTGTGCACGTTTTTTCAGCAGGAAGACAGCAATCATTTCTGCCAGGAACGTCAGCATATCGATCTGTTCCTGATTCCACAGACGGGTATTGATGCACTCGTCAAAACCCACATAACCGCGGAACACTCCGTTATCGCGGATCGCACACTGAAGCATGGATTTGATTCCCTGCGGTTCCAGGATCTCATATTCCTGACGAGGCAGATCCCGAATGTCCGGGCAATAGAAAATCCCACGTTCATCGAAATGCGCTTCATACCCGGGAATGTCCGTTTCGTAACTCACCTTCTGCAAATGTTCGATTTCCGGAGCGATCCCGTCATTGCACCACTCGAAAGTATTGCTGCAATACTGGTTTTCTGCATCATTTTCAAAGATGTAAACGCGGCTGACATTGATTCGCTTCCCGATAACTTCAATGGCTTTCTGTACCGTTTCTTCCACGTTTCCCGATTCGTACAGTCTCTGGAATATGAAGTGAATCAGATTCTTTCCGGCAACTTCCTGTTCCTCGTTAGAATCAATGCGCTGACTGACGCTGGTCTTCAAGGGAATCACCGTATCTTCCAAATCGTACAGAACAAACTGGTTCTTTCCTTTTTGCTTTGCACGGTACAGCGCCTTGTCCGCCGCCCCGAAGAGCTCCTGATATGCAACTCCGTGATCCGGCAACATGGCGATCCCGATGGAACAGGTCAGCCCCGATCCGGGAAGCTGCTCTTCAAACATGCGTTCAAAGCTTTGAACCAGTTTTTCACAGCGCTGCTTAACGCGCTCTTCATCCGGAACCTTTTTCATGAGTACCATGAATTCATCGCCGCCGATGCGGGCCGCAATGTCATCCATACGGAACTGTTTCCGGATCTCCTGCGCTGCCTGGGACAGTACGGCGTCACCGAACATATGTCCATGGCGGTCATTGACCTGTTTGAAATTATCCAGGTCGATGATCAAAAGGGCGTACCGATCGTTTTCTTCCCGCTCCTTCAGCGTCTTTTCCACCTGTTCCTGCCCCGTTTTTTTGTTTAAAAGTCCGGTCAGTCCATCGCGTTCCGCTTTTTCGAGAAGTGCCTGTGCAGCGCGTTCCGATTCATCGATATTCAGGATGACCCCGATCACTTTGACCGGTGTTTCCTGCTCATCAAACTGCGTCGTTCCGCGGAAACGACACCACAAATACCTTCCGTCTGTTTTCGCCAGACGGATCTTGACTTCTTCATAAGGACTCCCTGCCTTCATTCTCTGAAGGCAGCAGGTAAACCCTTCGATATCTTCCGGATGCAGGTGAGAATCTTTCACACGCCGGCTGAAATTTTCACGAATCGGTTCGTACCCGAAAACGGACATCCATCCTTCGGAATGACTCATCTCATCCTTCAGAATATCCCACTCGAAGGTCACATGGTCCACCTGGGCCAGTAAAATCCTGCATCGTTCCAGTTCTTCCTGGAGAACCCCCTGGCGATGATGCGTCTTTGTTACATCGACGATCTTTCCCCAGAGATATTCCCTTCCATCCTTCCCCGTTGTCAAACGGTTCTTATTCAGGATCCACACCGGCCTTCCATCCTTGTGGATCATCCGGCATTCCAGTTCCACATCCTTTCCGCGCTGGAGCTGTTCTCTCAGTCGTTCATAGATCGTTCCCCGTTCTTCCGGGGCCATCAGTTCAATAAGGCGATTCTGAAACTGGTTTTTTACTTCTTCCGTCGTATATCCCAGGAGTTCTGCCAGATCCCGGTTATCTCCATCCATGGTCAGCCAGCGGTCGATGCGATAGCGGCAAACGCCTTCCAGGCCGATGCCTTCCGGCAGCTCCTGTTCTTTCGGCAACTCTGTACCCCGTCCGCTTTCCAGCCGGCGCCAGATCATGACCATGCGGCGCTTTTCGCTGTCCAATCCGCGCAGGCGCAGAAAGACCACTTCGTTATCTCGTTCTTCTCCCAGTGTCGGACTGTAAATCCGATAGGTGTATGCTCTTTTTCGAAGACCTTCCGCGAAGAATTTCTGGATTTCCTCGTTGAACTTCGCAATTGTTTCCCGACGGCCTTCTTCCGGCAGAAATTGATTTGCCAGCATTTGAATCCCTTCATCGAATGTACTGTTCGCTTCCAAACCGGCCAGTTCCGGATATGGATTGTATACCAGATGATAGATTCCTTCCTCCACATCCACTTCAACAACGGTGGCATCAATGTAATGAAGGATGGTATGATATTTCATCTGGAACGCCTGCAGCGTGTCCATCGTCTCATCATTTTCCGGTACCGGCAGAGGAATACGGATCGCATCCGCATGGGGCGATCTGCCATCCGAATAGGTCTTTGACAGCTCTGCAAAACTGTGACTGACCTGTTTGAAACATTCCAGAAGTTTCGGCGAAAAAACACCGCACTCCCCGCGGAGAATCATATTCGATGCTCTCTCATGGCTGAAAGCATCTTTGTAGACTCGTTTATTTGTCAGTGCATCATATGCATCCGCCAGCCCCACGACCTGTGCACAGATGGGGATCTCTTCCCCCTGAATTCCTTCCGGATACCTGTTTCCGTCCCAGCGTTCGTGATGATAATGGCAAATATTATGAGCATACCGCAGGTATTCCTCATTTCCCATTCCGTCCAGCTCTTCCAGGATCCGGCTTCCGGTCAGGGTGTGGCTTTTCATGATTTCCCATTCTTCTTCGGTCAGTTCCCCTTCTTTGTTTAACACAGAGTCAGGAATCGCGATCTTCCCGATATCATGCAGCGCGGAAGCGCTTGCTACGATATCTATGGTCGCCTCGTTTAACTGATATTCCGGACAGCTTCTGGCGATTTCCGTCATCAGGATCTGGGTAAAGCGGCGGATCCGCAGAATATGCTGCCCCGATTCCACACTCCGGTATTCGATCAGAGACGACAGTGCGTCCACCATGACATCATTGGAATGACGCAGAATATCCGTCTGTTCTTTCACAGTCTTTTCCAGGTGCCATTTATACCGGTTCAGCTCTACGATATTCTCCACACGGTGATAAACAACAAGGGGATCGTAAGCTCCCGTCACCACATCGGCAGCGCCCATTTCCAGTGCGCGCCGCTCACTGTCCTCATCTGGTTCAGAAATCAGCATGATCACCGGAATCTGCGGAAGAAGTTCTTTTTCCTGTACCGCCTGCATCAGCTCCCAGCCGGTCATCCCGGAAATTCCTGTCTCCAGCAGAACCGAAACGATATAGCGGTGGTTCTGTTCCAAAAGAAGCCATGCCTGCTCTCCGTTCCACGCTTCTAAAATATTATATTTCTTTTCGAACAACGCACGAAATTGTGCCCTGCGGTTCGCGTCATGATTGACTACCAACAGAGTATCACGTATTTCCATACGGCTCCTCCTCGTACTTTATAATAAAATCCGGTACTTTTTCTACCGTTTCAAATAGTGGATCATCTCTTCCAATCGTACCCGGCCGTCTTCCACACCGAGATCGTACATTTCCTGAAGTACCTCCGGATCCTTTTCAAGTCGGCCGACTTTGATCGTTTTGGACGGACGCAGAACAAAAATACGTTCCTCTTTTTCCAGCATCTCGATTACTTCCGACTGAGCATTGTACCGCTTCCAGCGGTTATTCACCGCTTCGGCAAACGCCGGATACTTCCGGTAGATCAGGTTTGCCGCGGAAGGATTTCCTTTCTTCTTCCGATAGCCTTCCGGACGCGTCAGAACAACGATCACTTTATCAAATCCCATGGAAAGAATCTTCTCCACAGGAACGCTGTCGGCGATTCCGCCATCCAGATATTTTTCGCCGCCAATGATTACGGGACGCGATACAAAAGGCAACGACCCGGACGCGCGCAGATATTCCATCTGGTCCTTCTCACGCAAATCGTCCAGCTTCACATATTCCGCCCGGCCCGTTCTCAAATTGGTCACGACCGCATAGAATTCCTCCGGCGTGTTCCGGAACATATCATAATCCGCCGGATCCAAACGGTTGGGAACATCATCGAAGCAGAATTTCTCATTCATGATATTTCCGGTAGTTAAAAGCGAATGGATTCCCATATACCGCTTATCGCCCGCAAATTTTTTATTATAGCGCACCACACGGCCTGCCTGTCTTGTTTTATAGTTGATTCCAAACAGCGCTCCCGCAGACACACCCATGATAGCGTCGACTTTGATTTCACTGTCCAGCATCACATCCATGATCCCCGCAGTATACATTCCCCTCATTCCGCCGCCTTCTAACAGCAAAGCAGTTCTCATTTCAACCACATTCCCTCCTGCTTTTCTTTTTCTTAATTTTATCACATTTTCCACCGGAATGAAAAAGCAAAAAAGAAACCCTTGGAATCAAGTAACTCCAAGGGTTTTCTATTGGAGCTCCTGGCCGGATTCGAACCGGCGACCCACGCATTACGAATGCGTTGCTCTACCGACTGAGCCACAGAAGCATGCTTAACAAAAAAATAATA
>JAFUQN010000054.1 GCA_017472365.1 Bacillota bacterium
AGCTCTCTTGATAGCGAGAGTCAGCTGTCTCTGGTGCTTAGCGCAGGTACCGGAGATTCTTCTGGGGAGGATCTTGCCTCTTTCGGAAGTGCACTTCTGGAGTCTCTTGGTGTCCTTGTAGTCGATGTAATCGATACCGTCAGCACAGAAGGTGCAAACTTTCTTTCTTCTGTTTCTGTTGGGACGCTGAGCCATTCTCTGGGGCGCGGATTCGGTTCTTTCGGTCGCGGGAGCAGTGGTTTCTTCCGCAACAACTTCAGTTCTTTCGTTATCCATTGCTTACTAAAGCCTCCTGTTAAAGTTAAAATGTGGAATTACCTCAGAAGGGTAATTCGTCATCGCCGGATAATTCTTCAAATTTCGGCGTGGACTGGGTCTGATATGCACCAGCCTGAGGCATACCGCCAAAGGAGCCGTAGCCGTCGGGTACATAAGAGGGAGCCTGGGAGCCCTGCTGCATCATAGCCGCTGCCTGCTGAACTGCGATGGGGCTTTCGCTCTTCGCATCAACGAAGTAAGCCTCGTCCGCAACAATCTCGGTAGCGAAACGCTTCTGACCGTTCTGATCAATCCAGCTTCTGGTCTGGAGGGAACCCATCACACAGATGGAGGATGCCTTCCGGAAGTAGCGGGTGATGAACTCAGCGGTCTGTCTCCAGGCGGTTACATTGAAGAAGTCAGCCTGAGGTTCCTCGCCGTTCTTGCCGCCGAACCGACGGTTGACAGCAACGGTGAAGGAAGTGACGGAGATGCCCGAAGGAGTGGTTTTCAGCTCGGGATCAGCAGTCAGGCGACCACCCAGAATAACCTTGTTAAAGTTGAAGTTTGCCATACTCTGTCCTCTTTAATGTAAAGAAGGGAATCAGTTATGCCTCAACCTTTGCGGTCTTGGCAGCCTTCTTGTCTTCGTGACGGATCACGATGTGACGATAGATACCTTCGGTGATACCGAAAATTCTGTCGAGCTCAGCGGGAAGAGTGCCTTCAGCCTTGAAGTTAACCAGTACGTAGTAACCTTCGACCTTGTCGTTGATCGGGTAAGCAAGGCGCTTCTTGCCCCATTCAGCAACCTCGGTAACTTCGCCGTTTTCAGCGATGAGAGAAGTGAACTTCTCAACGAGAGCCTTGGTAGCTTCTTCGGTCAGATCAGGGCCGATAACAAAAAGGGTTTCGTAAGAGTTGATGATCTTTTCCATGTTTATACCTCCCTATGGACTTCAGACCGTCGATGTAAAGTATTTTCGACGGCAGAGAGACGGGTTGAAATTTGCCCGTTCGACTATAAATTATACCATCCGATCCCGGTTTTGTCAAGTGGAATCCGCATATTTTATGCACAATATTTCCGGAAAAACGGATGGGATTTTGACGGATCAGCTGAAAGTGGCAACCTGATCTTCCGGAGCGGATGCGGGGATGACGCTTGTGACCTTGATGACCGGTCCGGGAGCCTCGTAGACCTTGTGTTTTTCGATGACGATTCTGCCGGTGACTTCCACCCATTTGTAGGTTTTCAGGCTCTCCGCATTGCGCCATTTGCAGGCAATCCCGCTGTACTGAATGTCATCCGCACAGCAGGTCATGATGTGGCGTCCGCAGATGAAGCTGCCCTTGGGAATCCCTTCGTCCTTGATGACAACGCCCTTGAAGTGAACCTTTTTCCCCTCATATTTGGCAGTATCTTCCGCAATGTCGCGGTACCACCAGGCATAGTCGCGGTCTTCGATCCGGATGATGTCCGCGTTGATGTCGAAGGGCAGGGGATCCTCGATATTGTCGTATTCGATGGTGCCGTCGGTCATGTCATACAGAATCCGAACCGTTCTGCTGACACCGCGTACCAGCTTGTGCAGGGGCATCCGGTCGGTATCGGCTTCCACGCGGTTGAAGGCAACCAGATCGCAGGAAGTCAGCTTGTCCACGACCAGACTCCGCATATTGGTGTTGTAGTTGAGAATGGTGGTGGAGTCGCAGATGAACAGTTCCTGATAGATGAACCAGCCTTCGGGCAGATTGCGGTACAGCATTTCGAGCTGCCACATACCGTTGTATTCGATCATAACAAAGCGGGCATCATGCTTCTGAAGAAGCGCGGCAAGATTCTCTTCATTGAAATCGGATTCATCCTCAATCACTTCGCAGTAGACGTTGGGAACGGAAAAGGCGGCGGGATCGTATTCCTCCACACCTTCCTCGCACACCAGCAGAAGGGTATTTCCGCCTTCATTCAGCGGCTGATTGGACAGGGTTTCCTGAATAAAGCTGGTTTTGCCCGCTTCCAGAAAACCGGTGAACAGATAAACGGGAATTTCCATGCTGCCCTCCGTGTTACAGTCTGAACAGCTCTTTCAGCGCGTCTTCGTTGATGTTGGCGCCGATTACGCAGAGACGGCCGGTGGGAGCGGAAATACCGGAACGGACATCGGGCTCGCCGGGAACATAGCGAAGTGGATGAATCCGTCGGGACCGCTGACCATGCCTTTGGCGCGGAGAATGGTGCCGTACTTTTCTTCATTTTCCAGTTCACGGAGCGCCGCAGTGATTTCATCGGCAGTGTAACGGCGGCCGGTTTCCGCACCGAAGCTGGTGAATACCTCGTCCGCGTGGTGGTGATGATGGTCGTGATGATCGTGACCGCAGCAGCAGTGCTCGTCATGTTCATGATCGTGATGATGTTCGCAGCAGCAGTGCTCGTCATGTTCATGTTCGTGTTCATGATCATGATGGTGTTCGCAGCAGCAGTGTTCATCGTGTTCATGATCATGATGGTGTTCGCAGCAGCAGTGTTCATCGTGTTCATGATCATGATGGTGTTCGCAGCAGCAGTGTTCATCGTG
>JAFUQN010000055.1 GCA_017472365.1 Bacillota bacterium
AGTCAACTGACCATTGACATAAACGCGTAAAATACCTTCACAAGGCTGTTTCGGTTTGTTAAAGGTCGGTGTATCCTTGATAGTATCAAAGTCAAACAGAACCAGATCGGCCCACATGCCTTCCTTGATCAAACCACGGTCGTGGAGTCCCAAACGGTTCGCTGGAAGACCTGTGATCTTGAAAATTGCAGTTTCCAGCGGGAATAATTTACGTTCTCTGCAGTAATGGGAAATAACACGCGGGAAAGTTCCATACCAACGAGGATGCGGCTGTCCGGGATAATCCAATGGAACAGAATTCCCATCAGAACCAGGCATAACATACGGCTGTTTCATGATATATTCGATATCTTCTTCACACATTCCGTAGTTAACTTCGTAGGATCTTCCCTTATCGTCATATACCAGGTCGAAACAGGCATCTGCAGGATCGATACCTCCGCGCGCTTCCGCAATTTCAAGAATGTTCATACCGACATATTTTTCATTGTCAGGACATTCCGTATAAGCTAAAACAATATCGCCCCAACGGCCTTCATGGCTCTTATTGGATTCTTCTCTCAGTTTAGCACGGATTTCCGGATCTTCCAGACGCTTCATCAAAGCTTCAGTACCGCCTTCAAAGGCCCACTGGGGGATATTACTGTCCATAGTCGTAGCAGATGCTTCGTAAGGATACTGGTCACACTTTACATCCAGTCCTTCTTCTCTCGCTTTGTCGATCATCGGAATCGTGATTTTACTCTTTCCCCAGTTCACCTTATTGGTGATTTTATGATGACAAATCTGCAGCGGCGCACCGGAACGGCGACAAACTTCAATGGCTTCTTCCAGAGATTCCACAACGAAATTCCCTTCGTTTCTCATGTGAGTTTCATAAAATGCACCATAGGGTACCAATTCCTTACAAAGTTCCGCCATTTCATCGATATCAGAATAGCAGCCGGGAGGATAAATCAAACCACTGGACATGCAGAATGCACCATCTTCCAAGGCCTGGCGCAAAGCTCCCTTCATAACTTCCATTTCTTCCGGAGTTGGTTTTCTGGCTTCAAATCCCATGGCATAAATACGAATCGCACCATGACCAACTGCGGTACCAAAGTTGACGCTGGGTTTCTTTGTTTCCAGATCATCCAGGTATTCGCCCAGCGTTTCCCAGTTGTATGATAAATCTCCAACGTAGTCCATTAACTGCTTTTTCTTCACGGGATCCTTGCTGACGGGAGCAACACCTAACCCGCAGTCCCCGCCGATTTCCGTGGTAACCCCTTGTAAAATACGGCTTTCTGCCAACGGATACACCGGAAGAGAGGTGTCGCTGTGGGAATGGATGTCAATAAAACCAGGAGAAAGATATTTATCTTCACCATCCACCACTTTCTTCGCCTCGCAGCCGATCAGCGAACCAACGTTACAGATGCGGCCATCTTTTATAGCAACCGCTCCGCGATACCAAGGTGCACCGGTTCCATCCAGAATTCGTACATTTTTGATGATCAGATCGTACATATACTTCTCCTTCCCCGCCTTCTGGCGATAAATGAAGAACAGCGACCGCAGAAGTGCGGTTGCCATAATACTACTTGTCCTTTAAATATTCGATCACGTCGTGCAGCGAAGGTAATACTGCACATGTCAAATCACGGATCTCTTCCGTTGGCTGAATCAGATCCGGAACCATAATGGTAAACAACCCTGCAGAAGATGCCGAGCGAACACCGTTAAACGAATCTTCCACAGCAAACGAACCTGCCGGCTCGATTCCGAGAGAGTCGCAGGCCATCAAATAAATATCAGGCTCGGGCTTACTCTTTTTCAGCATGTCTCCACAAGTGAGAGTGTCGAAATACTTTAAAACACCGAGAAGTTCCAGTTCTTTTCGTGCCGTTTCTTCTTTTGTGGAAGTTGCCAGTGCAATGAGATAATCATGGGACTTTAACCACTCTAAAAGTTCAAAGACACCGGGCTTCAACGGAAGTTTACCAGCGTACAAATGCTCCCAGTATAATTTTCCCATACTGCCGTGAAGCTCATCATAGTCGATTCCGGGGAACAACTCCTCGTACATCTTCTTTTCAACAACGCGATTGACACCAAGGGAATTTCTTGTAGCCAGTTCCAGCTTAGACCGATCCAAACCACGAGCCACGCCCAGTTCAATCATCAATCGCATGATCAGCTGTTCCGAGTCGATGATCACACCGTCCATATCGAAAATGACAGCACGTTTCTTACACATTTTCAGCTTCCTCCTGTTCTTTCAAGCGTCTTTGCTGATTATGATACCAGTCCAAATAGCTCTGCAGGATCAATACCGCAGCCTGCTTATCGATGACACTCTTGCGATCCTTTCGTCTTACATCAGCATCGATCAAAACGGTTTCGGCAATTTTTGTTGTAAAACGTTCATCCTGGAAAACCACTTCCACATTCTTCAGACCGGAAGCACACATCTTATTGTAGAGCAACGTCTTAAAATCTCTCACTTTCTGGGTCTGAACACTGTCAGAGCCGTCAAGGTTCATGGGAAGTCCCATGACAACCTTGTCACACTCATATTCTTTGATATATGCGATGACCTTATCTGCGTCCTTACGGGCACCGATACGCTCAATGGTCGTTACCCCCTGCGCAGTCATCAATAATGCGTCCGTTACAGCGACACCAATTGTCTTGTCACCTACATCAAGCGAAATAAATCTCATAATAACTCTCCATAATAATGTTATCGTAAACTAATAGCAGTTTCTTAATAAACAGAAAAGCGGACACAAAATACCTGTGATTTCATGTCCGCTGAATTCTATCTTATTTTTTCAGAAATGCACGCAGCAATTCTTCCACCAGATCATCGCGCTCAATGCGTCGGATGAGGTTTCTGGCGTTGTTATGACTTGTGATATACGAAGGGTCGCCGGATAAGATGTACCCTACCATCTGATCGATAGCATTGTAACCGCGTTCTTCCAGAGCGTTGTAAACCGTTCTCAGTATATCTTCAGTGGTCTGCTGACCGTTGATTTCTGTACTATTAAACAATATTGTACGACGATCTTCCATCTTACATCACCTCTTTCACAAATTTGAGAATATTATATCAAATATCCCGAGTATGATACAAGCAAATCCAGCCGATTTAATATTGTTGTAATATTCAATTACAGCAGACTTTCTGCTACAGCAAATGCTTCCGGAAGCTTTGTCTTATCCTTGGCACCAGCCTGAGCCATGTCAGCCTTACCGCCGCCGCCGCCACCGGCTGCTGCAGCGATCTTCTTGATCATGTTACCCGCGTGATAGCCCTTTTCCAGCAGGTCATCGGTTACGGAAACCATCAGAGTTACCTTTTCACCGTTGACAGCTGCGAATACCATGATCACGTTCTTTTCCTTCGCCTTCACTTCGTCGGACAGAGTACGCAGTTCATTGACCTGAACATCTTCGAACTGCTTGGTCACCAGACGTACACCGTTGATCACCTTTGCGGACGCTAACATAGAATCCAGACCGGAACCCATGGCTTCCTTCTTCATTTGTTCGATTTCCTTCTTCAGAGCCTTGGCTTCTTCGGAAACAGCTTCTACCTTCTGTAAGAAGTTAGCATTATTAGCCTTCAGAGTATCGCAAGCCTGTGCAATGGTAGCTTCTGCCTTGTTCAGGTGTTCCAGAACTGCACGGCCGGTGATTGCTTCGATACGACGAACGCCGGAAGCAACGCCGCTTTCGGATACGATCTTGAACGCACCGATCTGACCAGAGTTAGCAATGTGAGTACCGCCGCAGAATTCCACGCTGTAGTCACCTACGGTAACAACGCGGACGATATCACCGTACTTTTCGCCGAACAGCGCGGTTGCACCGGTCTTCTGAGCTTCTTCAATGGTCATTTCCTTGGAAACAACGGGCAGGAATTCCAGGATCTTTTCGTTGACTTCCGCTTCGACCTTCTTCAGATCTTCCTTGGAAACAGCTTCGAAGTGGTTGAAGTCGAAACGCAGAACATCTTCGGTCACGGCAGAACCAGCCTGCTTTACGTGATCGCCCAGAACGTTCTTCAGAGCCTTCTGGAGAATGTGGGTAGCAGTATGGTTACGAGCTACGCTGTTATGAGAAATCGGACATACTTCGCACTTCACAGCATCGCCAACCTTCAGAGTACCTTCTTCCACCTTAACCTTGTGTACGAATACACCGCGGAACTTGTTGGTATCTTCCACGGTCAGCTTCAGACCATCAGCAACGATCTGACCCTTGTCGCCAGCCTGGCCGCCGCCTTCGCCGTAGAATGTGGTCTGATCCAGGATCACCTTTACTTCGTCACCGGCTTCTGCGGAATCCTTCGCTGCGCCAGCGGCGAAGATTGCCAGGACCTTAGCGTCGCAGTTCAGTCCGTCGTAACCCAGGAATTCGGTCTGGGGATAGCTGGTATACAGAACGGATTCGTCAGCCCAGCCAGCTTCAGTGTCGGACTTACGAGCCGCACGAGCCATTTCCTTCTGCTGCTTCATCAGCGCGGCAAACCCTTCGGTGTCGATGGTGCAACCTTCTTCTGCAGCGATTTCTTCAGTCAGTTCCATGGGGAAACCGAAGGTGTCGTATAACTTAAATGCCTGTTCGCCGGACAGCTGAGTCTTACCTTCAGCCTTGATCTGAGCGATGTATTCAGCGATGATCGCAGTACCCTGGTCGATGGTGGAACGGAACTTTTCTTCTTCCACGGACAGGATCTTGCGGATGTAGTCTGCCTGTTCCTTCAGTTCGGGATAAGCATCACCGGAGATTTCGATGACCTTCTTGGACAGATCTGCCAGGAATGCGCCCTTGATGCCCAGGATCTTACCATGACGAGCAGCTCTTCTCAGCAGTCTTCTCAGAACGTAGCCTCTGCCTTCGTTGGAGGGCAGGATTCCGTCGCCAACCATAAAGGTTACGGAACGGATGTGGTCAGTGATGATACGGATGGAAACGTCGGTCTTTTCCTTACCGTCGTGATATTCCACACCGGATAAACGAACGACTTCGTTCAGGATGTATCTGATGGTGTCGATGTCAAAGATGGAATCTACGCCCTGCATGATGCATGCCAGACGTTCCAGACCCATACCGGTGTCGATGTTGGGATGAGCCAGCGGTGTGTAGTTACCTTCTTCATCGCGGTTGAACTGGGTAAATACGTGGTTCCAGAATTCCAGATATCTGTCGCAGTCACAGCCCGGCTTACAATCCGGCTTTCCGCAGCCATATTCTTCACCACGGTCGAAGTGGATTTCGGAGCAGGGACCGCAGGGACCGGTACCGATTTCCCAGAAGTTATCTTCTTTACCTAAGCGAACGATGCGTTCTTCCGGAAGACCGATGATGTCCTTCCAGATGTGATATGCTTCATCGTCATCCAGATAAATAGTAGCCCAAATCTTGTCAGCCGGCATTTCCAGATGTTCGGTGATGAATTCCCAGCCCCACTTGATGGACTGTTCCTTGAAATAGTCACCGAAGGAGAAGCTTCCCAGCATTTCGAAGAATGTACCGTGACGGGAAGTGATGCCAACGTTATCAATATCACCGGTACGGATACACTTCTGGCATGTGGTCATTCTCTTGCTGGGGGGAGTTTCCAGACCAGCAAAGTACGGCTTCAGCGGAGCCATACCGGAGTTGATGATCAGCAAGCTCTTATCCTTGTCAGGAATCAGAGAGAAGCTGCCTTTGGCATAGTGTTCCTTGGACTGATAGAAATTCTTGAACATTTCTCTCAGTTCGTTCAATCCAATGTTTCTCATGTGTTATTCCTCCATTTGTAATGCGCTTACGCAGCGGTAAGCGCTGCGCCCGATACTCGCGGGGCATGTAAATAAAAAAGCCCCATCCCTTCATAGGGACGAGGCTTAGCTCGCGGTACCACCCTAATTTTCCACAGATGCGGGCAACCGGCGCCTTCGGCGCCTCCCGTCCTGCGGACTTCATTGGTTGTGTCAGCTCAAAGGCAGCTTCATCCGCCGTTTCGTGAAAGGCTTCCACCGTCCCCTTCTCTCTATAACGACCCGTCATCGGACTACTCATCCTCGTCTCAGCCGACGTATGCAATTGTCGTCGTTGTCACGGACAACAACAAAAATATTATAGTAAAATGCAGTGCCATTGTCAAGAGATTCAACACTCTGGACTATTGAAATTCCGGCATTTTCTTGATGCGGTTCACCGCTTCTTCCAGGACTTCGATCTTGGATGTACAAGCGATTCGGAGATATCCCTCGCCGCAGTTTCCGAAGGCGTTGCCGGGGAGCATCAGAACATGAGCACCACGGAGGATAGCGTCAGCAGCTTCCACGGAAGTCATACCCGTTTCCTTGATGTTCACGAACAGATAAAAGCTTCCTTTCGGCGGATAAATGACGGACATCTTGGGGATCTCGTTGATTTTTTCCGCCATGAAGAACATACGCTTTCTGTATTCTTCCACCATGGCCGGCTGGATCTCATTCCGATACTTCAACGCATAGATCGCCGCTCTCTGGGAGATGGACGGTGCAGTGAATACCACATTTTCATTGATCTGCTGGATCGTACTGATAATGTAATCCGGCGCGATGATATTCCCCACTCTCCAGCCCGTCATTGTGAAATTCTTGGAGAAGCTGTTCAGGACGATCGTACGTTCCTTCATTCCAGGAAGGCTGGCGAACGGTACGAAAGGATTTTCATAGCTGAAAGATGTGTAGATATCATCAGCAATGACAATCAGGTCGTACTTTTCAACGATCTTCGCGATCTTTTCCATGGTTTCCACGGTCAGGCAGTTCCCGGTGGGATTACTGGGAGAGTTGATTACAATGGCCTTGGTACGTTCAGTGATCAGGGATTCCAGACGGTCCACATTGATCTGGAAATCTTCTTCCTCGTAGGTGGGAAGCTCCACAGGGATCCCGCGGGCCAGTTCCACCTGCTGCGGGTACGGTGTGAAGTACGGTGCCTGAAGAATAACTTCGTCACCGTCGTCCACGATGGCTTCCAGAGCCAGATACATACCAAGACATGCGCTGGCGCAGACGAATACTTCTTCGTCTTTGACATCCATGTCGAATTCTTCTTTATAATAATCGCAGATGGCCTGTCTCAGCTCCGGATCTCCGCGGAAATCCGTATACTTCGTGTGGCCTAAATGTGCATCGCGAAACGCGTTATCGATGATGATGTCGTGAGTGATCAGATCGGGATCGCCCAGACTCAGGTTGATTACGTCATTGAAGGATTTGGCCATCACATCGGACTGGCCCATGGCAGTGCTTTGGTCTTTCCAATATCTTTTTGCTATAAACTTATGTTTCATGGTAACACCTCGATTCGTATAACTAATCTTCAGTATGTCACTTTTTCCCTGGAATTGTCAAGGTTTCGAACAGTTTTCGAAAGGATCTAGCGATTCTTTTTCATTTTCTTCAGCGTCTTGGAGATATCCTTGAATTTCTTTTCTTTTTGAGCCAGATAACCAGTACTATCTTCCATGTAATCCAATTCCGTTTTTAATTTCAGATAGGACATCCATCGTTCCTGGCTGAGTGTACCATCTCCCAGCGCTTCCCGGATCGCACAGTCCGGTTCCGAAGTGTGAGTACAATCATAAAAGCGACACCGTTCCGCCAATTCTTCAATATCAGAGAAGGTCTGTTCGATTCCGCTTTCGTTATCCCACATCCCCAGTTCTCTCATGCCAGGCGTATCGATGACCATTCCTCCTTCCGAGAGAAGAATCAACTCACGGCGGGTCGTAGTGTGGCGACCTTTGTCATCGTTGCGCAGGCCGTTGGTTGCCAGAATGTCTTCGCCCAGAAGACGGTTGATCAGCGTGGACTTTCCTACACCGGAAGACCCGATGAACGCCACGGTTTTTCCTTTGGTAATATAAGGACGAATCTCAGCTTCGCCGTCGGTTTCCATAGATGATGTCACCAAAACGTTCACACCGATAGCCACTTCGCCGATTTCGACCAGTTTTTCCTCAAGGTCGGTGCAGAGGTCGGATTTTGTAAGGACAATCACAGGGATCGCCCCGCTGTCCCAGCCAATGGACAGATATCGCTCCAATCTGCGCAGATTAAAGTCGTTATTCAGAGCCATGCAGAGGAACAGCGTATCCACATTCGCAGCAACCACCTGTTCCTGACGACCTTCTCCCGCGGCTTTTCTGATAAAACAGCTCTTTCTTTGGAGTACATGATGGATGATGGCATTTCCGCCAGCTTCATTCCAGTCCACCATGACAAAATCTCCGACTGCAGGATAATCCGACAGCGTTTCGGAGTCATAACGGAATTTCCCGGATATCTCAGCCACCTTTTCACCACATTCCGTGACTAAACGGTACAAGCCTTTTTCCTGGGAAATGATTCTTCCCACTACAAAACCGCTGTACATCGAAGCCAGCGCAGTAAAACGTTCATCAAATCCATATCGTTTCATTGTATTCATTTTCTTTCCTCCAAATTGTGAAATACGTTATCGATTTCCTTTGGGAGGCGTTTTGATTGTAGACAGCCTCCCGGCTATTCCACAATCTCCAGTGCATTGTTCTTTCTCAAAAAAACTCCTTACAACTTCTCTTTTGCTTTGATTTTACAAATCATCTGGGTCATGGTCCCCATGGGACACATGGTACACCAGGTTCTTGGCTTAAACAGGATCATCAGCGCTAATCCAATAATTGTCGAGGTCAACATCACGCTGTAGAATCCGAAACTGTACTGGGCAACCCAATCCGCCACCGTTCCTGCTTCATAGGTCCAACCCCAGGGAACGCGGATCGTCCAGAGCAGCTTAATGGATTCCGTCAGATTTCTACCACCGGAAGCTACCAGATATGTCTGGAAGACCATGGTTCCGAACATGGTCATAAAGAAGGTTAAAAACCCGTAACGAAACCATTTGGAAGACAGGAAACGCGGCGCTTTCACATCGCGTGACCACTTCCACCGCCCACCCAGCTGTTGGAACAACTGGCCACGGCCGCAGTATGTATTGCAAAAGGCTTTATTGCCACCGATCAACGCGATAAACAGCGGAACCAGGAAATCGATCATTCCCAGCCATGCGAACAGAATATTAAAGAATCCCAGGGCAAAATACAGAAGACTCCAAAGCCACAGATAATCGTACCAATGTCTCTGTTTCATTAGACTTCACCCCTTTCCACGATTTCAATCAATGTTCCGGGGCATGTTTTGGCGCACAGCCCACATCCCACGCACTTTTCACGATCGATTTCCGCGTAACATCCCTTATACATCGTGATCGCCGTTCTGGGGCATACTTTTCGACAAGCTCCGCAGGCTACGCAGCGGGCCCGATCCACAACCGCAATTTTTTTCATAGATACTCTCCTTTAATTCATTACATGAGCCGCGTTTTCAACTCCAGGATCTTCGCTTCGATCATCTGAATCGTTCTCACAAACTCTTCATCAGACTTTCCGCTGGGATCTTCCAGTCCCCAGTCTTCCCGCCAGTCACATGGTAAAAACGGACATTGAACATTACAACCCATGGTGATCACCACATCGATTTCCGGAAGTTCCGTCAATAATTTACTGTACTGTGTCGCCTCCATATCGATATCGTGCATTTCTTTCATCAACCGTACCGCATCCTGATTAATCTGTGGCTTCGTCTCCGTTCCCGCAGAATAGCTTTCAAAGACATCGTAAGCCAGCTTCTTCCCCAAGACTTCCGCGATTTGGCTTCGACAGGAATTATGTACACAAATAAACGCTACTTTTTTCATTTCATTAGCTCCCTGAACTTCACGGCCCGCTCATACGCTTCTCTCACGTATTCCTCCATGGACATTTCCAGATATTCCGGCTTTTGCCACTGGCCGAACTTGGTAATTTTCTTCAGTTCAAAGGTCAACGGGCCATCAAATCCCGTGGATTGTAACCGCCCGGCAATCTCCTTCCAGTCGATTTCGCCGTCGAAAGGCAACAAGTGCAGATCGTCGATGGGATCATTCTTACCGTTTTTGTCGCTGCGTCCCAGATTGTCGTTCAAATGCGTTCCAAACAATCGATTACCGTACAGCTCGATATAATCCAAATCGCTGTAACAATGCTCGTGACCCGTATCCCAACAAAATCCCAGGTTTTCATAATCCCCAAGAACACGGAAGATCTCAGCCATATGGTCTTCGCCTTCCACATTCTCAATGGCGATCTTCAGATCGTATTTAGAAGCTTCCTCCAGAATCTGTCGAAAGAACTCGACGCCTTCAGGATTGGGTCCATAACGAAGATCAAAGGTATAATACGGATGAAGTACTACCATGGGAACACCGGCTCGGCCGCAGGCCTCAACACAGTCCAGGATCTCCTTCGCGGCAGCGTTTGCCGCAGGGCCACCCTTCCAAATGTCCATACAACCAGTGTAGGGTCCATGAACCGACTGGAAGATCATTCTCAGCTCATCCGCAAGTTTACATAATTTATTTATCGTTTCTTCATTTTCCCATTCTGCGAAAAATCCATCAAATCCAACCTCTTTGAACAGCCGGATCTGCTCCTCCACAGACATATCGTAATGCTTTTTTGTGCTTAGACAAAGTTTGTAGTCATTCATTTATTCCTCCAACGGAACGTTACATAACTCCATTCCATCCAGATCTGCTTCCCTCAATTCCACTTTTCTTACCGTCATATCCTGATAAGTCGTATAGTAATAGATCTGGGTTTCGGTGTTACAACAGCAGGAATACCTCGTATATTCATACTCTCCATTTCCGGTCATCACACAGCCCTTCGGCATGGCTACCGACTGTAAGATACGGAAGAACTGGTTGACGCTTTCCTTTTCGCTGCCATCACAAACGGATTTCTCTTTCACAAAAACGGCTCTCACAAACCGAGAAGGACTGGAAAAGTCTCCGGGTAAACCAAAACTGCCGAAGCCCAGGCTGAAATTATCCATCGAAACAGCCGGAATTAAACGATTCTCACCTAACCCCTCAGATAACCCCATGTATTGGTTCAAATGCATAACGTGATAATCAAACGTTGGATTGTTGGTCAATACGCCGAAGGGGTTATCATACACCTTCATACCGTCCTTCGTACATTCCAACACCACGGATTCTTCCCGGTCGGAAATGAGCCAGTGCAGAGGCGATACCGGAAGGTCTTCGCTGAAATTGCAGTGGATCACATTCGTCCGATACAGAGTTTCCCTTACATCTGCCACAGATCTGCAGCTTCCTAACAAGTACTGAATCAGTTCAAAGGGCGCAATGTTGATTTTTCCCTCCACGTGGGGCGGATAATAAGCATTCTTCGGAAAATTCAGCCCCGCCATGCTCAACCCGGCTTCGTTGGTTGCCTCGAAATACAACGGATAATCATTGATCACCGTCGCCATGCCAATCAAAGCATAGTGCTGTTCCAATGAATCCGAATACCGAAACGAAAACGGAAACTTCCGCGGCGTGATCACGACCCCTTCGTGATACCCGCGCTCGATATCCAGATTTCGCCCGAAATAATGACACTTTGTCCGGTAACTTACCGCTGTACACATATAACTTCTCTCTTTCCCTTTTGATCGATAAAAAAGCAGAGATATGCTGCCGGTTACAGCCGCATATCTCCTGAATTGCTATTTATGTTCTTCCAGCCATCTCATGGCCATGTATGCATAGCCCGCAGTCCCCTTCCACAGGTACTGATCATCGAAGCTGGATTTCGGGTTGTGAACGTAGAGTTCATAGCCGTCAGCCTTGCTTCCAACCACCAGATCCACATTGATGGACGGGATCGCGTGGCTCACCAGCGCAAAGTCTTCACTGCCATTGCTGGGAACGGAATTCATGTACACATAGTCTTCCCCAGCCAGCTCAGTCATATACGTTTCTGCACAGGCAGATACCTGTTCGTCCACCACCAGAGCCAGTCCATGGATCGGGAACTTCACATCCACGTCGCAGCGCATAGCCGCGCCGACGCCCTTGGCAATCTCTTCGATTCTCTTGCGAATGTAGTCCGCGATCTGCCCGGAACCGTCCAGCGTACGGATAGTTCCGCTCATTTCCGCAAATTCGGGAATGACATTAAAGGTTTCTCCGGCGCGAACCATACAGGTGGTGAATACCGCAAAATCGTGTCCGTTGATTTCACGGCTGTTGATTTCCTGAAGAGCCAGATGGATGTGAGCAGCCGCTGTGATCGGATCCACAGCCAAATGCGGTGTGGAACCATGGCCGCCCTTTCCCTTCACCGTGATCACATACTGGTCCACGGAAGCCATGCTGATTCCCGGTGTGGGAACTACGAACGTACCGCCCTTGTGATCCGAACCGATGGCCACATGAATCATCATGGCTGCATCGGGCTTGGGATTTTCCAGAACTCCATTGTTGATCATATCTTCCGCACCGGCGAAAATCTCTTCCGCAGGCTGGAACATCAGCTTGATGGTACCTTCGATTTCATCTTCGTGCTCTTTCAGGAGCTTTGCCGCGCCCATCAGCATGGTTGCGTGCATATCGTGGCCGCAGGCATGCATCTTTCCAGGGATCTGGCTCTTATATTCATAGTCGGTTTCATCCGGTAACGGAAGCGCATCCATGTCCGCCCGCAGCAGGAACACCTTACCCGGCTTCTTTCCGCCCACAGTCACAACAACGCCGGCCTTCCCGCAATCCTGCGGTTCGTAGCCCATATCTTCCAGCGCCTGTTTCACCATGGCCTTCGTATGGACAAGATCGAAGCCCGTCTCCGGATGTTTGTGGATCTCTCTGCGGAAGTCCTGCAGCATCGGCTGTAACGCCTTCGCCTCTCTCAGCAACATATCTTTCATGGTCGTACCTCCAAATCATAGTCTTCTCCGGCAACCGCTCCGCGGTCGTCTAGTGTCAGTGTATCACAAAGCGGAAAATGTATCAATTCCCACAAATTTCAACTTAGACCCCAAGGTAAATATCTTCTAAACGGTTTTGCATAGCACTTGACATCAAGTCATCAATCACTTTCATCGTTTCTTCTATAAAATGATTGAAATACTCCGGCTCTGCCATGGAATAAAAGGCATCATTGTGATACTTGAAATTTGGCATTTCTTCCGTTTCATCGCCGATGTATTTCCATGCCAACCAGTCTGGCTCATCATCTTCAAAGCCCAATTTTATCAAATAGTCATTTAATATAAAATTACGCTTTACAACTTTTTTCCATGGAATATCACAATCATCTTCATCACAAATCGTAAATCCTGCATACACGTAATCATTCTCTGCTTGAATTTGTAATGCGAGCTTATATTTCTCCGTACTCAATTCCTTTACAATATAGTAAATTCCATATTTATCATATGTTACATTATCACAATCATCATGCCATACTAAAAATGGATATTTCGATTCAATTTGTCGGGCTAATTCATGGAAATAACGATTGAAAATATGGTCGTTGATCGATTTCATGATACTTGCGATCTGATCGGCAGTTTCCAAGTTTTCTCTTGATTTTAGTATGATTTCAACAATATCTCTTTCCAAAGCGTCCTCCACTTGTCCCGTTAAATCTTGTAATAGATCGATAAATTGAATAATTAATTCTCGAATCGATGTAATACGAATGGTTTCTGGTCGTTTTAAACATTCTTCCAACCAAACCAGGATTTCTTTTTTAAAGGAAATGAGCTTGATTTGATTTTCAGTTAAGTCCTTTCTACTATACTCTGATGGTTCATGGCCATCTAATGTTAAATAGTAAATCGGTGAATTAATTGCATACTTATAGTAATCGTAACATTGATTCTTTTGATCCCCTGCATAGATCTTTGCTTCTATCGGAATACACATTTTTCCTGGAATGCTAATATACAAATCAATACGTCGTTTATTATCGATTTTTCTTTCACGTTCCACACAAACAGAATTTAAATCAATGGCTTCATAAATCTTAGGATCAATCTGTAACACATGCTTTAAGAATAATTTCAAGTAAATACTCCCTTGCGCATGTGATCCCTTAGGATCGATCAATTCTCTAATCACACTGCATATCACAAGTTCATTGGTAGATACACTTGCAGCAGAAAAGAAATTAAAATGCGAACCGGAAATACGATCAAGTTCATCATGTTTTCGATGAATTATTTTTACTTGATTAAGCAATTTGTCTACATCCATTTTATTCTCCTCATATACTTCTTTGAACTCATCTATCGTAACCCAAAATATCATTTTGAATTTTATCTTATCATCGTAAGTAATGATAAACTAAATCGAACCAATATCCGTAAAGAGAATTTCCACAAATGGCTCTGTTACAGACACAATAACCTCCTTCAAGTTCTCATAAAGTATTCCATAGATTGAGCTATTACAATCGATAAATTGGAATATGTTGATTATACCGGTGTTCCTACTTCGATTAAGTTACCGTCCAAATCGTAGAATCGGATGACTCGTTGCCCCCAACTATGTGTCATAAGATGATTTACATATTCAATTGAGGGGTATAGTCTTTCTAATTTTTCAACAAATGCTTCGATATCCTGCTCCTCAAAATACAATTCGCAAGAGTTGCTCTTTGGAATAATATCTCTATCTAAAAATGATTTCCATATTTTTTCGTCTTGAAGGACAAGTCCCTCTGTTAAAATCATGTTTCCATCATTGTCGAGTACCAAGTCGATACCAAACAAGTCGTGATAGAATTTCCTCGATTTTTCTATGTCTTTCACAACGATTAAAATGTTCTTCAATTTCATATCATTTCTCCATCAAATCTTTCATTTTTGACTAAAATCACGGCCTGCAATTTCCACAAGGACTATATCCCAGGGAAATGACCTCGTCCCTCGTTCCGGTATAATACGCCTTGTTCTTTTCACTCATCTTATCCACGCTGTTACAGGTAGGAATATGGAACTTTTTCGTATTGGTATTCAGAACATAATCTATGTCTGAAACATTTGTTCCGCTGCCAGCACCGGTATTACCAACTGGTTCAAATTCCTCTCTTCCAGAAGACTCCTCCACAGTAAATGTCACGCTTTCCCCATCAGAGACACAAATAATGTCCCCATGCAGATCTGTCCGATACACGGTCACGTCCGCATCTCTCAGACGGCTCAGCGTGTTCTCATGGGGATGTCCGTAACTGTTCTCCTTACCGACAGAGATCACCGCGTATTCCGGCATGATTTCCCGTAAAAAAGGATAGGTGGTACTGTCATTGGACCCGTGATGACCAACCTTCAAAACGGTAGCCGAAAGATCCGCACCGGAGTCTAAAATCAACTGTTCCGCTTCGCGCTCCGCGTCTCCACAGAACAGGAAAGACGTTTCTCCATAAGTAATTTTCAAAACGATGGAATCGTTGTTCTCTCCCTGACCATTAGTGGCGTTCAACCCCAGGATCTCAACACGGGCGCTCCCAAGCATAAATACATCACCAACGGACGGAACCTTGATCCCTCCACCGTTCAGCTCCGCATACTTCTTAAAATTCCGAAATGCCTCCGTGTCGTAATTTGTCGAAGAACACAATACCAAATCCGCGTCGGCATAATTCAATGCCCCAGCCAAACCGCCAATGTGATCCTCATGAGGGTGGCTGCCCACAATCAAATCCAGCTTCGATACACCGGTGTCCTTCAATACTGAGTAAATCAAACGGGAATCATCCACGTTTCCTCCGTCGATCAGCATATAATGACCGTCACATTCCACCAGCGCCGAATCGGCCTGACCCACATCGATGAATCGAACAGAAAACGTCGAATTTTCCGGTCGCTCCAATTGCTCCGTCGAACTCCCGCCCACCGAAACCTCTGGACTCATCGGTGCAGCCGCGCCCATGACGATTGCCAAAACCCCGGCCAGGAACCGCGATACCATTTCTTTGAACATTTCCATACAAATCCCCTTTCTCTTTCCCCTTTTGTCGAAAAAATGTCATCTTCGTATCTATATGGTATCACTGCGAACATCAGTTCGTCAACGATTTCATGCCTGTTTTAACTGTGGATTCCTGGGTAAAATTACTCTATAATATATATATGATATCTTTACGCCCAACGGGCGAAATCATACCCAGGAGGTACCCATGAAATACGATACTCACTTCCTCATGACTGAGGCGGATGCCATAAACTATGCAAAAGATTACCTGAAATATTTCCAGGCTGGCGAAGTTCTGACATGCGAAGAAATCGGTGATGGAAACATCAATTACGTGTTCCGGCTCAAAAGCGAAACCACCGGAAAATCTCTGGTTATCAAACAGTCCGACGTACTGCTCCGTTCTGCGGGCCGTCCTCTCGATACGAAGCACAGCCGCATCGAAGCCGAAATCCTGAAACTTCAGGGAACACTGGCTCCCGGTCTTGTTCCCGAGGTATATGATTATAACGAAACTATGTGCGCTATTTCCATGGAAGACATTTCTTCTTATGAAAATACGAGAAAAGGCCTCATGAATGGTACGATCTATCCGACCTTCGTCAACGATGTGGTTAATTTCATGGTTGATACAATGCTTCCCACCACTGATTTGGTACTCGGACAGAAAGAAAAGAAAGAACGCGTCGTTCACTTCACCAACCCGGAACTGTGCGAAATCACAGAAAAACTTGTGCTGGCGGAACCCTTCGGTTCTCCTGATGACGACAATGTATTTACGGAAGAAAATCGTGAATTTGTCCGTGATTTCCTTTATGAAAACTCGGATATCCGCGCACAGGTCGGTCTTCTTCGTAATAACTTTATGAACAATGCGCAAGCTTTGATTCATGGTGATCTCCACACCGGTTCGATTTTTGGAAATGAGAACGGAATTAAAATCATCGACCCGGAATTTGCATTTTACGGTCCCATGGGATATGATGCCGGAAATGTGATCGGAAATCTGTTCTTCTCCCTGGTTTACTGGTATCTGAAGGATCCTGAAAATACGGAAATGATCGACTGGCTCACCTCCACCGCGGCAACCGTCTTCGACCGCTTCGGCGATCGACTGGCAGAACGATGGGACGAATTGGTCACCTTTGATCTTTACCGCGAACCGGGCTTTAAAAAGCTTTATATTGCAGAGGTCATGGCCGATACTGTCGGATATGCCGGAACAGAGATCATCCGTCGTACTGTAGGCAGTAGTAAAGTTGCTGAAGTTGATGCCTTCCCCATGGATGATCCCCGCAGAGCCCAGATGGAACGCATCCTTATCGGTCTCGGAAATCACTTTATTCTGAATCGTAAACGAATCATGTACGGATTCGAACTGATTCATATCCTGAAGCCTTATTTGATGATGGAAAAATAGGAAAACAAAAAGGTATCGGTTACCCGATACCTTTTTGATATCTTAGTTTTTATTTCAGATTTTTGATCGATGCTTCGAATTCATCCTTCACAGCCTGAAGTCTCGTTTCATCGCTGAAAATCTTCGCAGCCTGAAGCGCCAGGACACCGGCCCCTTCTTTTACAGCTTTCACTGCAGTTTCGCCGTGAACATTCTTTTCGAAGTCTCTGGTATGAATCGCCACACCACGATCTACAATCTTGATGGTGGGATGGAATGTAGGACATACGAAGCTCACATTACCAATGTCGGAAGATCCGAAAATCGTATCGTGATCTTTCTGAGAATCAATTTCGATCCCCAGTTCTTCATAGGCTTCTCTCAACGCTTCCACACCGCTCATCAGAATGTTCATGTTATCATACATGGCAGCGGTCAGTCTCTTTTCATAAGTACAACCGGTCATAATGGCTGCACCCTTTGCACAGTTTTCTAAACGCTCGTCCAAGTTTGCATGATATTTCTTATCCAAAGCTCTGGTGTAAACTTCCACGCTTGCATCTTCCGGGACGATGTTAGGAGCCAAACCGCCATTTCTGTAAATCCCATGCATTCTTACATCAGGAGTCACATGCTGACGCAGCATGTCGATTCCGTGCATCATCAGCTGTGCAGCGTTCAGAGCGTTGACGCCTTCCCAGGGAGCGGTTGCCCCGTGAGCAGCCTTTCCATGGAATGTGAATTCGTACTGGTGTAATCCAAGAAGGATACCATATAACTGGGTCTTATCAAACAGATGGACCATGCTTGTCATGTCATAATCTTTGAAGATATCCTGAGAAACCATGGCACATTTCGCACCATCGTCTTCTTCGTTGGGTGTTCCAATCAAATGGAAATCACAGTCCAGTTCATCCTGTAAGTCCTTCATAGCCAGTGCAGCAAGAATACTGATGGATCCGCTGACATTGTGTCCACACGCATGGCCGATACCCGGTAATGCATCATATTCAGCCAGGAACGCCATCTTACGACTGTGTTTGTTCTCTCCGAAAACAGCACGGAAAGCTGTTTCCACACCCGCGAACGGATATTCTACTTCGTAACCGCGCTCTCTCATAAATTCAACGATCTTCTTGGATGTTTCATATTCCTTTCCGGAACGTTCCGGATGATTGGCCATCCATTCGCACAATTCGCTGACTTCCGGAAGCAGTTCATCCATCTTCTTAACAATAGCTACTTTTAATGCTTCATATTTTTCCATATCTGCACCTACACGATCTTTGATTCGATAGAATCATCAGTTTCTATCGTAGTATTATACAAATAATTTTAATACATCACCGGTGTCGATTCAAGGTAAACTAAGAACTCTATCGAAAATTCTCAATATCGATGCAGTGCTTCTCCTTTTGCTTCCATCTCCTTACGTACCATGTCCAGCTTTGTCCGGATCAGCTGACGATTCGTTGAACTCCGGTCATTTAAATGGTCCTGTAGGAAATAATCATCTTCTTTCCAATGCAAAGGATCCAATAAATACTCATAAAAGAATCCACGTTGTTTCGGTGTAAAATAATCCAGTTTTCGAGCTAGTGCACGAACCATGCTGCGATCCTTGGTCACATAAGTCAAACGAAGCATCGCTTCAGCCAACAGTTCCGGATTTAACTTACAAACCGACCATGCAAATGGTTTTCCGTAGAAATACCGTTCTTCATTCCCCACTAATTCCAATGTACGTTCTAACAATCCAAATAAATGCTGACGTTCTCTTGGTTCTTCTGGGATCTTCTCTTCCAAATCCTGCGGAATTAAATTCGGCACCAACCAGGCCAATAGCTCCATAGCTTCCCCGTAGGGATCGTCAGGCGAAGCGGTTGCCGCGGCCTGCTCCAAAAGATTAACCGTGATTTTATAATCCAGATACTCATGCTGAACGTTACAGATGAAGTTCATAGCATTAATTTGGGGAACATTCCGCTGGGAATGAAGCATGTCCCAAAGCATCGGCCAGATTTGACGGATATTGCGAACGGCCAGTGCCCAAAGTGCCAGATGAACATTTTGCATATCGCCGTGTTCCACAGTTTGAAGGCACAATTCCGGATCATTCAAGTACATCAGGCTGTCTTTTAAAATTCGCTCTGCCATCTGCGGTTCCAGTGCACCAAAGCCGAGCCAGAGCCACGTATCAATAATTCTTGAAGCTGCCGGGGATCGATACAACTTTTCTTCATAGATCAGTTCCAAAAACTCTGTGAATGTGTCTGAACTTCCTTCATCCACCACAGTAAGGATCATTTCTCGCAGCTTTGACGGCTGTGATTTGTCCATTAACAGACGTTTCAAAATCCGAATCGATCCGGCATGTCCACTTCGCATCACGCCCTGAAGGATTTCCCGGGTAATGACCGGATATTTCCTGGAATTCTGCTTCCGGTCTTCAGAAGTCTCCTGGTTCAGCACTTGTTGTACTGCTTCGATAACTACAGGATTTTTCCGCCACAATTCCAATGCTAACCTGTTTGAAATATCATAGTCTTCCGGAAGAACGATATCTCCATTCATCAGGTAGTCCAGGACTTCCACCGGGCAACCGCTTCCGCGGACCCAACGGAATATTAGAGGCACCATAATGCTTTCCACATAATCCCCTGCATTATACGAATGAAACGGTGTTCGAAACACTGCTTCAGATACAGGTCCACACAATCGCATCGACAGAATCTGAATCAAATCTATTGTTTCTTTTTCTCCAAACAACAGAACCAGGGCTTGTTTTACAATTATGGCCCCATGGATTTCCAACAATTCTCCAGCCGTACGAATTCTGCTGATTTTCATCCCGTAACACTCCTCTAAACAACGAAGTACCGTTGTTTTTGCTTCTTTACGATGCTGCGGAATGCATGTTGCGCCATGATATAAAGCTAATGCAAGGCGGCGGGCCGTTGGCATTGTCCCCTCAATCGTTGAAATTTCAGCACAGATCCGTTCCTCCATTCCTTTTCTCACTTCTTCAGGCTGTATGATTTTGATCTTTTTTCCCATGGACGCCTCCTGTAGTTTACATAATTTATTTATGGTTTAAATTCTACATTTACATTCATAGCTTCCCCTTTAATTATACAACTATGCAAATTTTTCAATAGGATTGTCCTTGTCTTATCATCTTAAATCCGAAATAAACAAGGCTTTTGTTAAATCTCTTGCAAATCAAATGTCTCCAATTCAAAAAACAAGAATTTTGGTAAAAACCTTGTTTTCCTATACTTTGAATGAAGTTTAACAAGGCATATTATTCTCAAAATCGCATTATAATTGGCAAGTATCTTGTATTACATCATTGTAAGTGTCTAATAACCAGAAGTTTTTCTTCCAATCATATATTTGATTACATTTTGTGGAATTTAACCCATTAAAGATCCAAAAATCTCTTGTATTTCTTTGAAATCCATTCATGTAACCAGAAATATTTAACACAATACTACACAGATTTCCCGTATAAACTTTGTCTCACTTCTTATAACAGGCAACCCCGCGGCCGTGACCGCGGGGTTGCCAAAAAGAAAGAGTATATCGCATTGATATACTCTTGATCCATACAAATTATTCCTCCCAATTACCTTTGGGACTGATTTGGGATATAAA